>JAVRLH010000001.1:0-51967 GCA_031961605.1 Thermoplasmatota archaeon
TCCTCTTTTTCTTGTTTATCTCTTCTCTGGCCTTTCCATTTTTCAACAAAATTCTATGGATTCTATTATGTGGAATATGAATACCATATTCAGATTCAATTATCTTTTCAAGCCTAACAGCTCCTAATTTCTGTTCATTATGAACAGAAAGTATTATTTTCTCAATATTGTCATCAATGTTTAACATTTTTCTACCACTCCTTTTGATTTCTATTGGTTCTCCATAATTTAACCAGTGGATCCATACCCTTTTCACAGTTGATACGCTTATTTTCAGATCCCTTGCAATCTGCTTGTAGCTCTGTCCTTTTCTTTTCGCTCTGATAATGTAGTTTATCTTGCGTTTGTTCAGCTTTGGAGGACCCATATTTGGGTATGGGCTTTTTATAGTCAAGGATTTCGGGACAGTACACTGAAAGAATTCATTAAAAAACTTTAATTTTTTTAATGATAATCTTAACAACACAGCAGGCGGCAATTGCATCTGCAATCGTAGTTATACTTTACGGTATACTCTATGAAAAAAGAGTAACATACACAAGCATTCTTTTCAACATAATGAGCTTCCTGGTCCTTCTTGCAGGTACAAATTTGCCTTTATCCGTTTTCCTTGTTTTGCTTGGATATACAATAATTGGTTACGTTGTTGCAAAGCTCAAAATCAAAACAATCTTTCCCTTTTTTGGATCAAAATCTTTCGGATCTTTAATGCTTGTAATTGTTCTTGGTTCATCTGGTCTGATATTTGGTATATACAGTGTTGAAAGTGTTATCATTTCATGGATAATCGTATTTGTTTTTGTTTATTCAATATACTATTTCCTTAATCAATAGATTTAATAATAGGAAATGTTATTTAAAAAATTGATGAGGATAAGTGTCTTGTTTATAACAGCTCTATTCGCAACAATTTTAATTTTAAGCGTGAGCGGTAATTCACAGAATGCACAGCAGGTAATGGTTATAAATTTCAATATGAGTGTGGATCCGGGTGCCGTATCCCTTTTTCAGAGGAGCTTTAATTATGCATTATCTAATAATATACATTACGTTATAATAGAAATGAACACGCCAGGTGGATTAATGGATTCCATGTTATCCATAGTAAGTTTAATCCAGCAGGCTGAAAAAAATATTACAGTAATAACTTATGTTCCTGTGGGTGGTATGGCAGCATCCGCAGGATCCTACATTGCCATGGCATCCGATTATATCTTCATGGCAAATGGAACATTCATAGGTCCATCAACACCATACATTGAAGGCGTACCATCAAACACCTCGGAAACACAGCATGTTGTTAATGCTTCCCTTGCTCTGATGGAATCTCTTGCCCAGGAACATAACAGGAATGTTTCAGCAGTTATTCCCATGGTTGAGAACAATGTTGCATATACTGCACAGCAGGCATATGGATTGAATGTTATAAACGGTCTTTCAGACTCTCTCTCAAATTTACTTGCAAGGTTAAATCTAACAAATGCAGGCATTATTTATGAGAACCCATCTTTTTATGATCAATTTGTTAGCTTTATAAGCAATGCAACAGTTGATGGTCTTCTCATCACTCTTGGTATAATTGCAATCCTTCTTGATCTTTACCATGCAACAGTTCTATTAACAATAGTTGGTGTAATATCACTTTTACTTGGATTCTGGGGATCGGAATTGATAAGCGGTAATGCTGTTGCAATTATTCTTTTCATAATAGCTGCTGGTTTAATAATAGCTGAAATAAAGGTTTCACATGGTATATTCCTTATTGTGGGTGTTTTACTTGCCATATTTGCAACATGGCTTCTTGCGTCCGGTGTAAGTTATTCCCCCGGTCCATTTTCCCTCTCCTCCTATCTTGTTTTCACAGGTGAAGGAATTGTTGCATTTGTAGGTGCATATTACCTAAACTGGATTAGAAAAGCTTTAAGAACAGCACCAAAGACAGGGCCAGAAACGATAATTGGTAAATCTGGTTTTGTTGTGAGTGATCTCTCACCAGAGGGTGAGATCAGGGTGAATGGAATAATATGGAGGGCAAGGTCAAAATCTGGCCAAGTTATAAAAGCAGGGAAAAAGGTAAAGGTTGTTGAAAGGGAGGGTCTGGTTTTGATTGTGGAGGAGGAGAATGATGGAAATTAATGGAAGAAACATTGTTATATTTTTGCTTAAGATTGTTGACATTCTGATCCTTATTCTCATGTTTTATGCAATAGCCATGCTTATATACACAAATTATCAGTCCTTTGACATTATTCCATTTTCTATTTATGGTTTACTTGCCGTTGGGTCATTCCTTCTTTTCTACTATGTAAGAAAAATATTTACAACAATGGAAACCAAACCACTTGCTGGACCTGAGGCCATGGTCGGTAAAATTGGTACGGTAACAAGCGATTTGAATCCTGCTGGTGAAATAAAAGTTGAAGGCATAATATGGAAGGCTGTTATGGAGGATAGATCAAGCTGTTTAAAGGGTGAAAAGGTAATTGTAACAGGTTTTGAAAACCTGCAGTTAAAAGTGAGAAAGATTAATTAATACGTAAGAAATTATATGATCGGTGATATTATGGATGTTGCAACAGCAATTGGTTTAGGAATTCTGGTATTTATAGTTCTAATATTCTTCCTTTCAGGCATAAGGATATACAGGGAATGGGAGAGGGCACCATACCTTGTCCTTGGAAGGTTTAGGGGATTTAAGGGTCCAGGAATTGTTTAC
Source organism: Thermoplasmatota archaeon (assembly GCA_031961605.1). Classification (GTDB taxonomy): domain Archaea; phylum Thermoplasmatota; class Thermoplasmata; order Thermoplasmatales; family ARK-15; genus JAVRLH01. The sequence goes on from JAVRLH010000001.1 coordinate 2,717, forward strand.
ATTGTTCCAATTATAGGTAAGGTTCCATTCATTATTTCAACAAGGCTGCAAACCCAGGCGTTCAAAACTGAACAAACATTAACAAAGGATAATGTTCCAGTGAACGTTGATGCTGTTATGTATTTCCAGCCTGTTGATCTTCAAAAGGTTGTTCTTAACGTTGAGGATTATATGATTGCAACAACACTTGCAGCCCAGACAACATTGAGGGAAGTGATAGGTGGAGTTACACTCGATGAGTTACTTGCTGAAAGGGAAAAGATTGGTGCAAATGCCAGAAACATTATTGATAGCAAAACTGAAACATGGGGAATAAAGGTAACAGCAGTGGAAATAAGAGATATACTAATTCCCCAGGCGCTTCAGGAAGCAATGGCAAGACAGGCAGCGGCAGAGAGAGAAAGAAGGGCAAGAGTGACGCTCGCCCTCGCTGAATACGAGGCAGCAAACAAGATGATTGAAGCTGCCAGTTTGTATGAGAAAAGTAAGTTTGGTCTTGAGCTCAGATGGATGAATATACTCTATGAACTGGGGCTTCAGGGAAAAGGCACACTAATGCTTATACCTACTAATCTTATGCCCGCGGGACCAGGAGCTATTAGCCCTTATGGTATAGTTGGATTGAGGGAAGTTGTAGAGGGAATTGGTGGAACTGAAACAAAGAAGGAAGAGAAAAAGGAAGGGTGATTAACAATAAAAGTCCTAGTTACCTTTCCTGTTGAAGAAAAATATAGAAGGATAGGGGAAGAGATACTTGGAAAAAACATAATATGGTACCCTGAAAAGGGTACCGCAGAAATTTTCTTAATCCTTAATGAACCTTTTCCTTCCGATGAAAATGTGAAAATGATACAGACTATTTCTGCAGGTGTTGATCATCTAAATCTTGAAAGAACAAAAAAGGAAACGATTGTATGTAGCAATGCAGGAGCATATGCTATTTCCGTTGCTGAACATGTATTTTCTTTGATACTCTGTGCCATGAAGAAGATAATTGAAAGGAATGGTGAAATGAAAGCGGGTATTTTCAATCCTGAAACAACAAAATTATTGTACAAAAAAAATATAGGAATTGTTGGTTATGGTGGTATTGGAAGAAGGGTTGCAATAATAGCAAAGGCATTCGACATGAATGTTATTGCAATAACAAGGGATAAAGGTGATGAAAATTCTGATGAAACTTATGAACTAAAGGATCTTGTTAATGTTGTTGAAAAATCTGATATTGTTTTAATTTCAATTCCCTTAACAAAACACACTGAAAATATTTTCAACTATGAAATACTTAAAAGAATCAAGAAGGATGGTATACTTGTTAACGTTGCAAGGGCTGAGATTGTTGTAAAGGAAGATCTATTGAGAATATTGAAGGAAAGAAAGGATATAATGTACCTTTCAGATGTTTGGTGGGATGAACCGGATGTGAAGGATACAAACATAGAGAATGCAATTCTCACGCCCCATATTGCTGGTGGAAAATCTGGAGAGATCATGGAAATTGCATTCAGGGAAGCGTTCCTGAACATAAAAAGATTCATTGATGGAGAGAGACCAAAAAATATTGTAAAAAGGGAGGAATACAAAAAGATTGAAAGAAAAAATGTTGGAGTATAAATTAACCAGAAAGGTACTTTTCAAGCATTTTTATTGCACAAAGTTCTCCGCACATTGTACATACCTTTTCCTCCTTTGGATACCTGGATTTTCTTATTCTTATGGCATTTTCCTTATCAATTGATAAATTAAGCTGTGTTGTCCAGTCGAGCCTTCCCCTCGCCTCGCTCATCAATCTATCCATTTCATAATCATCGCTGAATTTTGTTAAATTAACAGTATGTGCTGCAATTTTCATTGCAATTGCACCCTGATAAACCTCCTCAGGGTTTGGAAGGGCAAGATGTTCAGCAGGTGTAACATAACATAAGAAATCTGCACCATAAAGTGCAGCAATTGCACCTCCTATTGCTGCATTTATATGATCGTAGCCAGATGCGATATCCGTAACAAGGGGTCCGAGGACATAAAATGGTGCACCATCAGTTAAAATTTTCTCAATTTTTATATGAGTTTCAATCTGATCTATTGGAACATGACCAGGTCCTTCAACCATTGTCTGTACATTTTTATTCCTTGCAAATTTAAGTAGCCTTGATATGTTTAATAATTCACTCATCTGGTATTCATCACCTGAATCTGGCAAACCACCCGGTCTTAAAGCATCACCCAAACTTAGAACAGCATCGTATTCCTTTGCTATATCCAGTAAATATTCAAAATCCTTAAAAAGAGGATTCTCTTTTTTGTGGTAAAGCATCCAGGATGCAAGGAATGTACCTCCCCTGCTAACAATACCAACAGTCCTTTTATTAATTTTCATCCTTTCAACAAGATCCTTTGTTATTCCAGCATGAACGGTTATGAAATCTATACCTTCCTTCAAATGTTCCTCTATTGTTTTGAAAATTGTATCCTCATCCATTTCAACTATCGCTTTATTTTGCATAAGCATTTTAACACCTGTTTCGTAGATAGGCACCGTCCCAACAGGAATTTTTGAAATTTTCATTATTTCATTCCTAACTTTCTTAAGATTTAAACTTGTGCTGAGATCCATGACCGTATCAGCTATGTTTTCAATCCTCCTGAATTTCTCAATTTCTTCTTCTGGAATATCATGGTCAAGGCTCGTACCAATGTTAACGTTTATCTTTACTCTTAAACAATTGCCGATTCCAACAGGATCTATTTTATGTAACATGTTTTTAAGGATAACCACTTTGCCTGAAGCAATATTCCTCATAATTTTTTCTTTATCAACACCCTCTTTTTTTGAGATGTATAAAATTTCATCCGTCGGAATGCCTTTCTTTGCACTTTCCATTTGCATATTTTCTATTATTAATGAATATTATTTAAAGATTATCATTGAAAAATTTAAATTAACAGAAAAATTTTATATGAAAAAATATTACTAATTAATATGTATCCACCATGCGTGTCAGTGAACGAATTTTTAATACCTGAAGTAAGGAAAAGGGTATCAAAAAAATTAAAGGCAAGGGGTATGAAGGAGAATGATATAGCAAAAAAATTGAGGATTTCACAGGGAATGGTAAGCAGATACCTTTCTATGGATAATAATTCATTACTTGATAAATTTGCTGAAAATATAAGCCAGGAATTATCTGATAGAATAATTCAAAACTACAGTGAAATAGAGAACACTGAACTTTTCTGCGAACACTGTATGAAAATAAGAAAATCACTTGAATTCTGCAATTTTCATAGTATTGAAAACTGTTCATTATGTTCCTATCTTTACAGCCCTGAGAGAAACATTGAAAAGAGCAAGGTTATTAAGGAGCTTAAGGATGCTGTTTCAATACTTTCAAAATACAACGTTGATGAAATAATTCCGCAGGTAAGAACAAACATTGCATACTCTTTGCCAGATCCAAAGGATCTTATGGACATAGCGGCATTCCCAGGAAGGATATCATCCTTCAGGGGTAAAATCATATATTTTGGGGATCCTGAATTCGGTGCTAGCACACATCTATCAAAAATTCTTTTAAATTCTGGGATAAAAGGAAAAAGGTGTGTGATGAACATAAGGTATGATAAAAGATTTGAGGAAAAAATGAAAAATATTGACCTCCAACTTGTAGAATTTGATAGGGAAAAGTCCAGGGAAATTGAAAATTTTGTAAAAAACATTGATTTTGATTATGATGCAATAATCGATGAAGGATCGTTCGGCATTGAACCAACGATATACATATTTGGTAAGGATCCAAAGGATGTAATAAATATTGTTACAAAATTGATGGATGTGAAAGAATGAACTATTATGATGATCTTCTTGAAATAAAAAAAAGAAAGCCATTGGTTCACCATATAACAAATTATGTTGTTATGAACGACAGTGCAAACATAACACTTGCACTTGGTGCATCGCCAATAATGGCTCATGCGATTGAAGAACTTGAGGATCTCATAAAGATTGCATCTGTTCTGTATATTAACATAGGAACACTTGACAGGCAATGGATAGAGTCAATGAAAGAGGCTGGAAAAATAGCAGAAAAATACAATGTTCCAGTCCTTCTCGATCCAGTTGGTGCTGGAGCCTCAAAACTGAGAACTGAAACAACATTTTCAATGCTCGAAAATTTTCCAGTATCAATTTTAAAGGGCAATGGAGGTGAAATGTTAGCCCTTTCTGGAAAAGAGGGTGGTGTAAAGGGTGTTGATTCACTTGTAAGCGCGGATATTAATACTGCAGATATTCTTGCACAAAAATTTGACCTAACGGCTGTTATAACTGGAAAGATTGATGTAATTTCTGATGGTAAAAGAAAAGCACTTGTGGAAAACGGTTCAGAATTTTTCCAGTACATAACAGGTTCGGGCTGTATGGTTGGATCCGTTATTTCATCATTTCTTGGTACGTTTAAAGATCCATTCAGGGCAAGCATTGATGGTCTTGTTACGTTCAACATTGCAGGAGAAATTGCAGAGAAAAAATCGAATGGCCCTGGATCGTTTAGGGAAATACTAATGGATGAAATATATAATATGGATGAAGAAAAGTATAAACTTGCAAGGGTGCGTTTTCTATGATTGAAATGCCAAGAGGAATCTATGGTATAACATCAAACGAATTTGGAATGGATCATATTGAAACTGCAAAGATTCTCCTTGATGCTGGAATTAAAATAATACAGTACAGGGAAAAAAAGGCATCAACAAGAAAAATGTATGAAGAAGCCATGGAAATAAAGGATCTATGCAAAAAATATGATGCTATTTTCATAGTAAACGATAGGCTTGATATAGCATTTGCTGCTGATGCGGATGGTGTCCATCTTGGACAGGATGATATGCCAATACAGATAGCAAAAAAATTCTTCGGAAATAAAATAATTGGAATTTCTGCAAGGAATGTTAGGGAGGCTATTGAAGCACAGGAGAATGGTGCAACTTACCTTGGTGTTGGATCAATTTTTCCAACAGGAACCAAGGCGGACAGTGAGGTAATAGGTCTTGAAGAATTTGAAAGGATAGTGAAAATATCAAAAGTACCAATATTTGCAATAGGCGGGATTAAGATGGAGCATGTTGATATATTCAAAAAATACAAAATTCATGGAATTGCTGTAATTTCAGGTATTCTTGCATCAAAGGATCCTTTGAGCACTGCAAAAGAATTTCAGAGAAGGTGGTTTGAATGAATTTTGCAATAACAATAGCAGGATCGGATTCAATAGCAGGTGCTGGAATACAGGAGGATCTGAAAACATGCACAATGCTTGGTGTTTACTGTGCAACAGTTATAACATCAGTAACCGCACAGAATTCATACGAGGTAAGGGGCATTCATGATATACCACCAGAGATGGTTGAATTGCAGATAGATACAGTCCTTTCAGACATACCAATAAAGTATGGTAAAACAGGCATGCTAAGCAATGCAAATATAATTGAAATTGTTTCAAAAAGTATAAAAAAACATTCATTGAGCATGGTTGTTGATCCTGTTATGGTTTCAAAGTCAGGGTCAAGGTTGTTGAGGGAGGATGCAGTGGAAAGCTTGATAAAAGATCTTATTCCCATTTCATTTTTTGTTACACCGAACATACCTGAGGCTGAAGTTATCACGGGATTGAAAATAAAAAATGATGATGACATGTTCATTGCTGCAAAGGAAATAAAAAAGCTTGGTGTTAATTTTGTTGTTGTAAAGGGAGGACACATGGATGGAAAGAATGTTACAGATGTTCTATATGATGGAAAGGAATACAAAAAATTTGTTTATCCAAGGATAAGGACAAAAAACACACATGGATCCGGATGCACATTATCATCAGCAATTTCATCGTATCTTGCAAAGGGTTATGATCCTATTGTTTCATATTCAAAAGCAAGATCCTTCCTTCAAATGGCGATAGAACACAACCTTGAGGTAGGAAGGGGTCATGGCCCTCTCAATCCAATGTATAAAATCAAGTTTCAATAAATTTTTATAATTAACGAATATTCAAAAAGACTATGGACATGATAGTTTCTTTTAATGCAAAAAGGGATATTTTCAATGAATATAATATAGGTAGGGTAATATTTTTAAATGAAGCAACGTATAAGGATATTGAGAATGCGGAAATACTATTCGCATTCAGGTTTGAGGATGAGCTAAATGATGAAACATTCAGAAAGATGAAGAATCTGAAGATTGTTCAGAGTTTGCTTGCGGGAGTGGATTATCTTCCATTCGAAAAACTGAAGGGAAAGGTTATTCTGAAAAATTCAGGTGCATTATCTTGGCTTATTGCTGAGCATGTTTTTGCCATGATACTTTCTGCATCAAGAAACATTGTTAAAAGAACAATAAACATGAGAAATGGTCTGTTTGAGCAGACAGATTCTGGCGATACAATCAGGGGTAAAACAATTCTCATCATTGGTTATGGATCCATTGGTAAGGAGGTTGCAAAAATAGCAAAATGCTTTGATATGGAAATTCTGGCCATTGGGAGATCTGAGAAATGTGAACACTGTGAAAAATTCGGTTATCTTGAAAGTTTGCATGAGTTTTTGCCTCTTGCTGATATAGTTGTTGTTTCAATACCATTGACAAAGGAAACTAAGGATCTCATTGGAAAAAGGGAACTTGAATTGATGAAGAAAAATGTTATATTTGTGAACATTGCAAGGGGGAAGATAATTGATCAAGAATCATTTTACAACCATCTCTTAAAAAACAGAGAAATGAAAGCATGTCTTGATGTATGGTGGAAATATCCAAGGTTGAATGAAAAATTCAAACAGGATTTTCCATTTGAAAATCTTGATAATGTGATCATGACACCACACCAGGCCGGAATTTATAAAAATTACTTTGATGATATGGTTAGGTCAGGTGTAAGAAACATACTTAACTATTTAAAAGGAAATATGGAAAATGTTGTGAAGATTGAAGATTATCTATAAAAAAACAATTTCCTCATTTTCAACATATGTTCTGTAGAAAGGGCAATCAATATTTTTTCCATCGCACTTGAATGTTTTCATCTTTTTACAGTATCCGTCCCTGTAATACGCACATAAACCCTCAGGAACAATGAATTTGCCGTAAATTTTACATTTTTCCCCTATGCATTTGAAACCCCTGTATGGGCCGTGGCAAATACCATTTTCATCCTCAAATGCACATCTCATCATTTTTCAGTAATTGAACTAAAACTTAAATTTTCCCAAACGTCAACTACCCACCCTGACGGATGGGGTTTGCTGCTGGTCTCCACCACACCCGTAAGCATGGATTCATTGAGCCGCAACGATTGGCTGGTTGACAGCAGCCTGAGATACTCAGATTCAAAGAAGAAACAAAAATATACTGTTGAAAAAGGATACGGTAGTAGAAAGAATTTCAATTATCTGGTGAGTAATAATGTAAAATCAGTTAATAATATTGCCAGGTAAGAATGTGAGAACAAGAGCAATTGGATCACGGCAAGAGCAAAGGTAGTAAGAGAAATCCATAAAATGGGTTTAGAGGAATGGAAAGGATCTGTTGAATACAGTAAAATATGGAGAGTAGAAATATTCTTTCCTGCATTGAAAAGAGTGTGGGAGAAATGATAAAAGCAAGGAAGTTTATCTATCTTGTTCAAGAGTCATAAATGAAGATTTACTATTACCTTATTTTAAGAAAATACACGGTGGTGAACTAAAAATGATTAACATAACCTTTAGTTTACATGCTAGGAAACACCAAAAAATATTTATAGTATTGTCTAATATTTTTACATATGACAAAATTGAATATAAATGAGTGCCCGTACTGTCATTCAATTATGATGTTATCAAAGGCACCTTTTTTATATCATGGTTCATACATAGGGTTATTTGAGGCTTACATTTGTCATCATTGTATGCGAGTTTATTTTACAGAAAGAGCTTACGAGAAAATTATGAGAGTTCCAACATCATTGGAAGATTTTACACCGTTTGAGGATCAACAATCTGTAAATCAAATTTCCAAAGCTACTAATTTAATAGTTATATCTAATCCTTCAAAATTAAAAATCTCAACGATTTCAAATAATAAGTTAGAGGTGGAACAGGAAAAGCCTGAGATCATATTAATGCAATCAAGTAATTTTAGGAATGAAAAAATGTATTCAAATAAAATAATACCTTTAGAGAGTGCGATTTAAATGATATCATATATACCTACTCCCGAAAACACTGAAGATTTAGAGTTCTGAAATTCGATTATAATCAATATCAAGTTTCTGTTGATGAAATTCCTGTTAAAATTAAAGGAATTTTAAGGGTTGCTACAGTTCCAGTTAGAATACTTAAGGTTAAGGAAAAAATCAACCAAAAACCTCAATTTATTGTGCACTCAATAAACGTAGTTTCTTTTGTCAATAAAGGCCAATAAGGTATACCAAATTCTAACCCTTTAACACCTGATGAGCTAAATAGTATTGAAAGAAAAGACATAACTGAAAAGCTACACGTGTTAATAGAACCTTATAATTATTACATCACAGTAAATACAGAACCTTATTTTGCTATCAGAACGAAGACAACTATAATCAAGGCAGAAGTTCTTATAGGTCGATTTGATGATTATGGGAATCCTATGTTCTTACTTGAACTAAATACTGCAATAAGTTATGCAATTGAAAAAGACATTCATTATGATTAAAAAATAATTTAGGGTGGAATCTAATATGTCTGATCCATGGAAAGATTGTGAATTATTATTTGATGAAAATGATGGACATTTTTTTGAGCGTATGAAAGATAGGTCTTATTCAGGCCCTGATTTTAGAGAATTTTTGATAAAAGGTACTAAGCACCTCGAATCTAAGAAAAAAAATTGTGAACAGGATTTTAGTGTAGAATTCTCCGGATGGGTAATAAAATGTAAAGTAAGATGTTGTAACATAGTTATGGGAACTTTGTATCAAAAGTAAAATAAGCCCTAAAGATATATTTTAGAAGTAATTTAAAGGAGTGATGCAAATTTTTTGTAAACAAAAATGTAACATATTCTGTAAGTTTCAAAAATTTTTGATATTATTAAATTTTTTAATAAGTATTAGCTTAATTAATTAAACTAATACCTTGATGCTCGTTGAGTCATTCAAATCAGCATGTATCTCGAAACCACATTGTTTGCATTTGAATGTTGATCCATTTCTGTTGTTTTTCTCAACATAGTCGCATTTTGAGCATCTCAGTGATGTGTATTTTGGATCTACATAAATATTTTACCTAATTCTTCTGCTTTGTATTCAATGAATTTCTGCAATTGATATGGTGACCAATTGCCAAGCTTTCTGTTAAATTTTCTTCCATTGCCCTTATTTCTCATCTTTGATGATTTTAGATCCTCAAGAGAAATTCGTCATAAGGGAGATTTACTATTTTCTTCGCTATAACATGATTTGTATCAAGCACGAACTTTCTTTTTTGAACACTCACCTTTTTTAATTTTCTATGAGCGGATCGAGTGCCTAAGTGCTGCAATTTTCTTTTTACATGTATATCTGAATCATTGCATATATTTCCGCATCAAATATGACCTGCGCATTTGTATATTCGCCCCTCTAGTTGTCTATCAATGTTGAATTTGCCACTGTAAAATTTAATCTACCATTCACTTTAACAAATGAAATTTTACGTGAATCTGGATAGAATTTGAATGTTCTTTTATCATACCTTACTGCAAAAGATTTTCTGTGTATTTTCTTATCTAATTTTCTTTGTTTCAATGCTTCTGCTGCCTCATCTCTTGCAGTCTGTACAAGTGCTGATGGTAATGTTGGTATTTTCTTTCTTATTTTTTTATATGTTCCCTTGTTTAGTTTATTTTTATAAAAATTTTGTTTTTCATATCCATAATTTAAGACAATTTGGCACGCTTCTTTAAACTGTTTCCCTGTTTCTATAAGTGCTTGATCGTATGGTAATTTTACCTTAATTGTTCTGAAAATATCTTACCAGAATATATTTAATATATATTTATTAATATTTCGCTTTCATCCCTCCCTTACGAAAGGGGTCTTCTCACTCATGGAAGATAAAATTTTAATTAGTCCTTTTCATATATTTTAATAATGTTTATACTTGATGAATTTAAAGATAGAATTTCGGAAATACTTGAAAAAAGAATAAAGGAAATTTATTCTTTGGATTACAAAGTACACCTTGTTGAACCACCGGAGAACATGGGAGATGTTTCATTTCAGCTCTTTGAACTTTCAAAGATATTGAAAAAGGATCCTGTGAGCATTGGAAGATCCATTATTGAAAATCTTAAAATCGAAAACATTGAGAAAATAGAACAGGTTGGTCCATACATAAACATGTACTTTAATTTTAAAAATCTATCATACATATATTTCCAAAAGCTAATTTCTGAAGATAAACAAATCTTCCAATTCCCTGAGAAAAATAAGAAGGTAATTCTTGAACACACAAGTGCGAACCCAACAGGTCCTCTTCATGTTGGAAGGGGAAGGAATCCAATAATAGGTGATTCATTGAAAAGGATCCTAAAAAAGTATGGTTACAATGTTGAAACACATTATTTTGTGAATGATGCCGGGAGACAGAGTTCAACACTTGTGTGGGGAGTAAAAAATTTTGGTAAGCATGAAGATGGAAAAACAGATCATGTTTATGTGAAATTTTACCAGATGGCAAACGAAATTGTAGAAAAAGATAAGGAAAAAGGAAAAGAGATTGATGAACTCATGAGGAAAATAGAATCCGGAGATAAGGAAACGCTTGAATTTTCAAGAACTGTTGTTTGTAAGGTTCTTGATGGTATTCTTGAAACATTGGCAAAAATGGACATAAGGTTTGACAGTGTTGTGTATGAGACAGAGTTCATAATAAACGGAATGGTACAGGAGGTTATTGAAAAATTAAAAACATATTTAAAAGATGAAAATGGTGCCCTGTATTTTCCTTTAAATGATGAAAAGATCTACCTTACAAGAAGTGATGGTACTTCACTCTATTTCACAAGGGATATTGCATACCATCTTTACAAAAGAAAGCTTGGTGATTTAATAATAAATGTTCTTGGTGAAGACCATAAGGCGCATGCGGATTCATTGTTAAAAGTTCTGAAAAAGATTGATGAAAATATAAAAATAGAAAATGTATTTTATTCGTTTGTTAGTTTGCCGGAGGGAAAAATGAGTACAAGAAGGGGAAGGGTTGTTTATCTCGATGATCTTCTGAACGAATCCATTGAAAAGGCAAGGATTGAGATAGAAAAAAGGAGGAATGATCTGAATAAAGAAAAAATAGATGAATTATCAAAAAAGATAGGAATAGGTGCAGTAAAGTTCAACATAATAAAAATACAGAGTGAAAAGCCACTTGTTTTCAAATGGGAAGAAGCACTAAACTTTGAGGGTGATTCATTACCTTTCTTACAGTATTCATATGCAAGGGCATCAAGCATTCTGAAAAAAATGGTATGGAAAAAAGAATTTTACCCTGAAAATATTGACCATCCAAGGGAGATTGCTCTTATAAAACTTCTTTTGAAATATACAGAAATTCTAAAAGATTCAGCTGAAAGTTTAAAACCTTACAAAGTTGCAAAGTATGGCGTGGATCTTGCATCCGAGTTCAATTTATTCTATTCTGAATGTCCCGTTCTAAGATCTGAGGGGAAAACAAGGGAAAACAGGCTTGCATTGGTTCATGCATTTAGAGAAACAATGGGCGATTTGCTTGAAACCCTTGGAATAGATCATCCAGAGGAAATGTGATCATATTGCCTTGACTTCAACAACCCTCATCCTACCGTATCCAACGATCACTTTGTAGTAGCCTGAAAAGTTCATGTCCAAAGACCTGTCACCCGTATCAACAAGTAAATATTTAAGACCCTGAAGTTTCAATGGTGTTGAAACTATTATAATATCTTCCTTTTTTATTCTTTTAAGAACTTCCTTAGTTAATTGAAGGTTTCCCCTTCCAATGATAAAACCCTGATTGCCTATGGGTGATAGGACAATTTTTACATTTTCATTGAGAAGTTTAAGTATTCCACTTTCATTAAGATCCTTTCCTATGATCTTTTTATTTTTTACTGCATCAAAACCAAGCAAGGTGAATTCAATACCCAGCAATTCCTGTATCTTTTTAACTGTTGTTCCTGGTCCGAGAATATAAACAACATCATCCTCCATGTTATCAATTATGAATTCTGCAATACCCTGCTTGTCTTCTTCATCCTCAGTTGAATAAATTTCAGCCTTGCTGTTTTGAACGAAATTTTCAACGTAAGGTACAATCAGATAGCCATACAATTTTATATTCAATTCATTCATCCTGTACTTTTCCTCATCAATGTCCATTACCTCCCTTTCCTGAAATAATACATTTCCTTCAATCAATTTTTTAAGAATTTCACATGCTGAGAATGGTGTTGGTGTAAATACAGCTGAATACATTTTCACACCACTTGGTATTCCAAGGACTGGAATTTTTGAATCAACTGCCTCAACAATATCCCTTGCTGTTCCATCACCTCCAACAAATATTAAAATATTTACACCATAATTGAGCATTAATTTTGCAGATTCTATTGTATCAAATCTATCTGTCCTCTCCTTTGATTCATAAACAACTTTGAAATTTTTAATGCCATATTGTTTTAGAACATTTTCACCCATTTTACCTGAAACAGTTAAAATATCAAAATTTTTCAATATTTCCTTTGAATTTTCTATGAATTCCCCTGCCCTTTCCTGTGAAATTTCTTTTGCTCCAAGATCCAAAGCTTTTTCATAAAGATTATCTGTACCCTTCAATCCAACACTGCCACCCATACCTGCAACGGGATTAACTATGAATCCAAGGATCATCCCATTTCCTCCTTTATTTTCTTTAATGCAAGATAGTAAGCATTTGAAGCATTCTCTGTATTATAACCTCCACCACCAAGCATTACCATTCTACCTTTTGAAAATTTCCTCGCAATTTTATAGGTGAGTGAAACAGCATTAATGTAATCTTCCAATGGATACATTAGGTGTGTTAGAGGATCATTTTTAAGGCCATCAGCGCCAGCCTGCATTATTACGAATTCTGGACTTGCCTTTTCTGCAAAATTTTCAATTTTTTCGTAGGGTAAATGATCGCTGTTGGCTTTCAGAATAACATTCATTTTTGTTCCTTCAGCATTCTTTGTGCCTTTCTCATTCTCAAAACCCGTACCTGGAAAAAGTGTTCTTGGATCCTCATGGAAATCAATTATGAAAACATCCGGATCATCGTAGAAAGAATAGAAAACACCATCACCATGGTGTGCATCAATGTCAACGTAAAGGATCGGCTTTATGTTTTTGCTGAGCAGAAATTTCAAACCAATCGCAGCATCGTTGTAAACACAGAAACCTGATGCATGATCGTTATGTGCATGATGCAAACCTCCATTCAAGTTCACTGAAAGTGAATTTTTTTCTAAAGAATTTTCTATTGCTGTCAAAGTTGAATAAACAACCCAAAGGGCATGCTCATGGATATTTTTGTATGCGGGTGTATCACCGTAATCAAGGTAACCTGAACCAACATCTGACATGGTTTTAACAAAACTCACATATTCTTTTGTGTGAAAAAGGTAAAGAATATCATCTCCAAAATTTTTTGCATTTATAGGATAAGCTATTTTCTCATCCACTATTCTTTTACTTGCTATTTCAGCTTTCTCCGAGGAGAATGGATGATTTTTGAATGAATAGAGAAATGTGTTTTTATCATACACTATGCTTATCATTCAATTGATCCCAATTCAATCTCAATTTTAAACCTTTTTCCCCTCCTTATTATTTCTAGATCAACAATTTTTCCAGGACCTTCACTTTCAAGTATGTATTTGAGATGATCAATTCCATCAAGATTTTTATCATTAACACTGCTTATTATATCTCCCCTTCTCAAACCTGCATGGTATGCTGGGGAATTTAAGGAAACATCAGTAATCAGAACACCATTTCTTATGGGCAGCGCATAATAGTTTGATATTGAATCATTTATTGTAATACCATAAATACCCAGATAGGGCTTTATGATCTTTCCATAAGTTTTTAGAGAATCCAGAAGTTTTTTAACGTTGTTTATTGGAATTGCAAAACCTATTCCATGTGCAAATGGTATCATGGCTGATGTTATTCCAATAACCTCACCATTCATGTTAACAAGAGGACCACCACTGTTCCCTGGGTTTATTGCAGCATCTGTCTGTATAAGATCCTCAAATACACCTAATTCAGATTTTATTGATCTCTTTACTGCACTGACAATTCCCATGGTTACGGTTGGTGATCCAAGAATGCCCAGGGGGTTTCCAACTGCAAGAACAATCTGACCAACCTTAATTTTATCCGAATCTCCAAGAACCATTGGTTGTGTATCAAGATCCTCAACATGTATGAATGCTATGTCAAGTGTTGGATCCGTATCCAGAACTTGCCCCGTAAAACTCCTTCCATCGTTTGTTGTCACATTAACATAATCTGAATTCAGTGTAACATGGTTGTTTGTTACAATAAGATCCTTTGCAACAACAAATCCTGAACCTGAGCCCTTCATTTCCTCCATGTTGTAGTATCTGTCCAGAATTATCTTTTCCACATTGATGTTAACAACTCCGCCTATTACCTTATCAACAACATCCTGTGTTTCCATAAATTTAGTTCATGAAAATATCTATTAAAACTTTTGTTATTATGTGAACAAAACATGAACATTGATGATGAGATAAAAAGAATCGAAGAAGAGATAAGGAAAACTCAATACAACAAGGCTACTGAACATCATATCGGAAGATTAAAGGCAAAGATTGCAAGGTTAAAGGAGCTGAAAGAAGCATCAAAAAAAGGTTCAGGTAAGGTTCAGGGTATTAAGAAATCGGGTAATGCAATGGTTTCAATTGTTGGCTATCCAAGCGTTGGAAAAAGTACTTTATTTACAAAATTGACAAAAAAAGAGAGCGAAATTGGTGATTACGATTTCACCACAATAAACATAATACCGGGCATGATGGAACATAAAAATGCAAAAATCCAGATACTTGATATGCCAGGTTTGATTGAAGGTGCACAAGAAGGAAAAGGGAAGGGAAAGGAATTACTCAGCGTTATAAGGATTTCAGATTTGATAATGATTGTTATGGATGTTTATAAACCAGATCCATCACCAATAATAAAGATACTTGAAGATTCAGGAATAAGGTTGAACAGAAGAAAGCCAAACATAAGCTTAATAAAAAAAGAAAGGGGAGGTTTGAACGTTCAGTATACTGTTACACAGGATCTTGATGATGAATCAATAAAGGAAATTATAAGGGAGTTCAGGATAGTAAACGCTGATGTAATAATTAGGGATAGAATAGATATGAACGATCTTATAGATTTTTTATCAGGAAACAGGTCATATGTTAGTGCAATATTTGTTTTGAACAAAATTGATGAGGATCCCGAATTTATTAAATCCGGAACATTTCAGTATTTGAATGAAAAGTATGATTTCATTGTAATTTCAGCAAAGTTTGATGAAAACATTGAAAAATTGAAAGATAAAATTTATGAAAAACTTGATCTCATAACAATAAAATTAAAACCTTTGGATAAGAATGAGGAACACATGGTGATAAGGAGGGATTCAACTGTTGAAATGGTCTGCAGGGCAATACATAAAGATTTTGTAAAAAATTTCAAATATGCACTTGTATGGGGGCCAAGCGCTAAGTATCCGGGGCAGAGGGTTGGTTTGAATCACATTTTAATGGATGGTGACACAATAACAATTTTTTTGAGAAAATGATCACATATAGCCAAGTTTTCTCAGCTTTTCCATCATTCCTTCCTTGTCCTGGGACCTGCCCGCCCTCTCTTTTGTATGCTCAAGATCCTGCTCCCATGCGGGTCTTGTGTCAACAGGTTTTGAGTCAAACTTTCCATCTATTGATCTGTATCCTTTCTTGTAAAGGGGATGTATTGGAAGGTTAAATTTGAAAGTATATTCCCATACATTCCTTTCTGTGAATGGGAGTATTGGGTGAACCCTTAAATGTGGCGGATCCTCCCTTGGACTTATGAAAACCTCCCAGGATCTTGCGGGATTTTCATCCCATCTTATGCCTGTGAAAAGTGCGTCAATCCTGTACTTTCTAATTGCATCATTCATTGCAACGGTCTTGAGCAAATGGTTTCCTATGTCTGAATCAAGCGAATATTCTAAATATTCTCCCTCAAAACCGATCTTTTCAGCCTCTTTTTTGTTTTCATCGCTCAGATCCTTTATGTATATTTTTCCATCCTTCACCTTTGAAAGTACATCATCGTTCCTTGCAAAAATAACTTTGAAATTCCAGTCTTTGCTTACTTTTTCCAGCATTTCCAGTGTTTCATCGTAATGCTGGCCATGATCTATGAAAAGTGCGGGTGGCATTTCCATATTTCTTTCCTTCACAACCTCCCTAACAAGGTGAAGAACAACCATACTGTCCTTTCCAGCGCTCCATACAACAAATGGTCTTTTGAACCTATCTAATGCATCATTTATAACGATCTTTGCAATTCCAATCTTTGCGTTCAGTGATAATCCTCCTTCTATTCTTAGTTTTTCATTTTGCATAGCTTCAAAAATGCGAATCAATATATAAATATTTCAAAAATTTTTAAATATTTGTAAATTTATAGTATGTTGAATGAGAATTGGTATAATAACAGAAAATTTCAGAATTTACCATGAGGTTTCGGAAGAACTTACAAAAAGGGGAGTGGATTTTGTTTATATAAAGAATAAAAAAATACCTGAGGATGTCTGTGTTGTTCTTACAAGTGAAAATATAGATTTTGAACCAAAAATTTTCATTCATGATGTTTTAAGTGCTGTAAGAATGGCCATGAGCTATCTGTATGGTAAAAAAAAGTTCCAGAGGATTGTGATGGGAATAGATCCGGGTATGAGAACAGGACTTGCTGTTTTCGGTGATGATGTTTTTCTTGAGGGTTATGAGTTTACAGATATTGATGATCTTTTGAATACAGTAAGAGAAATTGTAGAACATTACAGTCCTGAAAACGTTATTGTTAAAGTTGGAAACGGTGATGTACCGCACAGAAACAGGATCATTAATAATTTGATAAATAGTTTTAAAGTTGAGCTGGTTAATGAAAACAATACCACCCAGCTTAAAAACAGGAACATTGAAGCGGCAAAGAAGATAGCATTTCTGAGCGGAAATGAAATAAAGAAAAGGATGCGAACAAGGATCAGTGATGGCGAAATAAAGGAAATCCAGAGGAAAAGCAGGCTTGAAAGCAATAACATTGTAACAATTTCAAGGAAGCTTGCATTAAAGGTTTTGAAAGGTGAAATGGATATTAAAGAGGCAATAGAAATACAAAAAGGAAAATGATTTTATCTTTTCCATTTTGGAATTGAAGGTCTCTTTTTGCTCTGGCTGAAGGTGAAATAGAAGAAAATAATGATTATAACAATAAAGGCTATTATGTACCATACCCAGGTGTAATCTGGCGGTTTACCATAGTAAAATTCAATTGAATATGTTCTGGATCCGCTTGAAAATTCAAGAACGTTTGAATTTATTGTTGCAGTTAAAGTATGTGATCCATTGGAAATTATACCAACGTAATTGTACGTTACGTTGATTGTTGAATTTGGTGATATTGATGGAACAGTTACATTTCCAAGCATTGATCTATCAAGGTAAAATGTTACATTCACATTCTCTATTTTGTATGCTGTTGGATTCTTAACCTTTACAATAAAGGGTATGGGTTTTATAACCTTCACTGGAAGATATGTAATATCGATTGCTGGTTTTGATCCGTTAACAATTCCAACAGCCTGAAGGTAAATGTAAACTGTTTGGGGTGTTGAAGGAAACGTTATGTTAACTGTGAATACATTGTTTGATGATGAGTTGAAAGTCTCATTTATTGGTATTGCACCTGTAAGGTTCTGTCCTGCAAGTAAAACATGGATCTGATATTCATCAAAGTATCCATTTACGTAAATCTTATACTGGTATGTTTGCCCTGTACCAACCATTGTGGGGCCGGTTATGGTTGATGAAATGGCTCTTGCGTCTGAAAGAGGCACAATAATCAATGAAAAAATAATAATGATTGAAATTATGTGTGAAACTTTCATTTCTTTTTCCTCCTGGTGAATGCTACAAAGAGCATAAAGCCGGTTATTATTACCACAGTTACAATTAATAATTCAGTTAAGAACAATGTCAGATTTGGTATAACATATGTAACGTTTCCATTGCTCACTATGCTCTGAACAGGCTGAACATAAACAATGTTTAATGTATAATTCGATGTGTATTCCCTGTTTCCTGAAAATGCTGCCACAATAACTTCAACCTTCAAGGCATGGGTGGAAGAAATTGGTGTAAGTTTAACAGTAAACGTGTTCTGTGACCAGGAACCAACAGTTATATTGTTATTTTCAATTGAATAGTTCCATCCCAGGGACTTTAATTCAATATTGTTAAGAATCGTTAGATTATATTTTTCAAAATCGTTTCCATGGTTTACTATTGTGAAATTGAGAAGAACAGAATTTCCTGAAATTACAATATTTGAAGGCTTTTCTATTGTTGTATTATGGTAAACGGTCACGTTCAAAGCAATATTTGTGAATGATATCAAGGACTGGTTGTATATGCCCCTGATCTCTATGGTGTTAACACCAATCGTCATCTTATCTGACACAACAACATTCACTTTTAGAATTTCTGTTTTGTCTGGGTAAATGTTCATGCTCTTCTGGCTAAATGTAACATTCCAAGGTTCTGTTGATTCAAAAGAAACATTTTCCGGAATGTTTCCTGTGTTCTTTACAGATACAACGAAAGTTAGATTTTCACCAACGTTTCCTGTTAGTGTTGGGGATAAATCTGACATTATTATATCATGCAAAGTATTTCTGTTCATCTGGATATTCATTGTTGTTGATCTTGTTAAATTGACTGTATAATTCAAAGAATAATTTATTTTCATTCCATATTCCTTGTTTGTGGTATGTGCATTTATTGTGTAGTATCCCTGTGGTAGATTAATTGAAGCGAATCCATTTAAAGCTGTGATGTTGTAAAATGAACCATTTCCACTCAAAGTAACATTTCCCGTGTATGTTCTGTTTGCATATGTAATGAAAAGGTTAAGGTTGTAACCCTTAACAAGGTTTATGTTGAATTGAACATTTTTTCCGATAGAAACATTAACATGGCCAAGATAGCTGGCCGAGTATCCGGGATAGTAAACATAAACTGTGTAATTACCTGGTGGAATGGAGATGTTGTAGAATCCTGATGAATCAGAAGTAGCTGTATAATAAGTCCTGTTGTTATAAAGAACAACATTTGCCCAGCTCAAAGAGTTGGAGGAGTAATAAACATGACCGAAAACACTTGAAAGATACTCGTATCCATGAACATAGAGGTTAACTGTTGTGTTTCCAAGAACAAATGTTGAATTTTGGGCCGTATAAATGTAAGGAACTGTTCCTGAAACAATATTTTCCACCGAGAATCTATAGTATCCTGTTGGTAATAGAAGTTCTGTGAATGTTTGTACTGGCTTAATCAGAACCATATTGCCATACTCAATTTTCATATTCAGGGGCTTGGAATAATTTTTAATGTTTATGGAAACATAATTGCCATACGTGTAAGATAGTGTGATAAATGAATTCTTTGTTATATTTTGTGATCCAATGTAAACAAGGTTACCGCCAAATACGTACAATGTATATATACCAGGTTCTATTGAAATGTTGTTTCCTGAGTTTACAAGGTTACCCTGTGTGTTGAACCAGTATATGTTGTTTAGATTCGTTAAAACACTTACCCTTGCAAATATTTTTATGTCCAAATTTTCATTGAGAGAATAGGTACTAGTATTAACATATATTTCCGATGGTGTTGCATAACTTTCAGTGTTTTCTGTTATTACATAAACTGAATAGTTCCCAGGAGGTAAATTAACACTGTATGAATTTCCAGAAACATTTGAATAATAGGTTCTATTGCTGGATTTGAATACAATTTTAATATTTCCAGTGTACTGTGAAGGATAAACAACATTACCATAAACATTAACATTTGTTGGTATCATATTTATTGTGTAATTTAGATTTGAAACAATGTTTTTCATATTATAACCATACGCAAATGCAGAAAATGAAAAATTGTTACCCAAAACATAGAAATGGAAACTCCCATCAGACTGGATGTTCTGAACGTAGTATGGTTCATTGTTGTATTTTAAGAAAACAACAGCGTGTGTTATAACGACCGAATTTGTCATTGCCTGCCCAGAAACACTCCTTGCAATCTGCAGGGTAATGTTGTAAATAACGTTACTGAAAATTGAAATTTTCATGTAATAAGCGTAAGGTACAGAAGTTGAAGAGTTAAAGCCAACAACACCGAGGTTGTAAATCCCCTGAGGTACATACACTGAAAAGTAACCTGAGTTGTTCGTATAAGCTCTAACAAAATTGTTGTTCTGGAAAAGCACAACACCTGCATCCGGTATTGGATACTTTCCATATTTCACATAGCCTGAAAATTCCACCGCATTTGTTAAATTGAAGACAAGTGATGAATTTTTCATTGGTACATAGTATCCAATGTAAACGTAATGATCATTGTTGTAGAAATAATCGATGTAAATTGAATAGTACATATCAGGTAGTGTTAATGAGAATTGACCTGATAAATTTGTCACAACAACCTGAGAATTTTCATGTGTGAATTCATCTGTGAACCTTACTATTGCACCTGAAGCAGGTTTATTGTTTAAGAGAACAGTACCATTCAATGTGTAAGCTGTTAGTATATTGAAATTTAAAGTGCTTGATGAATTGAAGGATGAAAATGATGCAACCTGGTAGGATGAATAATATCCCAATTTTTCAACATTTACCCTGTATGATCCAGGTAAAATGTAAAGTGTATATGATCCATACTGATCCGTTTTTGTTTCATATTTCTGCATTCCATATGCCCATACAGTAACATTTTTTGCAGCTCTACCATTCTGATATGATACAGTTCCTGTTATTTTATCCGGATAAATAACAACATCATGCGTGATGTTTTGGTTTTGATTAACTGTCACATTTCCAACATTATAGTAAGATCCATTTATTTCAACACTTATGTTATATGTATGCGGTATGATGTTATTAATTCTGTAATAACCCGATTTTGAAACTTTTGCCGAATAGTTCAAAGAATATGTTGTATTTGTTAAATGTAAAGTTGATCCTGATGGTATATAATCACCAGGCATGTATGTGTTGTTTTTCATAATATTGTAATAAACCATACCATCAATATTGGATGAATTAACAATAAAGTTCTTTGTTAAAATATAACTTGGATTACCGTTTGGTTGTATTCCTGTGGAGATCCTCAATGCCTGATTTTCTGAAACAAAAATTTTTGTTTCGTTGAGAATTGTGCTTTCATGGAGGTAGAGTTTGTTCATGTTTCCATTTGTTGAAACAATTAAGGTATCATTGCCTGCAACTGCATAAACAGTGTAATAGCCCGAAGAATTTGTGTATGTGTATGTGTGCGGTATACCGTACTGGTCATAAAGTGTTACAAGAACATTCGAAAGTGGATCACCGTTTGGCAAAGTAACTCTTCCCTGTATTATTGCACCAGGGTAGAATTTTACAAGTACAACATTTGCTGGTAAAAGTTCGTTACCGGGTGGGAATAAAAGAACAGTTCCATTATTTGTTTGCTGAAGATAATAAGCCTCCTGCAATGATACAGCCTTCCATGCGTTTGTGTGGTTTTGATAATCTTTGTAGGGATTCCAAAATGATGTGCTGTAAACAACCTCAAAGTGTGTTAAATTCCATGCTGGCATGATTGGATAATATCTCGTTTGGTTTGAAAGACCAGGTATGTAAGGACCTATGCCAACGTTTAAACCAGAATAACCAACATAAATCCTGTAAAGCATGGTGTTAAAGAATGCTGGATTGTATGATATAACATAGTTAACAATCTGGGCAGTGGGTGGAACTGCATTCAGAGGATATGTATTTCCAGAAATATTTTCAGCAAGTATATTATAATACTCCGTTGGTATAAACTGGCCGTTTATTATCTGTGTTGGTCTGTCAGAGAGAAATGCTGGTGCATAGAATATTCCAGTCTGTGTTCCAGATATAGGGAAAAGCCTGTAATCAACACCGAAGTATTCAATGCTGTAACCAGTTACCCTTTCAAGATTAACGTAAAGGTCAACAAGAACATTTTCAGGATACTGTGAAAGATCTCCCTTAACCAGAGCATACTTTGCATTGATCGTTGTTAAATTGTTTGTGTAATTCCCATATTTCTGTGGATTTGATAAAACAAGATTTATATAATATGATGGATTCTTTGAAATATTGAAATAATAGTTCAAAATATTCTGCTCCTCCTGAGCGCCAAGATATTGAATTAATATTTTTTCCACCTGATTTGCCATGGATGAATTGTAAAGTGCAGCATCAAGGATCCTTGCAATCAAAAGTGATATTGCATTGCTTTCATTCTGTGTTGTTAAAAACTGTCCAGCGATCTGATATCCATTCTGGAAGTTATCTGCAACTGTTGGATGCTGTCCTTCTTCTATCTCCTGGAATCCATAGTCCCACCAAGACAGGAATGCAGGCCGGTACTGACTTGTTTGGTTTGAATCCTGCGTGCTCAACCAGATCATTGCGTTCTGCCATGGATCGTTCTGCTTTGTTGTAATCTCGATACCATAGGCACCAAGATACCAGAGCCCTGAATAGTTCTGGGGTTTGAAGTAAGAAGGCATAACGTTGTAGATCTGTTGGTCATAAACAGTCTTGTTGTTGTAGGGTATTGCTGAATCAACAGCACCCCACATGTTTGGTAAAATAACAAACACTGCTATGAGAATTATAGCAATAACTTTCGTCCATTTTATACTTTTTCTGAAAGCTACCCTTATTGAATAATTGAAAGCCCTGAAAGTTTTACCTATTTCCTCAAGGTGAAGCTTTGTTACTATTATATCAAGCATGTATGCTGCTGGTATAATAAAGCCCGGTGATGCGTTGTATATGAACCTTGCAGCTGCAAATGCCATGTAAACACTAACGAGAGAAAATATGACAAAGAATAGATAATATTCATTCTTGTTTTTTCTTATGTCGTAAATCATGAAGAAAAGACCTGCAACAAAAAGGAAGAAAACACCAACACTTGCATTCATTATTATTTCACCAAGTGTTGGAGACTGTGCTTCAGCTATTGTCATGTACATTGGTGTCTTTATGAAATAACCTGCACCTGAAAGTGCGTAGTTTATAATGCTTGGGTAGTAAATTTTTACAAATATGATAGCTATTATGGAAAGTACAATAACAATTGAATAAGTGAAAGTCCAGGGCCATTTTTGCGCGAACTCAAAGAACAATGTTGCCAAAATTACGAAAATGAGTAAATAGAATGGTGCACTCATCCATGGACTAACCATGTGTGTTATAAAGAAATATGGAAATCCTATGGGGTATGAAAAAAGACCGAAGAATATGGTAATCCAAAGTATATGGAAGGATGAAACGTTCCTTATTTTGTTGTAAAATATCTGGATAACAAGGTATATTAGAATAATTGCTTCAATGTAAGCAAAACCCTGCCACATTGCCTGTATTGTACCAAAACTAACACCTGCAAGCATTGAATATATTACAGTCAATTTGTTCTCCCTGAAGAATTTCAATGTTCCATTCTTCCAGCTTGAAAGGCTTAGATAATTATCAACCCAAACTGTTCTATTTACACTCTTCAAAGCCTTAATGAAGAAATAAAATGTCCAAACAGCAAAGAACAAAATTACATCATCATAACCGTTCCAGGATGCCACACTCCTCATCATGTTTGATGCACTTGTGGCAATAAGTAATGCTGAAATGATACCAACCCTTCTGTTGAATGCCTCCTTACCAATCAGATATGTTGGTATTGCAATTAAGGCACCGAATATTGCAGTAATAAGCATCATTGAATATCCAAGTGCATTCATCATACTTCCTGCAAATGGTAAGAAAATGTAAGCAAGGCCTATAACTGACCATTCGTAGAATGGTGGTCTTGGATCTATAAATCCAACAGGATAGTTGAGAAGAGGATCATATGTTAACTGGTGACCTGTGGAAACAATGTAATATATTACCCTTTCATGGTAATAGGAGTCAGCGCCACCGGATATTCCCGCACCACCAAAAATACCAAAACCGCTTTCAACTGCAGGTCCCCAGGCGTAGTATGCCCTCAGAAAAAATCCAATGAGTACTATGGAAAGCATTACAAGGAACACTGTTAAATCCCTTTTACCTTCAGGGCTGATATCAAGCCTACCCATTATTTAATCACCATCCCCATTTTTCAATGGGATTAAAGACCACATGCCATATAATATAAAAAAGTTTTTCAAACAGAAACATAAAAAAATTTAGTCTGATGTAAAAACCTTTTTCACGTTTGGTCTATCCTTGTAAAATATTGTTGAACCGCACTCGCAGGAAAGGTTCTGAGCATCAATCTCTCCTTCAAGAATCCTACCACACATGGCACACCTAAACCTGGACATTCTCTCCCCTCTCTTTCACAATTTCCCTCTTTACCTCAGGCACATATGCTCCTCCAGCCATGGTATAACCGCACCTTGAACAGTACCATATGCCTGTTCCAATCCTTCTTAATGTTCTGTGGTTGCAGTTTGGACATGTATATGATTTTGTTCTTTGTTCCATGATCTCCTTCCATCTCTTTTTTGTTGAAACACCATACCTTGGTCCGAACCTGCCTGCAATTCCTACCTTCTTTGTTCTCCTGCTCATTCTATTCACCTTTTAATACATAACTTGTTCTTATATCTTGCGCAAGTTTAATGGATCTACCTATTAAAGATTTTACCTCATCCACCGTGAATGTACCCTCAAGACCCTTCTGTAATGCATGTATCTTTGAATCTTCACCTGTTGTTATTGTTATCCTTGCAGATGCAATGTTTTCTTCATCAATGTTTGGATCAACAACTACCTTATCACCTATTTTCACAAATGTTGTTGCAATGGGATAATGGTTAACAGGTAATTTGAAATCCTCACCATAATTGTAATTCTTCGCAGGAACAAAAGAATTTTTGAGAGCTATAATGGATCCAAGTGCTGATGCATCAAATAGATTACCATCAA
The DNA here is from genome assembly GCA_031961605.1 of Thermoplasmatota archaeon. GTDB lineage: Archaea > Thermoplasmatota > Thermoplasmata > Thermoplasmatales > ARK-15 > JAVRLH01. The sequence continues at coordinate 28,046 of JAVRLH010000001.1, forward strand.
AGTCAAGAACATGTATATCAAGAAAAACTATCCATACAAGTTCACCGGGTTTTATAACAAGTTTTTCAAGATCTATGGCCTTGCTTTCCCTTATTCCCCTATCCACAACCCTTGCAAGTTCAATTGCTTCATCGCCAGGTGGTCCAGCTTCAAAGGTTGGTGAAGCAAGAGGAACAAGTTCGGCGTTTGTACTAAGAACACCCATGTTTGGTGTATCCGGGAATGGTTCTCCGGGTTCTATTTTTATTCCAGCAAGAACCTGTGTTTTTCCGAGCTTTAACAAACAGGATCCGTTTGCCCTTGGTATAAAATTCTCTATAACTTCAATCTTTCTGTAATCATCTTGTCCCCTTCCATCTACCCTTGAACCCAAAGAAAGAAGCCTTTGTATGTAATCTTTCTTTATTTCAGAAACAACACTTTCTGTGAATTTACTCATTGTTGATCCTCCTCCTGAGCCAATCCAACATACTTTTTCTTCAACGCATCTTTCTGAAGTTCATAGATCTTTAGGGCCGAATCTATGGACATATCAAGAGCTTTATTGAATTCATCCGTTGTCATATCACCATCCATTTGTAATAAAACTATTTCCTTTGTTCTTGGAATAATTGCAACGGGAAGATCCGCCTGTCCATAGTTATCCTCATCCTTGTTAAGGTCAAGAACAACAGTGTCCTCAATTTTTCCAGAAGCGCATCCTGATATAAGATCCCTCATGGGTATACCTGCATCAGCAAGCGCAACGGATGCTGCTGTAAGACCTGCAATCCTTGTTCCCGCATCAGCCTGAAGTACCTCAATAAACACGTCTATGCTTGTCCTTGGGAACTGTTCGAGAAAAACGACTGAGCTTAGAGCATTGGATATAACAAGAGAAAGTTCAATTGACCTCCTATCCGGTCCTGGCTTTTTCCTTTCATCAACAGAGAATGCTGCCATATTGTACCTTGCTCTTAAAACTGCCTTGCTCGGATCCTGTAGATGCTTTGGATAAACCTCTCTGGGCCCATAAACTGCAGCAATGATCTTGTTGTTCCCCCATTCTATATAGGCAGAACCATCTGCTCTTTCAAGAACACCTGCCTCAATTTTAATTGGCCTTAATTCGTTGTAAAGCCTTCCGTCGACCCTTCTACCATTTTCATCAATAAGTTTTACATCACTTTTCATTCCACCCATATCAATCTACCTTCTTTGAGTTTGAAAGAAATTCTTTTACTCTATCAGTCAAACCAATTGTGTGTGCCTCTTTCTCAATCATTCTTATTGCACCAACAACCTTCATGATATCATCAATTTTACCATCAATCCAGATTACACCGTTCTGACCAACATATATCTTTGTGTTTGTTAAATCCTTAAGAACCTTGATCATGGATCCATCCTTCCCTATTATTCTTGGAACCTTTGTTGGTGAAACTATTATAACATGGCCACCTTCAAGTTTCCTCAGACCCTGATCTTTAAGTGTGAGCCATACCTGTTTCACTTCATTCACACTTGATACCTTTGCAAGTATCGTGTCACCAACGTTCAAATACTTGCCCGTGTCACCAAACTCAACCTTCCAGGGTGTATCGTTAACATGTAGAGGGGCAAGGTATGGCGCATTTATGTCAATAACCCAGTTTGATGGGCCTAGATCAACAACTTTGCCAATTACCTTATCCCCCTTCTGTGGCTGATATCTACCAGATAATGGAATTATGTTCACGTATCCAGATTTTATTGACTTTACACCCAGGTATTCCGCGTATGCTACTCCATTTTCAACAAATATGCCATTTCCAGGTCTGTTACCCTGCAAATTTAAAGTTTCACCAGGTAAAACAATCTCCCTTATCTTTTCCATTTTATTCACCCTTTAACAATTTTAGTTTCAACATTACCATGCGTTTTTTTATTCAAAACATCATAGAATTCTGTCTGCATCCCTGCAGGAATTTCAATTACCCCAACCCAGGATCCATCGTTCTGCCATTCCTCTTTGACAATTGTGCCCATTTTTGCAAGATCCTGGTAAATCTTTCCATAATTTTCACCCGATACCTTTATACCAATCTTTATTTTTTCAATCCTTATTGGTATTATAGCCTTTATTTCTTTCAGGACAATAGGTATCTGTTCCTCAACACTCTTCATTGGATCAATATGAACCTTTGCCTCCTCCATGGCCTTTTCTATTCTCTGTGGTGGATGGGGCGCATTTGTCTGTGGGTTTATTGCATTCTTTGCAATCTCTGCAACAATCTGTTTTTTCTTTTCCTCAAGCATCTTTCTTCTTTGGTCAGTTGTTAGCTGTACCTGACCCTTCTGGATTATTTGTTTTGCAACAGTGTTTATGTCATTCGTTCCGAATATTTCTTTTAATGTTTCATCACCCACCTTATCACCTTTCTTTGCATCCTTGAAAACCTGATCAATGACCATGTAATCAACAATGTTAACATCCTTTCCTTCTTTTATTAAATCAACAACCTTTGGATCTATAAGTATTTCAAGCCTGTGCCCCTTAAATTCATACCTTGCAATTACAGCATCCTCTATCCTTACCATATGTACCCACTTTTCATACTTTTGAAATCAATGGTTGTACCTCTTCCTGGCTCATTATTCTGAATTTTTTACCCTTTGTTATCACACCAATTTCAACGTTCAAGGGCTGTGATTGATCTTCACTAACCATCTTAAGTGCCTTAAGTGCCAGAACAATTGAATCCTCCATTGAAAGGTTGTCCTGATATTCCTTTTCGAAAAATGCCATAATTGTGTCCCTGCCCTTTCCAATGCATGTTGCCTTGTAACCAGTGAACGCACCACTGGGTTCTGTTTCAAAGAGATAAATATCTGAATCGTCAATACCTGCTATGAGCAATGATGTTCCAAATGGTCTTACTCCTCCATACTGTGTGTACTGCTGAACATAATCGCTTATTTTTTTAACAAGTGACTCAACCTTTATCATTTCGTTGTAAGTTACCTTCTCAACCTGGGCTGTTACCCTTGCATAATCAACAAGTATCCTTGCATCCGCCATAAGACCTGAGGATGCAGCACCTATGTGATCATCCACAATGTATATTTTTTCAATACTTTTAGGTTCAATCAACCTGCTCCTCACCTTTTTATCTATAACAAGTGCAACACCATCCTTGAATTTTATACCAATAGTTGTTGAACCCATCTTTACAGCTTCCCTTGCATACTCAACCTGGTACAATCTACCTTCAGGTGAAAATACTGTTATTGCACGATCATAAGCCATTTGTGCTGGTTGCATATATTCATCACCTCATATTTCAAATGATAAACATTTTTCTCCTTATAAATCTTTCATTCTGAAAACTGATAAGATCTTTTTGTAAGGCATTTTTGTTTTTATGCCCAATGGATGAAACTGTGTTCTTGATGCTTCATAACCCTCTTCATTTATTATCTTAATGAAATTATCAATCTTTGGAATGTTTCTACCTGATCTTTTTGAAATCTCTTCAAGTGAATAAAAAAAGAGATTGTTCTCAAGTTTTGACATTTTTATCAAATTTTCAATACTTTCTTTTTTCTCAATATAATCATCAACCTTTAATTTTTTAAGAAAAGAATCATTGTGCAATTTTCCAATCCATAAGGGCCCTATTTTTTTGTTTCCAAGATCATATATCTCCTGTATTTTTTCAAGCATTGTGAATGATTTTTTTGAACCCTTTTCAACCCTGAAGAATATTCTGTAATAGTAACCACCAAAGTATGTCATTATTGGATCCATGAAGAGCTCATATTCCATACATTTTTCTGCAACATATTTCCAGAGTATTCTTATTCCTATTTCATGCTTCAAAAAATTTCTTTTTGTTTCAGAATGGTAGAGCATTAATGACTTTTTTCTGTTTGTACCTGCAAGGTTCGGTAGGTCTGTTGCAGTTATGCCTATTATTCCATTGTTCCTTATGGATTTCAGGGCTAGATCAATGAATGGAACAGGCGAACCATAGGGATCAATATCAATGTAATCGAACTTTTTTTTAGGAAAACAGATTTCTGCATCATAATCTGTTATTTCTGCATTGGAATTATTCAATTCCTTATTTCTCAATATGAATTTTCTTGCAAATGGATTCTTTTCATTTATTGTAACGTTTGCATTGCATTCCTTTTCAATCCTAAAGCCCCTTACTCCTGATCCTGCCAAAAGATCAAGAGCATTGAAATTTTTACTGAAATAATTTTTAAGGATAACAACAGTGAGATCCCTGGTAATCGTTTGCATTTTACTGTAATATATTCCACACTTTTTTCCAGGACCTTTGCCTGCATGAACTTCCGGTATGTCTAAAAAAACCAATCCCTCCTTTACTATCATGCTTAAACCTGTTCACCCTTAATTATACTCACAATTTTGAATGGAATGATGTTTCTGTTCACTGGCGTTACCTCAAGTATCCTAACATCATCCATTCTTCTTATATCCTGAAGAATTGGATTCCTTGACTTTTTGTTCAGTGTCATAATCATATTCTTTTCCATATCCAGAATTTCCTTTATTTTTTCTGCAAATTTTTTCGATTCAAGTTCCATTTTCCCAATCTCATCAATAACAATAATATCCTTTTCCTTTGCCCTTTCAAGTGCATTCACACCAAGTTCATCAAGAACCTTAACATCAACACCATACCTTCCAACCCTGTACCTTGATTGTATGTGTACCGATGCAAGAACAGCCTTCTCCTTTGTTGCCCAGTCCATTATTGTAAAACCAACCCTTGTCCTGTTTTCAACAATTTCTTCGGTTATTATACCGCCAATTGTGTAATCCTTTTCCAAAAGTTCTATTGTTTTAAGAAGTGTTGTTGTTTTTCCCACTCCAGGTAAACCACTAATACCAACTTTAACGTACATATCAATCAACCCTTATTTCTTTAACAAACATTAGTGGATATTTCATCTCCTCAATAAATTTCATTGAGCAGTAAGCATGAACATTGTTGTATTTTATTACCAAATCGACCTCAAGCATATCTCCTGTCAATGTTAAATATTTGTAAACACCCCTGTTTTTCTTAATCATTTCCCTTTTTATTTTCACCTTACAGTCCTCAACAAAAGGTTGAACCTTTACACTTTCCTCAATTGCTCTTTCGAGAACTTCAACATTGTTCTTGTTTATCGGTGTGCCAACAAACTGATGGTAAATTGTACCCATCTTAATACCAGCCTCGAAAACTGCCCTTTCTTTATCGTTACAGTTGAAATATTTTCTTGCAGGATCTTCCATTGAGCATGGATATGCAATACAATCTTATTATTTTTTAGCTTTTCAAGTCCAAATATTCATCACATTTAACATCTATGCCAAGCGAATCTTTCATTTCCTCAGCCATCTTCATACATTCAACCTTTTTATTTGTTTTGAAATCAATACCTAAGAATTTGAGAATTCCTTTCGCAGCCCTGTTACCATCAGCAACAGCGCTTATGAAATCCTTTGTTCTGTTAACAGCATCCCCTCCAGCAAATATCTTTGGAATTGATGTTTGGCCAAAGGAATCAACAATGATTTCATTATCCTTCATGTTAAACTTTTCTGCAAGTTCCCTGGAAAGGAATGAGACATCGGTTCCCTGGCCCGTTGCCTCTATGATTGTATCACATTCAAGGAAATATTCAAAATCCTTTATTGGAACAGGTCTTAGCCTTTTTCCAGAGGAATCTGGAACCATTTCATTTTTCCAGTACCTAATACCTTTTATGAAGTTTTCACTGTCTTTAACATATTCAATTGGTGTTGCCTTCCATATAAACTCTATACCCTCTTCAAGGCTTTCATCCATTTCTTCTTCTGCATTGGAGCTTGGATAACCAGGTCTGTCCTCAGACCTTCTCCTGTACATTACATATACCTTTTCAGCACCAAGCCTTTTGGCTGTTCTTGCAGAATCCATGGCTGTGAACCCTCCTCCTATTATTGTGACAATTTTTCCAATCTTCACTTCCTGTCCAAGGTTTGCCATTCTCAAAAAATCAAGTGCGTGGTAAACATATTTTCCATCCCAGCCCGGTGTACCTGTGGTGTGCCTTTTCTGATTACCAACACCAAGAAAGATAGCATCATAGTTTTCATATATTTCCCCAAAACTTATATCCTTACCAACATGTGTGTTGAAATGGAATTCTACACCTGCATTCTTTATGAAACTGTACTCTTTTTCTAAAACCTTCAAAGGTAATCTGTACTTTGGTATACCAACGTTCAGTTCTCCAAGCGGAACTGGTTGGGAATCAAAAACTGTGCATTTCACACCAAACATGGAAAGAACATATGCAACAGTCAGTCCTGCCGGACCAGCTCCAATTATTGCAACTTTCTTTCCTGTATCATCCCTCTTCCTGTGCTGAATGATCTTTGAATAATCAGGGAACTGTTCTGCAACAAATCTTTTAAGATGCCTTATTGCAACAGGCTCTTTGTAAACACAGTTATCCTCACAGTTGTGCGTGCATATGTTCCCGCAGATCTCTGGAAAAGGAAGATCCCTCATAATGATTCTGAGTGATTCCTCAAATTCACCCCTTGCAATCGCCTGCACATATCCAGGTATATCAAGTCTTGCAGGGCATCCCTGAATACAGAGGCCACACCCAAGACACCTTGATGCCTCCCTCATTGCTTCAGCTTTTGTATAGCCCAAAATAACAGGCATTTTGAAATCCTTTACCCTCTTTTCCACATTCTCATGCTTTATTGGGACCCTTTTAAAATTCAATCTGTAAATTAATGTTTCAGGCATAGATCTCAAAAGGTAATAGTAAAATCAAATATTAACTTTTTCCACAAAAATCATTTTATACATGCTCCTTATTTTTATCTTAATGTTTGTAAGCATAGATTATTCAGAAGATATGAGATTCATTGCAACAGTGAACAGAGAGCATGGCGTGATTGTTGATGGTGATAGGATTATTGCACCATCAGCCATGGATTTTCTTCTTGTTGGTCTTGGATCCTGTACTGCGATAGATGTTGTATCAATTCTTAAAAAGATGAGGGAAAATTTTAGAACATTAAAGGTTGAAGTGAATGGTGAAAGATCTCAGGATTTCCCAAAAGTATATACAAAAGTAACACTGAAATACATTGTATATGGGAAGGTTGATGAGGAAAACCTAAAAAAAGCAATTGAACTTTCGCAGAACAAGTACTGTTCCGCAAGTATAATGTTCAAAAGATCTGGGACAGAACTGGAATATTCATATGAAATAATTGATTAACCACCGCTCACAGGTGTCATTATAGCTATTTCATCATTTTCTTTAATCTCAGCATCACCATCAACGTACTTGTAGTTTATTGAAACTATCATGTCATTGTTGAATTTGTATTTTTCATTTAGAATTGAAATCAATTCTCCGAGCATTTTACCATTGAATTCAACAATTTCCTCCCTTTTGTTTGTTATATCCCTGAAAGCACCAAAGTAAAGAACTTTAACTTTCATCCCTGATCACCTTTTTTGTCTTTTTTCCAATGCTTTCAAGAACCATGCCTTCAACATCAAATATCCTCAGTTTCCTTGATAACCTTACAGTGTTTTCAAGTTTGTCCTTCTTTTCAGCATAGAATTTTAGAACAGTTTCATTCCTTTCAACCTTATCACCTATTTTTTTGTATACCCAAATACCTGAACCTTTATCATGCGGTGTTCCGAGTGATCTTGCAAGCAATACGATACTTTTATTTGAAATGTATGAAATGTAACCATCCATGGATGATGTTAAATCGTACTGGTATTCACCAATAGGAATTTCATCACTTTTCTCAATGCCTTTTGATCCCTGGGCATTTATTATCTCAATGAACTTTTCCCTTGCTTTACCGCTTGTGAGTATATGCCTTGCAAGATCCTTTCCCTTGTTAAATTCAACAACACCACCCATCTCGATGATCATTGATGCAAGTTCTATTGCCTTGACAATCATACTGTTTGATGTTGGCGTTCCCTCAAGGGCTTTCATTGCCTCCATTGCCTCAAGTGCAGGTCCCACAGCCCTTCCAAGAGGTTGACCTCCATAGGTTATTGCACATTCAACATGTATCTTTAATCTATTTCCTATTTCAATGAACCTTCCTGCCAGATCCCTTGCCCTTTCCTCATTCTCCACCTTTGTCTCAGAGCCCATAGGAATATCAATTAACAAATAATTTACTCCCGTTGCCTTTTTTTTGGCAAGAACAGACGCTATTACCTGTGGGTATGGATCAATGCCCAGGGGATGCTCAACCCTGATTATTTTATCATCAGCAGGTGCAAGGTTCATTGCACCACCCCAGGTTATAGTTCCACCAACGTCCTCAACTATTCTCTTAATTTCATTTGCCTTAAGATCAACCCTGGCAAGTACTTCCATAACATCTGCAGTTCCCGCAGGTGAGCTTATGGCCCTTGATGATGTTTTTGGTATCTTCAATCCTGATGATGCAACAATGGGAACGGTAAGAAGTGCGTATTTATTCCCTGGAATGCCACCAATGCTGTGAACATCGTAAACATCATGGTCGAACTTGATTGTTTCACCTGTGTTCACCATTGCATTCACCATGTTTGTTATTTCCTCATTGTCAAGACCGATCGTCTGGATGGAGGAAACATAACATGAAAGTTCAATATCGCTGAGATTTTCCATAACAATATCATTCACAATTGTATCAATTTCTTCCTTTGTTAGCTTGTTTCCATACATTTTTTTCTTTATGTATTCAATCGATTGTGGTTGTGGGGCTGAAAAAACAGAAACTGTTTTTCCATTTTCAACAACCAAATCATTTGATAGCCTTTGATTAATCCATATTTCACCATTTCCAACAATATCTGAAAGATATGCATATGCAGTAATGTTTATTGAATCATGGCCAACTGTTATTCTCTGCTCAGTTTCAACACCCATATTTTTTGCATCATTTTTGTTGAGTATCGCGATCCTCTTTGTATGTTCAAAGTTTATGATTTTAACTTTGAGATCCATATTTGTTAAAGAATGTTATTCATTTAAAAATTTTGCCATCAGAATATCGTCAACATATTCCCCCCTTATTTTGAACTGCCTTTTTCTTACACATTCCTGAAAAAAACCCATTTTTTTGTAAAGATTAATTGCAACTGTGTTTGTTGAAAAAACCTCAAGGCAGACTTTTTCAATACCGGTCTCCCTCGCCCAAACTAATGATAAATCGATCAAATTTGTTCCGATTCCCAATCCCCTGTATCCTTTTCTTATTGCAATGCCCAACTGTGCCACATGCCTATTCTTTTTAAACCTTTCCCTGGTGAGTGTAAGAACACCTATTACTTTACCATTATCTCTTGCAACAAGGAAGAGTTCATTCTGTTCATCAAAGATCCTCATGCTCAGAAAATCTTCATCAGCTAAATATTTTTCACCAAGTAAATATATTTCTTCCTTCATGACATCATCAAAGCAATCTATTATTCCCTGCAAATCTCCTCTTTCTGCCTTTTTAATCTCTATTGTTCTTCCATCTTGAATATTCAACAATCTTTTCAAGTGCATTAACAAGCCTCCTTGCTGTTGTTATAACAGGAATATTCATTTTCTCAAGATCCTTTGAAACCTTTGATGTGAATTCACCACCGGCCATTACTGCAATAACGGGTTTTTTCCATTTTTTTCTGAAAAGTTCGAAAAGATCATTTATGTTCCTGTATATGGGTGCATTTGGTATAACAAAATAAAGAACCAAAACATCCATATTTTCCGCACCATCCAGAATTTCAAGGGATTTTCTGTACCATTCCGGCGTTGCAGATCCTGTCAAATCAAGAGGATTTGATACTATTGAATATTCTGGTAGAATTTTTTTAAGATTTTCAATCTGTTCATTATTCAATTTTGAAAGCTTCAGAATTTTAGAATTTCCTATTTCGTCGGCTGTAACAACACATGGCCCCGCTCCATTTGTTATGAGCATTACATTTCCTTCCTTTATTTCTTTTTGTTTTGCTAAAATTTTTATCACATCAACCATTTCTTCAATGTCCTCAACAACAATAACACCAGACTGTTTCATCGAACCCAAAAATATGGAATAGTTTTCAGCCATTGCACCTGTATGGGATTTTGCAGCGTTTGTCCCTTCCCTGTTTCTTCCAGCCTTTAGAATAACAATCGGTTTTTTCATTGAAACATTTTTTGATATTTCTGCAAATTTCCTAGCATTTGAAAAACTTTCAAGGTAGAGAGCAATGATTTTTGTATCATTATCATTCTTTAAATATTCTAGCATATCAATTTCATCAACATCAACTTTGTTCCCGAAACTAACAAACTTGCTTACACCTATGCTGTTTTCCTCCATGAGTTCAAGTAATGTTACACCATATGTTCCGGATTGTGTTAGAAATGCAACAGGTCCAGGGCCGGGCCTTTTCATCGCGTCCCTCGCCTGGAAGAAAGTATCAAAACCGGATGATGATGAAAAAACACCTATACAGTTAGGGCCAATTATTCTCATACTATATTTTTTTGCAATCTCCCTTATTTTATTCTCAATTATTTCCCCCTCCTCTGAAAGTTCTTTGAAGCCTCCAGATATGATTATTATGCCCTTCACTCCCTTTTTACCGCATTCCTCAACGGCCTTTGGAGTATCCCTCGCACCAAGCACTATTATTGATAGATCAATTTTATCTTTTATATCAAGAATGCTTCCATAGCACCTGTATCCCATTATTTCGTTCTCTTTTCTGTTCACAGGATATATTTTCACCTTTGTGTGTTTGAGAGAATTCATTATTTCATAACCAATTTTTCCCTCCTTCCCTGATGCACCTATAACAGCAACTGTTTCAGGGTTAAAGAAAAATTCCATGGTATGGGAAAATGTTTGTAATTTAAAATTTTTATCCTTTAAAAAATTTTAATAATTGAAATAATTGTTATGTTGTGAAGGAAATTGAATCAAGAATAATTGATGCGCTTGAAGAAAAACCATTGACACAGAGAGAACTTAGAGATTTGATGTGCATATCAAAATCCTACCTTTCTGAAAAATTGAAGGAAATGGAAAAGAATGGTTTAATAAAAAAGAAAGAGATATCAAAAAGAACAATACTTGTTTCATTGAATTATGAAAAGATTTTAAAAATTGGTGTTTTGAAAGCATCGGAATATGCTGCGGTTTTTTTAACAGGTGAAGAATTAAAAAATTACTTTGTAAAGATAAAACTTTATGATAATGGTATACAGGAATTAAGGGATCTTTTGTTGAACAAAATTGATGTTGCGTTTGCACCTGTTGTAACAGGTTTCATAACACATTTAATTGATAAAAGAATAAAGTTAATATCGTTCTGCGCTAAAGGAGGTTCAGGTATAGTGCACAGTGGTAAAATAAACAAAATTGGATCAACACTACTTTCAACAATGGATTTAAACACAAGAATTTACCTGAAATTTGATGTAAAGAACATAAGATACTTTGATTCACCTGAGGAGTTAATGGATGCCTATAGAAAAAAAACTGTGGATGCAATTACCATATGGGAACCATATCTTTCCAGCATTGAAGGTGAAAAAGAGATTGTGGGAAAGGATAATGTTTGCTGTGGTGCTCTTATTTTGGATTTTAACAAAAAAGTTGAGGATTTTCTTAACACATACATTAAAAATACTGATGCTTTAATGAAAGGTGAAAAAATTAAGGATGCTGTTAAGGCAACTTCTTTATATCTAAAATTTGATGAAAAAATTGTAGAAAAAAGTTTGAAAAATTATGAATTTGTCTGGAAGATAGATAAAAATGAAATTAAAAAAAATTTAGAAAACATGAAGATCATTGTGCCACAGGATCTAATTGACTCCTATACTTTTAATATTAAAAAAGTAAAAGGATAGATTTTTATATAGCGAACACATGTTCGGAATATGGAGGATAGAGGAATTAAAACTGTTGAAGAAGAAAAAAGGCATGGAAAGCCATTCAACCAATTCACTCTTTGGTTCGGTGCAAACATAACACTCGCAGATTTTGCCGTTGGATTTTTGCCATACATACTTAATCTTAATATATTTTACACAATTCTTGCACTTTTAATTGGCACACTTTTAGGTGCAATTGTGCTTGCAACCGTAACGGTTCTCGGACCAAAAAAGGGAAAAGCACAGATGATGATATCGGAGGAATCTTTTGGTAAATGGAACTGGTTGATGAGTCTTTTTCAGGGTATTAGCACACTTGGGTGGTTTATCGTAAACCTAATTCTTGGAACACTTGCCCTGCTCATAATATTCCACACAAACTACATGTTTTTAATAATTATCTATGGAATTGTGCAGATTCTTCTGGCAATATTTGGATACGATTATATTCATAAAATAGAATTAATTTTTTCAATCCTTCTTGGCATAATTTTTTTGTATATAACAATAGCAGGGAATTTTTTAACTTTGAATTATAACGGAAATGAAAACATATATTACTTTGGTATTGTACTTGCAACATCTTTCGCATACATAGCATCATGGGCACCATACGGGTCGGATTATTCAAGATACCTCCCCCAAAATACAAGTTCAAGGAAAATATTCATTTATTCATTTTTTGGATCATTTTTATCAACAATCTGGCTTGAGATACTTGGTTTTCTTGTTGCTATTAAAACAGGGAATACAAATTCCATGTTCGCAGCCTATTCCCTTTCCGGATTCCTTGGAATATTGACTGTAATATCACTATTTATGGGTGGTCTTGGAACAAATGCAGTTAACATATATTCACATTCCCTTTCCATAAATTCAATATTCAAAAATTTTGATAGGAAAAAAATACTAATTATTTCAGGTTTTATTGGAATAATCCTTGCAATCATAGGCTTCCAAAGCTTTTATACCTTCTATGAGGGTTTTCTTTATTTCCTTGATTACTGGATTATGCCCTGGTTTGGAATAATAGTCGCGGACCAATTCATAGTGAAAAAGGGAATTGGAAAATTGGCAATCTTTTCATTTTTAATTTCATTAGTAATCAGTGTTCCATTTATGAACCAGGCACCATTTTATGTTGGTCCAATTTCCAACATGATTGGTGGAGTTGATATCAGTTACTTTGTTTCCTTTGCACTATCATTCTTCCTATATACAACAATGTCTAAGTTCTTGAAACAATCTTGATTACATCCCCATCCTTCAATTTATAATTTTTTCCAACAACAACCTTAGTTTTTGCATCTATTGCCCTTATGAAATTCTCACCAATATCCGTATGAACCTTAAAAGCAAGGTCAAGTGCTGTTGATCCCTCAGGCATGAGGAAAGCGTCTGGTAAAACATTACCTGATTTATCCGTCCAGTGCGTTTCGTTCTCAACTGGATATACTGTTATCATTTTCATTACGTTGAAAACAATATCATCCAGCATTCTCTGTACACCGGTTCCATTGTTTCTTTTCATGAATTCATTAATTTTTTCCAGTGCATTTTTCTGCTGTTTGTTCAGCTTGTTTTCATCAAGAATGTAAAATTCACTATCCCCTGGTCTGTATTTAATTAGCCCGGCCTTTGCTGCTTTTATCAAAGCGAGTTCATATTCAGCAGATATTGGATAAACAGGAAATTTTGATTCTTTTTTTATTTTTTCAATCACATCATTTGAAACAAGATCTGATTTGTTTGCAGCAATAACCATTGGTTTTGAAATCCTTAATATTTCAAGACCTATTGAAAAGAAATCATCATCGTCCCACTGATCTATGGGACCGAATGAAGCGTTTTCCAGAGCCCTTGAAATCTGATCCTCATTTATTCCAAGTCCAGAAAGCTGGTCTGAAATTATATTTTCAAGCTTTTCGTTTGAAATTCTTCTGTAAACCTTGTTCCAGTTTCTTGATAGAATTTCAGCGATCCAGTAAGCAATTTCCCTTTCAACAAAATCAATATCCTTTAATGGATCGTATGATCCAATACCCACAGGATTACCATCCTGATCTGTTGAACCAGAAACATCAATAACATGAACAAGGGAATTTGCATTCCTCAGATCGTCAAGGAATTTGTTGCCCAGACCCTTTCCTTTGTGTGCATCAGGTACAAGACCGGCAACATCTATAACATTAACGGGTATGTACCTTATTCCATCCATGCATATTGAATTCCTTGGGTTGCAGTTTTTTCCAATAAATTTATGTGGGCATTCCTTTCTCACATATGCCGTTCCCAGATTCGGGTTTATTGTTGTGAACGGATAGTTTGCAATTTCCACAACATGCTGTGTTAAAGCAGAAAAAAGAGTTGATTTACCAACGTTTGGTTTACCAACTATACCAATCAGAAGGCTTACCACCTAACAAGCACCTTTTTTAGTTCCTTGCCATGAGGGCAATCAATGTCTTCAAGAACACTTTCAATTTTGAACTTTGAACCTGTTCTCAAACCAATTGGATTGCATATATCGTAATATTTGCAGAATATTTCGTTGCATGTATTGTTACTGAAAGTTGAAACACTCCCCTCTATCGCCTTGGATTTTTCAACAGCAATTGGAACAGGGAGTTCTTCAAGCTCAACTGTTACAACCTTACCAAGGTCATGGATTTTGCAATCATGCTCCTTCTCCCTTATTTTAACAATTCTATAATATTTTCCCTGGTCCAGGGAAAAACATATATTCTTTAGAGGACAGTCCTTGCATTCTGAAACACTTCCCATGAATTGAAAAACCATATCCTCTTTTGCAAGTCTTTTACCAACAAGACCTATTGTTACCATCATATCACCTCTGTTGCCCTCAGAGCCTTTTCTGCAGCATCCCTTGATATACCGTTCTCACCAAGGATTGTGAACCTATCCCTTATTGAATGCGCCGTGGTTAAGGCTTTAATTGCATCTTCATCAGACAAACCTATTTCCCTTGCCCTTGTTGGTGCACCCATTGTTCTTAAAGCATCCCTTACTCTTTTCCAGTCCTGTCCCTGAAGGAAGCTCATTATTATTGTTCCAACACCTGCAATTTCACCGTGCAATGCTTTTCCAGGGGCAATCATTTCAACAGCATGTGCAAATAAGTGCTCGCTACCACTTGCAGGTCTGGAAGATCCAGCAAGGCTCATGGCCATGCCTGATGATATTATCGCCTTTATAACAACCCAGACAGATTCCTCGTCGTTTGGCTTCAAATATGGTGCATAATTTATCATTTCTTCAGCTGTGTATTTTGATATTGCATAGGCTGAGCTTGAGAAATCTTCACCCTTGAGCTTATACCCGAGCTCCCAGTCTTTAATTGCTGTGTAGTTTGCAATTATATCTGCTGCACCTGCAATAAGGTTTCTGTAAGGTGCCTTAACAATTATTTCCGTATCAGCTATTATGGAAATTGGTACGGCAGCTTCAGTTGAAAGTGGAGATCCGGAATCCTTTATTGTTGCCCTTGGACTTGCAACACCGTCATGTGATGCTGCTGTTGGAACACTTATGAATGGAACGGAAACATCATAGGCCGCCTTTTTTGCAAGATCTATTTTTGTGCCTCCACCAACACCGATGATCAGGTCAGCCTTAAAATTTTTTGATGCATCCTCAACAATATTCAGATTTTCAGTTGTTGCATCACCAGTTATAAGAACATTCACTTTACGGCCCTTTTTAAGTATTTCCTTTACCCTTTCTCCAGCTATGTCCATTGTTTTTGGTCCTGTAACAATTATGATTCTTTTAAAGTTTCCAATTTTTTCCACAACCGATCCTATCCTATCCAAGACTCCATGACCTGCAAGAATCTTTCTTGGTAAATCCATTTCCTTTACCTTTGTGAATGTCATTGTTGTTATAAACAAAAAGATTTCAACTAATTAACATTTTTGGTGATTGAATTAGTAAGCTTTAAAATATTGAATTTTTTTTAAGCATATATGGAACTCAGCAGAAACGAAAAGATATTGCTAAAAAGGCTTATTGAAAAAGGTGGAGAGGATTCACTTTCAAACCTAACAAGGGATCTTTCCCTGACAATTGTTGAAATCATGAATGCTGCTTCATGGCTAAAAATGAAGGGAATTTTGAAAATTGATGAAAGGATAAATGTGGAATATTATTTAACAGATGAAGGAAAAAAATATCTTGAGAAGGGTCTACCTGAAAGAATAATATTCAACTATATTGTTGAGAGTGGTAAGAAAAGCATCGATGATCTAATAAAAATGTTTGGAAAAAATTTTGTTACTATTGCAATAGCAAATTTGAAGGGAGAAGGGTTTGAAATTGAGAATGGAAACCTTATTATAAAAGATAAAGAGAAGATTGAAAAGAGAATAAGGGAAAGGGAGGAGAATCTCAAAGATCTAAAAAACACGCCCAGAGAGATCATTTCATATTTTTTGAAAAGGAATATTGTTGAGAAGAAGGAAAGTGTTGAAAGGTTTTTCAGATTAACTGAAAATTCAAAAAAAATTGAAAAAAGGGATCTTGAGGTAAAGGATGAAATAACACAGCTGAAACCTGAAGATATCCAAACAGGCTTGTGGAAAAACATGGATCTGAAAAGGTATGATGTTCAGATGTTTGCACCATACCCTTCAATGGGTAGAATGCACCCTCTTTCTGAATTCATAAAAAAGGTGAGAAGAATCTTTCTTAACATGGGTTTCAGGGAAATTTATGGATACTATGTTGTAAGTGCATTCTGGAACATGGATTCTCTTTTCATACCACAGGATCATCCTGCAAGGGATATGCAGGATACATTCTATGTTGATAGAAAATTTAAATTGCCTGATTATTACAAAACTGTAAAAAAAATTCATGAGAATGGTAATGGTATTTCAAGGGGATGGAAGTATTCATGGAAGGAAGATCTTGCCATTTCAGGTTTGTTGAGAACACATACAACTGTGAATTCAATAAAATATCTTTACGATCATAGGGATGATGTAATTAGAGTCTTTACTGTTGGAAGGGTATTCAGGAGGGAGAATATGGATTCAACACATTTGCCAGAATTCCATCAAATAGAGGGAATAATGGTTGAACCTGGATCAAACTTCTCCATGCTACTTGGAACACTTTCATCATTTTACAGGGAACTTGGTTTTGATAAAATAAAATTCAAGCCATCATATTTCCCATACACCGAACCAAGCGTTGAGATTCATGTTTTCAAGGATAGATGGATTGAGCTTGGTGGTGCTGGTGTTTTCAGACCTGAGGTAACTGAGCCTCTTGGCATAAAAGAGAAAGTGCTTGCCTGGGGGTTGGGTCTGGAAAGACTTGCTATGCTTTACTATGGTTATGAAGATATAAGGGACCTTTACATTGCAGATATTGATAAATTAAGATCACTTCCACTTCTTTGAGCAGTTTGTACAAATGCCAAGTGAGGGTATATAATGATCATCGCAGACAGGTCTTCCACACATTTTACAAACATGTTTTGCAGGTTTTCCACAAATATAGCATAAACCAACAATCATCTTTCTCCCCTCAGATACTTAAGGTAAAATTCAGGATAATGCTCATACTCAAGCGGATCCTTTTCTCCTGCATCCATAAAGCCCTTTAATCTCAACAAACAGGAATCACATTTTCCGCATGCCTTTTCTTTCCCTTCATAACAGGACCAGGTTAATTCATATGGTACCTTTAATTCCATACCTTTTTTTATTATCTCCCCCTTTTTCATGTTTATCAATGGTGCAACAATTTCAATTGTTTTTCCTTCCACACCCCTCTTTGTAGCAAGCTTTGAAAGTTTATTGAATTCTTCAATGTACTCAGGCCTGCAATCAGGATAGCCTGAATAATCAAGGGCATTCACACCTATGTAAATTCTATCAGCATCCAATACTTCTGCATAACCAAGTGCTATGGAAAGGAAGATTGTGTTTCTTGCAGGGACATAGGTAACAGGTATTTCTGATGAAATTTCCTTCATGGATCTGTTCTTTGGGACATCCATATTATCCGTTAAGGCACTTCCACCAATTTCTCTAAGGTTAATTTCAACAATTTTTAAATTTAAACCATAATATTCGCATATTTTTTTTGCACTTTCAATCTCCCTGTTGTGTCTCTGACCGTATCTGAATGTTATTGGATACACATCATAACCATCTTTCAAAGCTATTGCAAGTGTTGTTGTGCTGTCCAATCCACCAGAGAGAAGAACAACAGCCTTCATAGTTTTTCCTCTGAGCATGCACCCTGTCCGGGTCCTTCATCAAGACATAATGTGACGCTTTTTATATTTTTTGGAAAACTGTAATTTTTTATTAATTCATTCAAAAAATATTTTGAAAGTTCCTCTGCTGTCGACACCTCAATATCCAAAAGAACAACATCTTCACTTGGTATTATGTACTCTTTATCTTCAAAGTGAACAATGTACCTTGCCTCTATTTCCTGAACATCCATGAACTTTGATTTTTTTGGGAGTATAAGATGATGGTCAATCTTTTCACACATTTCTCTAAGAATTTTTTTTATTTCAATGAAATCCAAAAGCATATTATGCTCATCCATTTCACCCTCCACCTTCAACCTTATTCCATAATCATGGCCATGTAACCTTGAACATTTTCCTTGGAATGGTATAAAGTGCGATGCAGCAAATTTTATGTTTGTTTCCCAACCGTTTATTTCAAGGATCATAAATTAGAAAATAATGTTTTGAATATTAACACTTTCGTTTCATATTCTTTGGATTAAAATGCAAAAAATGTGAATTTAAAAGAAATCCAAAAGATTATATATTTTAATAACATTTTAATTTTATGAGATCCATAGTTCTATGCGGTGGTTATGCAAAAAGGCTTTTACCTATTTCAGAGTTCATTCCAAAACCTTTACTGTTTGTGAATGGAAAACCCATAATTGATCATATTGTTGATAGGATTGTTGGAATTGGAATAAGGGATATAGCAATATCAACAAACAAAAGGTTTGAAAAACATTTTAATTATTATTCTAAAACAAGGAATGATGCAAATTTTAATATTATAATTGAGCCAACATTAAATGAGGATGGTAAATTTGGAGCGGTAAAGGGAATAAAATATGCACTGGATAGACTTGAGGATGATGATTATTTGGTAATTGCAGGTGATAATTACTTTACTTTCGATCTTAAGAAAATAAAGGAATTTTTCTTGAAAAATATGGATACGACAATCGGTCTATATGATGTTAAAAATATTGAAGAGGCAAAAAGGTTTGGTGTTGTTTCACTTGATCCCAATGGATATGTTAAAGAATTTGAAGAAAAACCTGAGAAACCAAAAAGTACACTGATTAGTACGGCAATATACTTTTTTCCAAAGGATATAAAGATCTGGATTGATGAGTTTATGTATAAAACAGGTAGGGTGGATCAACCCGGAAGATTGATTAAATGGCTGGTTGAAAACAGACGTGTTTACGGTGTTAAACTTGAGGGAGAATGGTACGATATAGGAACAATTGACACATACAGAGAAATATTTTATCACAGTATATGATTTTATGTGAACTACCACCCTGACTGATGGATCTTCATGATCCAAGCTTTTTCCCAAAAACCAAAGTGCAGGTCTTTTTATTTATGATAAAGTTTCTATGTTCAACATTTTTAAGGAAGGTTAAGATGTATGTTCTACAAGCTTGAAAAGTTCCATGCATACATCTGCCAGCACTCTCAATTTGCAGATATGATATTCATATAAAAAATATATATAATTATCTGCTTTCATTCCTTACCTTTCGAAAGAGGATTTCCCGCCCAAAAAGTTAAAATTTAGTGTTTTATCCAACAAGGTAAAAAATTGTGATCAGATCTGATAAAACATATCGATCAAATTATGTATAAAAAACTTTTTTCTATAACAAGGAGATAGTGTAGTTTACCCACAAAAAAGGGGTTGATACCATGGATAAAATAATGAAAAGAGACGGT
This sequence comes from Thermoplasmatota archaeon, assembly GCA_031961605.1. GTDB lineage: Archaea > Thermoplasmatota > Thermoplasmata > Thermoplasmatales > ARK-15 > JAVRLH01. Next base: position 47,979 of record JAVRLH010000001.1, read on the forward strand.
ACAATAGTTGATTTCAATTCGAAAAAAATTACTCTTGCAATATACAAAGCAATGAAAGCATCAGGCATAGAAAATCTGAAAGAGGCAGAGAGGTTAACAAACATTGTAATAAAAAGGCTTGAGGAATTAAATAAAGAAATACCAAAGGTTGAAGAAATACAGGATATTGTTGAAGAAGTATTGATGCTAGAAGGGTACACATCTGTTGCAAAAGCCTACATACTTTACAGGGAAAAGAGAAAAATAATAAGGGAACTTAAAAAGGCATACGGTGTTAAGGATGATCTAAAGCTATCTTTGAATGCAATTAAAGTTCTAGAGTCCAGGTATCTTTTAAAAAATGAAAAAGGAGAAGTTATAGAAACACCAGGGCAGATGTTTGAAAGGGTGGCAAAATACATAGCTCTTGTTGATATTCTTTACGATGGATCCGTTTATGATATAAATGCATCACAGAAAGAATGGGAATTTGAAGATGTTGAAAACCATCCTCTTACAGTTCATGAATATGAAATGCTCAAAAGAGCATACTTGACCCTGAACAGAGAAGGAAGGATGAAAAGATCTTTCAGGGATGTTATTGATCTTCTGAAAATAAAAGAAAGGGAAATTGAAAAAACAGCCATGGATTTCTATGGTATAATGAGCAGGCGTGAATTTTTACCCAATTCACCCACAATGATGAATGCAAACACCGAAATAGGGCAGCTTTCAGCATGCTTTGTTATACCTGTTGAAGACACCATGGATGGTATATTCGATGCTGTAAAGTATGCTGCACTCATACACAAATCAGGTGGTGGAACAGGTTTTTCATTTTCAAGGCTCAGACCACAGGGTGATATTGTTGGATCAACGAAGGGTGTTGCATCAGGTCCAATTTCATTCATGAGGATATTTGATGTTGCAACAGATGTGATAAAGCAGGGTGGAAAAAGAAGAGGAGCGAACATGGGAATTCTAAGGGTCGATCACCCTGATATACTTGAATTTATAACTGTGAAGGATTCAGAAAACAAAATACTCACAAACTTCAACATTAGTGTTGCTGTGACAGATGAATTCATGAAGGCACTTGAAAATAACTCAAACTATAAACTTATAAATCCAAGGAATGGTGAGGTTGTTAAGGAGATTGAGGCATCAAAGGTATGGAATATGATTGTTTCACATGCATGGGAAACTGGTGATCCTGGAGTTATTTTCATAGATGAAATAAACAGGCAGAATCAAACTCCACATCTTGGAGAGATAGAAAGTACGAATCCCTGCGGTGAACAGCCTTTATTACCATACGAATCCTGCAACCTTGGATCAATAAATCTTTCTTTGTTTGTTGAAGATGGTAAAATAGACTGGGAAAAGCTAGGTTTTGTTGTTAGAGAATCTGTTCATTTCCTTGACAACGTTATAGATGCTAACAAATTTCCATTGAAGCAGATTGAGGAAATGACAAGGAAAAACAGGAAGATAGGCCTTGGAGTAATGGGATTTGCTGAAATGCTCATAAAGCTTGGAGTTCCATACAACTCTGATGAAGCATTAAAAATAGCAGAAGAGGTTATGAAATTCATACAGGATGAAAGCCATAGGATGAGCATGGAACTTGCAGAGAAACGCGGTGTTTTTCCAGAATGGAAGGGATCAAAGTGGGAGAAAATGGGTATTAGAATAAGAAATGCAACAACCACTACAATTGCACCAACGGGAACAATATCAATAATCGCAGATACAAGTTCAAGCATAGAACCCTTATACGCTTTATCATTCATAAGGAACGTTCTTGATGGTGCACAGTTGCTTGAAGTAAATCCTCTCTTTGAGGAATATGCAAGGAAATACAACTTTTATTCAGATGAAATAATGAGGGAAATAGCGAAAACAGGATCAATACAGCACATGGATCTTCCAGATTTTGTGAAGAAAATATTCGTTACAGCACATGACATTGATCCTGAATGGCATGTTAGAATGCAGGCAGCATTCCAGAAATATACTGACAACGCTGTAAGCAAGACAATAAATATGAGGAATGATGCAACAATAAGGGATGTTGAAAATGCATATATGCTTGCTTATAAACTAAAATGCAAGGGCATAACAATATACAGGGATGGAAGTAAAAGTGTCCAGGTACTTGTTAAGGGCGCGGAAAAGAAAAAGCAGACAATGGAAATATCACTTGAATTAAAGCCAAAGGTTGAAGAATACATAAAACTTGATAGTACATTTGATGCGGCCTGCCCAACAGGAAAGTGCGATCATTGATTCAACATAAATTTTAAAAATTTTATTATTTAAATAATTAATTTTTTGATGAATCCTTATCCGATAAAGTTAGATCTTTTGCAAGAAAAAGTGTATAGTCCCTTTCCTTTTTTAGAGCATTTATTCCAATGGCTATGGATATTATTGATCCCAACATGGATAAAAGTATCAAAATATGACCAACAAAACCTGTTGTTGTTAAAAAAATAAAGATTGAAAGAATCAAACCAGCAAATGATCCAGATAAAGTATAAAGAAAATAAATCAATGTGGATATTCCACTATCTATTCTCATTCTGAGTATTAACATTTCATCTATTTTCATCAATCTTTGAAAATATTCAACAACCTTTTCCATATTTGATGGATCCCTGGTGTTCAAATTTTTTATATTTTCCAACAAAATTTCCTTCTCCTTTTTAAGATCTTCACCCTTTGGAAGGTTTTCTAGCCTGTTAATCTTAACGAGTATATCTTCAAGAAAATTTTTCAAATTTTCCATATATTGCATAAATTTATATTCAAATAAAAAGTTTTGTTAATTATGATGGAATATTTTAAAAATAAAAATAGTGTTGTTACAGCATCAACAATGGGCCTGGGATATGCAACAGCAAAGATGCTTCTTGAAAATGGATCAAATGTGATCATCTGTTCAAGAAAGAGTGAAAACGTTAAAAATGCCATTGAATCATTAAAAATTTATGGCAATGTTTTCGGGAAGGAATGCGATATGACAAACATTGAATCAGTTAATGAATTCACAAAATTTGTTAGGGAAAAATTTTCAGTTTTGCATAACCTTGTTATCATACCGGGTGATCCAAAACCAGGAAAATTCAGAGAATTGAAATTTGATGATTGGTTATCAGCCACAAATCTTTTGCTTTTATCCCCTGTAAAAATGATATATGATCTTTCAGAGATTTTCAGTGAAGATGCATCCATTGTAATATCAACATCCATAGCGATAAGGGAACCTATTCCTGAACTTGCTCTTTCAAATGTTGTCAGGCTATCACTTGCGGGTTTAGTTAAAACACTATCAAAGGAATTAAATGGAATAAGAATTAATGGAATCATTCCTGGTTATTTTGATACACCAAGGTTGAGGAGAATAATTGAGTTAAGGAAAATGGAGCAGGGGGATTCATTGAGGGATATGGTTAAAGATATTCCTGCCGGAAGGGTTGGAAAACCAGAAGAGTTTGCAAATGCTGTTCTTTTTCTATTATCACCCCTTTCATCCTACATTACGGGTTCAATGTTAACCGTTGATGGTGGATTGGCAAAATCTGTGTTTTAATTTTATATATTCTATTGTAATTAAGATCAAAGATGCTTGAGAAATATTTCAGAAATTTAGGACATTTCGTCAATAAGAACAGCAAAAAACTGATTATTTTATGGATAATATTGGCAATTATTTTTCTACCATTTTCACCAATGATATTCCAGGAAACATCCTACAACATTGCTGGGAGCTTTGTAACGCAGAACAGTATGTCCGAGAAAGCTTCAAACCTTATGGATAAAGAATTCTCGGGCAGCGTTAATACAACAAATTCGACCCTTGATATTATTCTGATTGAAAATGCAAGTATGAACGATACAGCTGTGGTAAGAAATATTATTGATCTTCAGAATGCAATTTTAAACAATGCCACACTGAAAAGTTACGGAGTTAATGTAACCTCCATATTCACAGTTGAAAACAAAAT
>JAVRLH010000002.1:0-34158 GCA_031961605.1 Thermoplasmatota archaeon
AGTATGGATTTCATTACATAATCTTCTTTTTATTCAATTTTTTTAAAAAGTCCCACAAGCATTCCGAAATATGATGGTAAAGCATATTGAAAATATTCCAACCTGAAGTTACTGTTCTCTCTGAGAATACCAAGAAGTATAAGAAATGACCAGTAACTGTCAGGTTTTGCATCTTCTATTATTTTTTCATCAATATTTTTCAAACTTTCAAAATCATTTTTCTTTAGAATTTCAATAATTCTCTCATCAAATATTTTCGCATATGGACTGTACCCATAAGGTCCTGATTCAAGGTGGGTATGCGCCTGATCAGCGCTAACAATTACACCAATTTTCTTTTCATTGTTTTTCAATACCTTTCCAATCAATTCACCAAATTTTATTGAAACATTCCTTTCAACACCTCTTGCCGGCGTAATCAAAAGAATTTTTTTATGTTTTTTGTTCAAAAAGTATAATGGTATAAAACTACCCCAGTCAAGATAGATCCTTGAACTTTTTCCCTCAAGAGCACCGAAATTTACACCAACAACTGGCAATGATTCATCCTTTGCATTTTTATATATGATCATGCTAAGATCCCTGTCACATTTGAAGCTCAATCTTCTCTTTCCAAGGTTACCTGATGCATATTCTGTCAATATTATGGCAAAATGGTCATCCATCCTTATGTTATGTGGAGTAAAGAGAACAATAGTGTCAAGATTTGATTTTTCAAAATTCCTAACCACAGGGGCCATTGCATTCTTAAGTTTTTTTGACTCTTGATCCTTTGGATCAATAATCTCTTCTCCATGGGGCACAATTGCCAAACTTTCTATCATTGATGAAAAATATGTCTACCTTATTTAAAAGTTTTGAAAATAAAAAGTTTTAATTATCTAAAATTTTATGTGATCTATCCCACCCTGACGATGGATCTTTATTGACCAAGCTTTTTCCCAACAATCAAAGTGCATGTCTTTTTATTATGATGTTTCTGTGATCAACATTTGAAGGGTATGTTACGATGTACATTCTCCACAAACTTGAAATTTCCCATGGACACATCTGCCAGCACTCTAAGCCTTGCAAAAAAGTTAACTTAACAGATATATATAGGCTCTCATCCTCTTCTTTCTGAAGGGATTTCCAAAAAAGGTAAAAACCTTTATTTTATTGTATTTTATTACCCAATTATGAATGCCCTTATTTCTGTGTGGGACAAAACAGGGATTGAAAAATTTGCAAAAGATCTAATTTCACTTAACATTAAAATTTACTCAACGGGTGGAACAAAGAAATATTTGGAAAATAATGGAATAAAAATACACGGAATTGATGAAATCACAGGATTTCAGGAATTACTTGGAGGAAGGGTAAAGACACTACATCCAAAAATTTTTGCTGCAATTCTTGCAAGGGAAGATCAGATTGATGAAATAATAAAGATGGGCGTTGAGCCAATTGATATTGTTGTTGTGAACCTTTATCCATTTGAAAAGACTGAACCAAGCATTGAAAAACTTGTGGAAATGGTTGATATTGGAGGCGTTTCTCTATTAAGAGCGGGTGCAAAGAATTTTCAAAGAGTAACTGTTATATCAGATCCTGAAGATTTCCAGAGGGTTATTGAAGAAATAAGAAATTTTGGGAACACTACACTTGAAACAAGAAAGTATCTTGCCCTGAAGTCTTTTTTCATAACATCAAAGTATGATGGGATAATAAATAGAACATTTCATGATCTTTTTTATCAAGATAAATTTAATACTACTTTTTCCATACACGGTTATAAATATCTGGATCTAAGGTACGGGGAAAATCCACAGAACCCAGCTGTCTTTTATAATTTTGGAGAGAAAAAATGGATACCTTTAATGGGTGAAATTTCGTTCAACAACATACTGGATTTTGATTCAGCATGGAGGGTTGTTAATGAATTCAATGCAAGTGCTGTTGCAATAATAAAACACACAAATCCCTGCGGAGCCGGTATTGGTAAGGATTTCAATGAAGCTTACAAAAAGGCATATGATTCAGATCCACAATCAGCGTACGGTGGAATTGCTGCCTTTAACGGTAAGGTTGATTTAGAAACATCTCAACTGCTCAGGGGACATTTCTATGAGGTTGTTGTTGCTGAAGATTTTACTGATGATGCCATGGAATTTTTTAAATCAAAGAAAAAGAACCTTAAGGTTGTAAAAATGCTATCAAAACCTGAAAAATTTGAAATAAGAAGTGTTTTAGGAGGGATGCTTTACCAAAAAATAGTTGATAAAGATCCTGAATTTAAGGTTGTTACAAAAAGAGAACCTGATGAAATGGAGAAAAGAGATCTTATTTTTGCATGGAAAATAGCAAAAAATGTGAAAAGTAATGCAATAGTTCTTGCAAAGGGGGAGGGAACAGTTGGTATAGGTGCGGGACAGATGTCTAGGGTCGATTCTGTAAAAATTGCAATCATGAAAGCTGGTGATAGATCGAAAAATTCAGTTCTAGCTTCAGATGGATTTTTCCCTTTCCCTGACAATGTGGAGGAGGCAGCAAAAGGAGGTGTGAGGGCAATAATCCAGCCTGGTGGATCAAAAAGGGATGAGGATGTGATTAAGATTGCTGATGAATACAACATATCCATGGTATTCACAAATGTTAGGATATTCAAACATTAGGTGATAAAAATGGATCCTGTTGTTGAAATAATAAAATATGGAAAAATACTACAGGATTTTGGTTATGTGCATTCAACACACAGCGGTAATATAAGTGTTAAGTACAAAAACAAAATTTATATAAAAAAGCATGGTAAAATGCTTGGATACCTTAAAAGAAATGATGTTATAGAATTAAGCATGGATGATGAAAAAAATTATAAAAAAGCATCCGTTGAGGTTTATGTCCACAGGGAGATCTACAGAAAAACAGAAAAGAATACAGTAATACATGCACACACACCCTATGCAATAGTTGTTTCACTTTTCTACGATAAAATATACCCTGTTGATGATGAAGGAAAATATTATTTGAGTTATATTCCTGTGATTGATGCAAAAAAAACAATAGGATCAATGGAGGTTGCTGAAAAATTATCAAATATTTTGAAAAATTTACCTGTTGCAGTTGTTAAAGGTCATGGAACATTTTCAGCAGGTGAAAATCTTGATGAAGCATTGAAATATCTTAGCCTGGCGGAGTCCATATCACATATTAAGTACCTTTACAATTCATATTCGAAAAAATTATAATTTTTCAATTTGAACAAATGTTGTGTTTACGGCAGATACACGACCGTAATTCTCCTGTGTTAAATCTGTTGTTAGAAAATTAACATTCCAGCCATATATGCTTGGCCATGATCCTTTATAAATAACAATGCATTTCTCCTGAACCTTTTCATCAATCTTCACCCTTATTTTCAAACTGCCAAATTCATTGTAAATTTTAACTAGATCTCTATCTTTTATTCCCATTTTAAAAGCATCCAGGGGATTCATATATGCGTATGTGTCAAATTGATATAGATTATTATGCTGGCTTGATATACCCTGTAAATGCGTTGGACTGAGTAACCTGAATCCTTTATCATCATATTTTTTGTAATTCTCCAGATCCTTTAAAACTGATTTTAAATTTGGTACAATTTTTGTGTTAATCCTTTCTATTTTTGCAAAACCATTCTTGAAGAATTCTTCTTCATCTATTTTTGCTTTCCTCAATATATTCCTTATTATTGATTTTTCATCTTCAAAAAGGTATGGATCTTTCAAATCAAGTTTTTTTGCAATTTCAACAAACAGATCATGGTTGGATTTTGCCTCACCTGCCGGATTGAAAATTTTCTGGTTGTAATTCAAATAGTCATGATAATATGAATCAACAATATCCTCCTGTTCGAAAAATGTTGTTGCTGGCAAAAATATATCCGAATAAAGAGCTGTATCAGTAAAATAAATATCGTGAACAGCAACAAAAATATCCTCATCGCTCAAAACTTTCCTCAATAAATTTTGGTTAGATATGGAAACAAGAGGATTGTGGTTGTAGATTATTAACATCTTTATATTGTTTTTTAAAATTTCCTTTCCCAGATCAGCTTGGTTTATTATTTTTCTTTTATCATTCCTACCTGAAACATATGTGTAATCTATTCTATGTTTTGCATCGTAAATGAACCTTTCTTCCTCACCTAAAACCGATAAAAGGTAACCTATCATTTTCACAGCTGTAGCACCATACAGATTCCTCTGAAATCCATAACCAACATGTATTAACATTGGTTTTAAATTGATAAGATCATCAACAAATTCCCTGATCCTTTTTTCCTCAACACCAATTAATTTTGAATACTTTTTAGGCTCATACCCAAAAACATATTTTTCAGCAGGTCCTATTTCATATCCTTTTTCATAAAGTATATTTAACATGGTGAGTAAAAGATCAACATCCGTCCCAACCTTTAATCTTATGTGAGTATCCGCGGCCTTTGCGCTCTCTGTTATCAATGGATCAACAACGTATATTTTTGCCCCTGATGTCTTTGCCATTTTCCAACCATGAATGTTTGTCCAGGCTGGATTTATTCCCCAGCATACAACAAGTTTTGAATTTTTAATTTCCTCGGGATCAACGCCTATGGATGTTCCAAAAATTTCCTTTAGGGCAAGGGATCCAGCTTCATCGCATATTGAATGGTTAAGTTTTGCAAAACCAAGTTGGTTAAATAGTCTCTGGGGAAAATGGTATGAAATTATTCCCCTATTACCAGCATACTCTACAGGTAAAATACTCTCTGGGCCATATTCCTTAATCAATTTTTTTATATTTTCGGATACAATATCAAAGGCATAATCCCATGTTATTCTTCTGAATTCACGCGATCCCTTTTTTCCTGTTCTTTCCATGGGATACAGAGCCCTGCCATTGTAATGAGCATCCACAAAGTATTTTGATTTAAGACATAAAAAACCGGATGTTATGGGATGGTTTTTGTTACCCGTTATTTTTAAAATATTATTTTCAAACGTAGTTATGATTGAACAGGAATCGTAACAGTCCTTGGGACATGCTGAATAATAGGCCATAAATTTAAAATGTAATGTAACTTAAAAATTTTACGAAAATACGGCGAGTATAGGGGTGAAATGTTTGATAATCAAACAACCTATACCCTGAACCTTCGCATTTAAATGCGAAGAGTATGTCAGTTTTCTGAAACAATCATTTTTTATAATAATTCATTATTCAACAGGTATGAACTGGCCCCAAATAAAAGATTTTGTAGATAAGACAGATAAAGATCTATTGATAAAAATTATAACAAACAAGGGGCCAATAGCTCTTGAAAATTTTATTAAAAAGAAATTCTCCTATCTGGGAAAATTCTATCTTATCAATCACTGGTCCCCTTACTCAAAAATTGGTATAATTGAATTGATTGCTGAAGATAGAAAAATATTCATTGAATGGATGGCAACAAAAGAAAAGGATAAAATAATAGATGTTAGGAAAATCGATAATTTTGATATTGAAAAGTTTGAAGAATACCTTTCATCATTGGGTGTTGAAAGCAGTGTTTTAAGGCTTATGCGCTCAGATTTCTGATATGTAAACTATCACACATGACGGATGGATCTTCATGGCCCAATCTTTTTCCCAACAACCAAAGTGCATGTCTTTTTATGATCCCTTTTCTATGCCTTACATTTGGAGGGCAGGCTACAGAGAATTTAATCCCATATGCTTTAGCTCGGCACTTTACATGCTTACATCAGCCAGCCCTTTCAGCCTTGCAGATATGATAATTATATCAAAAATTTATATAATTATCTGCTTTCATCCCCTACCTTTCTGAAGGGATTTCACAAAAAAAAAGTTAAAATTGAAAAATTAGTAGCGGGGGGTGGATTTGAACCACCGATCTACGGGTTATGAGCCCGTCGGGATTTCCTAGCTACCCCACCCCGCTTTTCAACACTTTAATGAAATTATTGTTTAATAAGTTTTTCATTCTGCAATTTTCTGCTGGCTAATCTCTTCCTTCTTTGATCTAATATGGGAAAGAATTATTTCCTCCATCTCTTTGTCATTCACACCCTTGTAAAGAACCTGTTCCCTCTTGCTCCTATCCCTATAGATTGTTATTCCCTTACATTTTAGCTTGTATGCAAGCATGAATGCTCTTTCAACTTCATCTATTGTTGCCTCGTTCCTCATGTTAATTGTTTTACTGACCGCATTATCCGTATGTTTCTGAAAAACTGCCTGCATAAGAACATGCCAATGATAATCAATATCATGTGATGTTAAAAATATTTTTTTAATTTCTTCAGGCAAGTTCAAATGCTGAATGGATCCCGATTTTGCAACCTCCCTCATTATTTCTTCCGAATAAAGGTTCCTTTTCCTTAACTCCTCTTCAAAAAGCTGGTTCACTTCAAGAAGTTCTGTTCCTTCAAGAACCTGTCTTATAAAAACAAGACCAAAAAGGGGCTCAATTCCGGATGATGTTCCAGCAATAATTGAAATACTTCCCGTTGGTGCTATGGTTGTTGTTGTTGCATTCCTCATCATTATTCCCTTATCGTACCAGACTGACCTGTCCCAGGCATAAAATGTTCCTTTTATCTTTGCAATATCTGCACTTGCTTCATGACTTACTTTTTCAACGAATTCCATAACCTTTTCTGCAATCTCAAGTGCTTCTTTGGAAGCATATGGTATCCCGAGTTTGATCAACATCTCTGCAAATCCCATCACTCCCAGACCAATTTTCCTTGTCTGCTTTGTCATATATTCTATCTGTGGTAAAGGATAATTGTTTGCATCTATAACATTGTCAAGGAATTGAACTGCAATTTTAATTACCTTCCTAAGCTTTTCCCAGTTTATCGCTCCATTCTCAACAAACTTTGAAAGGTTTATGGATCCAAGGTTGCAGGATTCGTAAGGTAACAAAGGTTGTTCACCACAAGGGTTTGTTGCCTCTATTTCTCCAAGGTAGGGTGTTGGATTCTTTCTGTTTATTTCATCTATAAATATCACGCCAGGATCACCGGTCTTCCATGCCTGGGATACAATAAGATTCCATATCTGTCTTGCAGGAACTCTTGATACAACATCTCTGTTTCTTGGATTTATGAGTTCAAAATCATCATCGTTTTCAACAGAATCCATAAACTGGTCCGTTACAGAAACACTCAGGTTAAAATTTTTAAGTTTCCCTTCAAATCCCTTTGCATTTATGAACTGAAATATGTCAGGATGATCCACCCTCAAGATTCCCATGTTTGCCCCCCTTCTTCTCCCACCCTGCTTTATCACATCAGTTGAAACATCAAATATCTGCATGAATGAAACAGGTCCAGATGCAACACCCATTGTTGAACCCACAATATCGCCCTGGGGCCTTAACTTTGAAAAAGAAAAACCTGTTCCACCGCCGGATTTGTGTATGAGAGCTGTATATTTTAAAGCGTTGTAAATACTTTCAATGGAATCCTCTATTGGTATAACAAAACATGCACTTAATTGACCAAGGCTTGTGTTTGCGTTCATCAGTGTTGGAGAATTGGGTATGAATTGTATATTCACCATTATTTCATAGAATTTCTTTGCAGTTTCTTCAACAGTATTCCATTTTTCATCCAGTATTTTTAAAACATCATTGAAAGATACCTTCATGGCCCTGTCAGAATTGAGTGAAGAATATGCTCTTTGTAGCATTTCCCTTTCATAGTTTGACAATGTTACATTCCTTGGAACATAATCTGAATAAACATCCCTTTCCTTCTGTTTTTTGTTTATGTCAAAAATATCTTCATCATAGAGAATGTCAACAAGAGCCACGTACCTAGCTACCCTCCAGAACATTTCCCTTGGTGTTTCTATTATCTCTCCTTTTTCATTCTTTAAAAGATACCTTGCCTCAAGAACCTTGACAGCATTTATTGTTAGCTTTAGATCATCCCTTATTCCAAAAAGGTATTTTATTTCTCTTATCTCCTTTCTTTTCTGTCTGTAGAGTATGTATGCCTTTGCTGTTTTTACAAGCCCCCTTTCCATGAGGGTTTCTTCAACAAGATCCTGAATATCTTCAACACCGGGAACCTCATTCTTGAACTTTTTAATCAATTTATTTTCAACTATTTCCCCTATTCTTTCACTTTCTTCATCTATATTTTGTATTTCCTTTGTTTCATTAAGTGCCTTTTTTACAGCATTAACAATTTTTGATCTACTGTAAAGTACGTAATCGCCATTTCTCTTCCTTACAAGACTTATCATAATTAAATATATATTCAACAAAAAGAAAAACTTTTTCCTAAAAAATTATTTGGCCTTGTTATAGGCCTCCATAACAAACTCTATGAAGTTTTCCTCAGGGTAAGCGCCAACAAACTGCACATCATCATTTACTACAATATGGGGTACGCTTGATACTCCATATTTATCCGCCCAATTTGGAAATTCTATAGCCTCAATCATTTCCCCCGTAATATGTTCATTGTACTGTGCAAATTTATGCGCAACCCTAACAGCCTTTGGGCAGTAGGGGCATGTAGGGGTTACAAAAACCTGGATCTTTATATCCTTGTCAATTTCATCCAGATGTTCCTTAACATGTTCTTTGAAATCAACCTTTCTTGACGAAATACTCATTATGTCCTCAACAAGGCTTGAAAATTCATATCCTGCAGGTATTCCAACATACCTAATCCTTGATCCATAGTTAAGTTTAATATCGGTCACAACAGTTGTTGGTGCATGTTCGATTCCAAGCTTTTTTGCCATGTCACTGCCAATATCATAATTTTCCACATGAATAAGATCAGAAAGTGATTCTAGTTCTTTCGCTATTTCTAAAGTTTCTTTGCAGTATCGACAGGACGGATCATTCACTGTGAATATGAGAATTGAAACATCCTCTTTCATGTTTTTTTCGAATTCTTCCTGCAGATATTTTCTATCTTCTTCACTTATTAATCCCATCTGGTATCACCTTCCCATACCAAGAAAACTCTTAATATTTATATTTTTCTTATTTCAATCAGAGAAAAGCATTGATAATTACAAGAATGAATATGATTGCCAGATATGGGGATGATAATTTGAATATCCTGAAAGCTATCGATTTTTCAGGTCTCTTAAAAAGCTTAATGATCATGTAGATTAAAATTGCGTCAGGTATAACCAGAATGAGAGAGAGAATGATATTCATTATTAGAAACAAAAAAAAGGAGAATAAGATAAGAAGAAGAGTAAATATGCCAATCATTTTTATTGTGTAGGTTTCACCTTTTGCCACAGGCAACATAGGGACTTTAGCCTTTTTATAATCATCCATATATCTTATGGCTAAACTCCATATGTGTATGGGTGTCCAGAATACTATAGTTAGCATCAAGAGAAATGGTGTAAATGAAATTATGTTTTTCGTTAAACCTGACCAAACAACAAGGACTGGTGCACCACCTGCAAATGAGCCAATTATAATGTTAAATGGAGTTTTTCTTTTTGTTAACAAGTTGTAAAGAAATGGATCAAAAATTATTCCGAATAAAATCCAGAACAATGCGTAATAGAATGAAAAATACAACAGAAAAATTGATGAAACAATGATTAATGATGCACCAAAATAAATAGCCTTTTCTGGTGGTTTTATTCTCCCGCTTGGTATTGGTCTCTTTTTTGTCCTTTCCATCACACCATCAATATCCCTATCAATGTAATTGGTTATTGCATTCGTACCCATAACAGCAAGGAAAAGAAAAATCGTTAACAAAAGGAATGAAAGATTGAATTCTTTTGTTAAAGCACCTCCTGCAACACCTCCAAAAACTAATAAAAGTGTTTCCTTCAACTTTCCAAGTTCCAGGTAGTTCCTGACTGTGGCCATTTTAATCAATCATGAAAAAGAATTCTTTTCTAAAAACTTTTTGAATTTTAAATCTTCAAAATCATTACAACATGGAAAATATGAAATATTTTTTCTCTTTTCTTTACTTGGAATGAATTACATTGTTTATACCTTCAAAGAAAAATTTTTCGTTGATAATTTTAAGAAAAGATTGAACAGATTTGTAGTTGAAACAGAATCTGGAAGAAAATGTCATCTCCATGATCCTGGAAGACTGGAGGAACTTCTTGTCCCTGGAAGACCTCTGTTTTTTGTTAAAAAATCCCAGGGTTTGAAATGTGAAATATATTACACAAAGGTTGATAATGAATTTGTTATTATAAACTCAAAAATACATTCAGATCTGGCCAGAAACATAATAAATACACCTCTTTTTAAAAACTTCACAGTTTTAAAGAGTGAAGTAAAGTTAAACAAAAGTAGAATAGACTTTCTTCTTGAACATGGTAATAAAGAGTTCTATATGGAAGTTAAGGGTTGTACATTGACAAAAAATGGTATAGCATTGTTTCCTGATGCGCCAACTGAAAGGGGAAAAAGGCATGTGGAAGAACTTGAAAATCTTCTGAATATGGGATTTGAATCAGGTGTAATGTTTCTTGTTTTTAGGAAATCTGAGTATTTCAGTCCAAACTGGGATACTGATCCTAAATTTTCAAAAAGGCTGAAAAGTGCTTATGAAAAGGGTTTGAAGATATTTCCTGTTCAGCTTTATTTTGATGGAAAAAATGTTTACGCACAATATTTCCTGAAAACAAAAATGGAGAAATGAAGTAACAATAATAAATTTTCAAAATCAATCAAATTTTAAAATTTTTATCTAGGTATGGCTTAATTACGCTCATACAATAATCCCAGACAATTTTTTCATTCTTTTTAGAATAGTATTTATCATCTGTTTTAATTTCCTTCATTTTTCCAAAGAATTTCCCGGTTACATTTTCAACATCATCTGAAGATGCAAGATAAACTGTGGTCATTGCGCCCTTCTCAGGTGTAGCCATAAATGGTCTACCTACCTTCAAAACAAAATTCCAGAATATACCTTTATTCACGTTCTTTCCAAAATTCGTTGCCACAACACCAGGATGGAGGGCGTTAACTGTTATATTTTTATATCCTTTCTCCTGTAATTCAGTAGCAAGATGCCTTGCAATCCACAGAACATACAGTTTTGATAAAGCATACGCCTGAGAAGGACTGTAATTCTTCTCAAACTGAAAATCGTCGAAATCAGGACTTTTTGCAAACCTGTACAGGAGAGAGGAAGTGAAAATAATTCTGGCCGATTTACTCTTTGATAGCAAATCCAGAAGCAAAAGTGTTAATAAAAGAGATGAAAAAACATTTAAAGTTAATGTTTTTTCAAAACCATCCCTGCTTAGTTCCCTTTTTTTACCGAATATCCCTCCAGCGTTGTTCACCAAAACATCCAATCTATCAAATCTCTTTTTAATTTCTTCACTCATGTTTTTTATTTCTTCAAATGAAAGAAGATCCGCAACAAAACCGTAAATATTTTCATTACCTGTTTCATTTTTTATTTCCTTTATTACATTTTCAACCTTTTCCCTGTTTCTGCCATGTATTATTGTTGTGTACCCAAGTCTTGACAATGCCATTGCTGCTGCTTTTCCTATTCCATCCGTTGATCCCGTTATCAACACTATTCTTTTTTCTTCCATATTATTCACTTCAAGTATACTGTTTTATTTTTTAATTTTTTCTAGGCTTAAAATTAATGTAGAATCAGGAATAATTTCCTATATATGTATGGCTTCGAAATCCAAATTAATAAAAAAAATTAAGGGTTATAGCTGACGTACTCTCCGCATTCAAATGCGAAGGTTCAGGGCATACGTTGTTTTGGCTATCACAACCATTTCACCCCTATACTCGCCGTGTCCCGACGAGAGAGTTTTATGCTCTGATTTATTATATACAAAGTTTACTATATAAACATTTTGGCGATTCATCCCCGCTTTGAAAAGCGAGGCTTTCTCGCCTGTTTTTGTAAAGCTCAAGCAGAAATAGCTCATAGTTAACTTAATGAGATTGCAAGGGTACAGAATATTTCCCAAAGATATGTGAATATTACATATGCAAAATATAGGAATGTAACAATGAAAAACTGAAGAAAAAGGTATATTAATAAATGATGATAAGAAAAGAACATCTGAGGAGCAATATCAATAGAAATGCAACTAAACAATATGAAATAAAAATATGACAAACAAAATCCACGGGATCCTGAAGGAAAAAGGAATGGCAATGAAGAAAATAATTAGAGGCAAGAAAAAGGGGTGAAATAATAAAAAGAGAATTCAAACAGTCTCCATCATACCGACTGGTTTGAACCTGATGCATCAATTTTTTTGAAGAATATGATCATGTTTCAGGAGAAAATGCAATAAAAAACTTTGAAAAATATGATAAACCAAGAGAATTGATGAAAGATCCCTTGCACAATTTACATTATTTTTTATAGAAAGGAAAAGAGTCAGAAAACAAAAAAGTTTCAGAAATTTATAAGGGAGAATATTATGCATTTAAAACCAAATTAATGCATTTGCAAGCTGATTGTAGTTGGAAAGATTGAAACATACATTGATGGAAATGAGATGGATTTAGGTGCCAGGGAAGGTGTGATAGATAGAAAAACATAAGAAATCATATGATTTTGTGTGAAAAATATAATGCTGTAGCACATGCAATGGCCTAAGGGTCAAAAATGGCGGGGAAAGATAGAACGATATCAGAATAATATAATAGGAAATAATTTCAGGATTTCATTGATCTAAAATTTTTATAAAAATTTTGTATAATTCTTTTCACATCTTCATCTCTTAAAAGACCCTTTTCCACAATGATTTCTTCAATTCTTTTATTTCTTTCGTATGATTCTTTAACAAGTTCGGCCACCTTTTTATAACCAAGATAGGGTGAGAATGCAACAGCATTGATTTGACTGTTTTTTACAAGATCATCCACTCTTTTTTCATTTACCTTCATACCCTTAACAAGTTTTTCTTTGAAAATATTTAGTGCATTTGTTAAAATGTTCATACTTTCGAGTATTGAATATGAAACCACTGGAGTAAAAACATTTATTTCAAGGTTCCCCATCAGATTGGCGTTATCAACAAGATAATCGTTTGATATGACCTTAAAACATGCCATGATCACAGCCTCAGCTATTGATGGGTTTATTTTTCCTGGCATAATTGATGATCCCTGCTGAACAGCAGGTATTTTTATTTCATAAATACCCGCATATGGACCTGAAGCCATGAACCTTATATCATTGGAAATTTTTATTATATCTTCAGCAATAATTCTCAATGAAGATGAAAAATAGGAAAAGTCCGATAGAGATTGCATAACTTCAAAAAGGTTTTCAGCTTTTCTTAAATTTTCAACTGTTGAAATTTTTAGGCATTCTATAACCATATCCTCAAATCCTTCCGGTTTATTCAGTCCGGTTCCTATGGCAGTTCCGCCAATGTTCATCCTCAAAATAAATTCCCTTGCATTTTCAAGCCTTTTAAGATCCGATCTAAGGGAATAAACATAACCTGAAAATTCCTGTCCAAAACTAATTGGTGCTGCATCCATCAAATGTGTTCTCCCTACCTTGACAACATTTCCATATTCACTGATCTTTTCCTCAAATGATTCCATGAGACTTTCAAGTGATTTTTTTAAATGATTATATTTTTTAATTATTGCAAGTCTAACTGCTGTGGGATAAACATCGTTTGATGACTGTGACCTGTTAACATCATCGTTTGGATCGAGTTTTACATTTAAAATTTTTAAGGAAACTTTACTGATTACCTCATTTATATTCATGTTTGTTGATGTTCCCGCACCTGCCTGATATGGATCTATAGGAAAATCTCTATAGTTAAAATTTTTTATTATGTAATCAACAGAAATTTTTATTGCCCTGAACTTTTCTTCCTCAAGATTTTTTAATTTAAAGTTTGCCTCGGCTGAACATTTTTTTATTAAAAGAAGAGATTCAATCAGATCCCTGTCCATCACTAGTCCAGAAATCCTGAAATTATCAATGGCCCTCATGGTGTTAATTCCATAGAGAACATCATCTTGTATGTCCATTTCCCCCAAGTAGATCCTTCTCCTTCATAGTTAACATTTAATTTGGTAATATTTAAAGGTTTTTAAATTTAAAATTGACTATTTTTTCTATTTAATTATGTTTTGAAATCTTAATCATCAATATCTTTTTTATAAAAAAAATCGAAAATCAGAAAAAATAGATTAAATCATATTTTTCTGGTATTTTGGTAGTAATATTTATATACAGGAATTCTTATTTACCCAGTGTAGAACAGGATGGTGATAAAAAATGGTAGGAATTAGTGAAATGAGCAAAAATGTTGCAAAAAAGGCAAAAGTTACACAGAGAAATGCAAGGGAAGTTATCAAAACTTTTCTGAATGAAGTAATGGATTCTGTGAATGCAGGGAAGAAAGTGAACCTTGTTGGTTTCGGTATATTTGAGAGAAGGGTACAGAAGGAAAGAAAGGCAAGAAACCCACAGACAAAACAGATAATTAATGTACCAAGCAAGAAGAAATTTGTTTTCAGGGCATCAAGCAAAATAAAGTATAAATAAACTAAATTTTTTCTTTTTTTATTACTTCTATATTTTTTATGCTTGTGAAAGGATACTGTCCATTTTCATCCTTTTCAAGGTATTTTACCATATCCCATATTGTGAGAAGGGCGGATGTTACACCCGCAAGTGCCTCCATTTCAACACCTGTTTTGTAATGTGAACCAACAGTGCAGTTTACCTTTATTCTGTTACCCATAACTGTGAATTTTACATCAACCTTTTCTATTGGTACAGGATGTGTATGTGGAATGATCCACGGTGTGTTTTTTACACCCATTATTGCAGATACCCTTGCAACCTCAAAAACGTCACCCTTCTTTATCTCTTTTTTAATAATTGATTCAACTGTTGTTGTTTTAAGCACTACTTCTCCCGCAGCCTCTGCCTCCCTGTAAACTATATCCTTATTGCTGATGTCAATCATCATTTAATAATTAAACAAAACATAATAAAAAATTTTCCTCTATTTTTCAAGTATTATTCTTGCATCAACAACCCTAAGACCTTTTTCATAAAGTATTGTTGGATTTGCATCCAGTTCCTTTATTTCAGGAAAATCAACCACAAGCTGTGAAATTCTACTTATTGTTTCACCAAGAGCCTCATAATCCCTGGGTTTTTCTCCCCTTGCACCCTCAAGTATTGCCCTTCCAGATATTTCCCTCACCATATCAAGAGCGGTTGATTTTGAGAATGGTGCAATTCTGAAACTAACATCCTTTAAAACCTCCACATAGATGCCACCTAAACCAAACATAACGGTAGGACCAAACTGAATGTCCTTTGTTGCACCAATTATACTTTCAATGCCCTGTGGTGCCATTTCCTGAACAGCTATCCCAATTATTTCAGCGTCTGGCATTTTTTCCTTCACATTCTTGATTATTTTATCATAGGCTGAAATAAGATCATCCTTTGAACGAATGTTGAGTATAACTCCCCCAACATCACTTTTATGTATTATCTGGGGGGAAACAATTTTTCCAACAAGAGGGAAATTTAGAGATGATATTATTTCATCAATTTCATCCTTTGATTTCATAAGCTTTGTTTTTGCAACATCAACACCGTATGCTGTAAGTATTTCTTTTGCTTCTATTTCAGTTACGTAAGATCTGTTTTCATTTTTAATTTTTTCCAGAATTGCTTTTACTTTTTCAGGATACACATCTTCGAATCTCTGAAATTCATCGAATCCTCTTTCTATTACCCTTCCCTGTTCTCTTAAGGCCGCAATTGCACTTATTGCTCTATCTGGTGCACGGTAAACAGGTATACCTTTTTTTTGCAGCCACTCAATTGCCCTTTCAGTCACTTCACCACCCACATAGGAAACGGTAATGGGTTTTGTTGATCTATTGCAAATTGTTGCAGCATATATTTCCATTGAGAGTTCCTGAGGGTCTGAAACTGCAGTTTCGCAATAGAGAACTGTTATTCCATTTACCCATGGATGCTCAAGTGCTATCTTTATGGCCTTACTGTACCACTCTGCACTTGCCATACCTGTTAGATCAACAGGATTTTTTGCACTTCCAAAATCTGGCATTATTTCCTTTAATTTTTCCTTTAGATCTTCTGGAGGATCTTTTAGAGGAATACCATATTTTTCTGCCGCATCCGTTGCAAGTACACCCACACCACCGCCATTTGTAATAATTAAAAGATTCTCCCCCTTCATTGGTGGCTGAAAAGAAAGCGCTAATGATCTATCAAAAAGATCTTCAAGTGTGTAGGCCTGAACAACCCCCGCCTGCTTAAATGCTGCTGAATAAACTTTACCTGAACCTGCAAGTGAACCTGTATGGGATGCTGCCGCAACCGCACCCCTCTGGGAAACACCTGATTTTAATG
Organism: Thermoplasmatota archaeon; assembly: GCA_031961605.1. Lineage (GTDB taxonomy): Archaea > Thermoplasmatota > Thermoplasmata > Thermoplasmatales > ARK-15 > JAVRLH01. The sequence continues at coordinate 16,398 of JAVRLH010000002.1, forward strand.
CAACAATTGGTTTGTCAAGTATTCTCTTACAGACATCAATGAACTTTCTACCATTCTTTATCCCTTCCACATATAGTGATATGCATGCCGTCTCTGTATCATTTCTAAAGTATTCAATAACATCTGCAAAATCAAGATCACTCATGTTCCCTATGCTTATCAAATATGACATACCAACCCTGTCCACCCATGTTCTTGCATCAAGTGCTATCAAAAGAGCACCACTCTGTGAAATCATTGTAATTTTTCCAGGATAAGGTAGGTAAGGGCCAAAGGATGCGTTCATTTTCATTGGGTTGCTCATTATACCAACAATGTTTGGACCAAGAAGTCTCATATTGTATTTTCTTGCAATATCAACAATCTTTTCCTCAAGATCCTCCCTGCCAACTTCACCGAATCCTGAAGCTATAACTGCAACACCCTTAACGCCCTTTTTACCGCACTCCTCAATCACCTGTGGTGTAATTGCCGCAGGAACAGTGATTACGGCAAGATCAACTTCATCAGGGATATCAAGAACACTATGATAACATTTTAAATCAAGTATTTCATCCGCCTTTGGATTAACAGGAAAAATTTTTCCAGAATACTTTGAATCTAAAAGATTTTTAACAACACTATGTCCTATTGCATGGGGATCCCGTGATGCGCCAACAATTGCTATCGATCCTGGTTTGAACATTGGATCCAGATTATCCATAAACTTACACCTATGTTCATTAATACATTCAGGTTAATTTTATTTTTTATCTACTTTTTCCTAACTTTTACTTTGCTTATTGCCGAAATAATCCATGGTTATTATCTTCTGCTCTCCCGTTTGCATATTTTTAAGTTTCAATGTGCCCGTCTTTATTTCTTCATCACCTATAATTATTATATATTTTGCCCCTATTTTATCAGCATACCTTAGCTGCCATGAAAGCCCTTTTCCTGTAAGATCAATATCAGCAGTATAACCCCTTTTCCTTAGTTCACTCAAAACTTTTATGGCATAGCCTCTATTTTCACCCTGAATTGCTATGAAATAATCAACACTTTCTTCATATTCTGGCCAAAGCCTCTCTCTTTTTAGTAAAAGTTCTAAAACGGAATCACCCATTCCAAAACCTACGGCAGGTACCTTTTCAGCACCAAAAAGTTCAACAACGTTGTCGTATCTTCCACCGCCTAAAATTGCTCTGAATTCACCTTTTTTATCATGCGCTTCAAAAACAATACCTGTGTAATATGCAAGTCCCCTGACAATTGAAAAATCAAATATGAATTCCCCGTATCCGTATTCTACCAAAGTATCCTGAAGATTTGAAAGAATTTCAATTCTTGGATCTGAAGCAACAATTGAAGAAACTCTTTTTTCTATGTCGCTGAAACTTCCTTTTACATTTATAATTTCCAAAATTTCTTTTGCTTTTTCATCATCACTCAAAGATACCAATTCACGATAAAATGTTTTTTCATCAACCCTTCCCATTCTATCAATAACTCTTAGAATACTTTCAACATTATTAACACCTATTTTTACCAGAATATTTTCCATAAGTATTCTATCACTTATTCTCATAACATATTTTCCTTTCAGACCTAATGAATCTAGTATTGCCATGGCAAGTGAAATTACCTCACCATCTGATGCTATATTATTCGATCCAAATATATCTGCATTGTACTGGTAAAACTCTCTTAGTCTCCCGGACTGGGGTTCCTCGTATCTCCATAACTTTGGTATGGAGAACCATTTAATTGGCCTGAGAAAATTCTTTCTCTGGGCAACCATTCTGGAAACAGATGGTGTGATTTCAGGAACAAGGGTTATTTCTCTACCTCCCTTATCAATGAATGAAAATGTTTGCCTCACGATTTCTTCTCCACTCTTTATCTTGAATATTTCAAGGGGTTCAACACTGGGTGTTTCAATTTCTTTAAAATTAAAAATTCTGGATATTTCTCTCATTTTTTTGAAAATTTCAAGTCTTGGACCCATATCTTCAGGATAGAATTCCCTGAAACCTCTAAGTTTCTGCAGATTTTCCATTCCATTCACCATAAAAAGCTAAATCTTTCTGGGGTTAAAATATTTTTTATTTAAATATGTTTTTCATATGCAATATTCCTACAAATTCTTCAGATTAAATAATCTAAGGATTTTTTTGTAAAAATAATAAGCCCGGAGCGATAACCTTAAAATTAAATAAATTTTGAAATAATATTTGTTCCATGAGAATAGTGTTATAAAACATCTAATAAATTTATATTCTTAGTTTGTATTAGATTATTTGAGGACTGATACTGAATGACAGAGATAACAACTCTTCAAATATTCTATTTCTTTGCCATACTAGGATTTATTCTTGTAATTGCTAGGATCATGGGATTTGTAAGTGAAAGGTTTTTTGGTCTTCCTACTGTTTTGGGTGAAATTATCACAGGTATTTTTATTGGACCATTTGCTCTGGGACATTTCCTTTTCCCCACAGGGGGTATTTTTGCTCCTTTAACACCAGAAATTCCTGTTCCTTCTACACTTTACATGTTTGGGCAGGTTGGTGTTGTAATTCTTCTTTTTTACATTGGTCTAGAGAGTGATATTGACAGATTTATAAAAGGTTCTTTTTACGGAACCATTGCAGCCCTATCGGAAGCAACATTGTCATTCATACTTGTTACACTTTTTGTTTACTGGTATAGCAAAGAGATTTTGACTTCACTTTTTATGGGTGCTATTTTAGTAAGTACATCATTAGGTATAACGGTTAGAGTACTCAAAGATTTGAAAAAATTAAATTCAAAGGAAGGTATGGGAATACTCGTAATAGGAGTTTATGATGATATTATTGGTATAATTTTCTTTATAACCGTGATGAACATAGCTTCAAGCGTATTCAACTTTCAATCTATTCTTTTTACAATAGTTGAAGTAATTGTCTTCATTGTAATTTTCATAATTGTTGGTACGAGGCTAAACCTATGGATTTCCAGAATATTAGGTTTATTTAAACACAGAGAAACAAGATTTGCGTTGGTTATAACCGTACTATTTCTTTTAACAGTTCTTACTATTCAGCTTGGCTTTACTATGGTTCTTGGATCCTTCATTTTCGGTCTTGCACTTTCTAAAATTAAGCAGAAGGAAGAAATTCTTCATGACCTTTCGGGACTATACGAATTCTTTGTTCCTGTTTTCTTTGTTACAGTTGGTATGATGATGAATTTGAAATTTATATTTACAAGTGTTGTTGTTACATCAATAATTTTCATTGGTGCATATTTAGGGAAGGTTGTAGGGGCAGCCATTCCATCAATGCACTTTGGTTTTTCTGTTAAAGAATCCTTCAGGATAGGTAATGCATTATTACCACGTGCAGAGGTGCCTTTGATTGTTTCATCCATAGCACTTGTTCAGGGTTATATATCAGAACAGTTTTATAATGTATCCATACTTATGGTTTTAATAACCATAATACTGGGGCCAATTTTATATGTAAAACTTTCAAAGGAGGAAAAAAATGAAGGGAATAATGCTTAGAAGGAATTACATTCAGAGAATAATAGGTAAGAATGTTTTTATAATCACACAAAAAAACAGATTTTCAAGATTACTCTCCGAGAGCTTGAATTTTTCTTATTTGTTAATATTCAACAATGATATGAAATTTATAATTCATCCCTCGCAGGAAGATGGATCCATAGAAAATGAAAATCTAGAAATAACTCTTGATCCAGCTGGCAGAGTAAAACAATTAACGGAGGGAATAAAAGTATATTCTACAGAACGTTTGGATGAAGAAGGAATCAAAACGGAACTAATTAATTTGGATCATATTTTTAGAAAACCATATCCCGATGAATTGAAAATTATTAAAGAAGGATACGAAACAATTGACAAAGCATTTTCCAGTGCAGTAAGGAAAATAAGTATTGGTATGAGGGAATTTGAGATCAGGGCTGAATTTGAATACGAAATAATGAAGAATGGTTTTGATGGCTTTGTTTATCCAAGCGTTATACTTTCGGGAGAAAGATCATCTTTTCCCATATCATTCACATCAAACAATGTATTTAAAGAGAATGATATTCTCCAGATTGATCTCTCTCCAATTTACAGAGGTTTTGGTCTTCATATGGCAAGGGTGATATTTTCTTCCCTTACGGATGAAATTGAAAATGCCTGGATGATATACAATAAATCCTTTAATATCATTGAGGATCTTTTGAAACCAGGTACAGTTTCTTCAAAAATAGATGAAAGAATTAGATCATTTCTTTCAGAAAAGGGTTTTCAATATTTCCACTACACAGGTTTTCCCCTTTACAACTTTTCAAAACCTTACATATATCCTGATTCAGGTGATTCATTGGAGAGGGACATGATTTTTGTTATCTCACCAGGTCTTTATGTGAAGAAAAAGTATGGATTCAGGGTGAAAAGAACTGTGAGAATCACTGATCATTCCTTTGAAACACTCGATAAATTCGGTACAGAATAAAACTTTAGAATTCACTGACATACTCTCCGCATTCAAATGCGAAGGTTCAGGGTATAGGTTGTTTTGGCTATCACAACCATTTCACCCCTGTACTCGCCGTGTCCCGACGAGAGAGCTTTATGCTCTGGTTTATTATATACAAAGTTACTATATTAACATTTCGGCGATTCATCCCCGCTTTAAAAAGTGAGGCTTTCTTGCCGTGTTTTCGTAAATTATTTATACAGATGAAACTTTTGATTAACCATGGGATTCAGCAAAGATCCTGTTGAAATTGTCAGGAAAGAAAAATTCACAAAAGAGGAAATCAGAATGGCAATAAGGAATGATATTGCTGCTGAGATTGATGCAATGAATTTCTATTTAACACAGGCATCCATGATTGATGATGATCTTGTTAAGAAAGTTTTGCTTGACATAGCCATGGAGGAAAAGGTGCATCTTGGCGAATTCCTGACACTTCTAAAGAAACTGGATGATGAACAGGTAAAGGCCATTGAAAAAGGCGAAGAGGAAGTTAAAGAAATGGAAAAAGAGTGAAACATGCTTTCCTGGATCGATAATAATGGTAAAATCATTCTTTTAGCAAAGAGTATAAGGGTATTTTCCTATGGTTTTCTGAGCATTGTCCTTCCCTTTTATCTTCGATATTTGGGTTATTCTGCAACAACTGTTGGCATTATTGTTACACTTGCCGTACTATCAAACGCAATTTTCAATATAATTGTTGGCAAATATGGTGAAAGGTTTGGGAGAAACACAACCTTGAGAATTTTCTCCATATTGATGATAATATCATCCATTCTTCTTCTCATACCAAATATTATTACAATTATTTTTGCAGCTATTTTCGGTATAATAAGTGTTACAGGAACTGAAACAGGCCCATTTCTAAGCGTTGAGCAATCCGCACTAACAAAATTTGTAAGGGATGAAAAAAGAACCCTTCTCTTTTCAATCTACAATTTTCTTGGATATTCCGCCTCGTCCCTTGGCGCACTCTTCCCTAATGTTCCTTATCATTTCTTTCCAAAAAATCTTTCCTACATATCAATGATAATACTTTATGGATTTGTTGGTTTGATCCTTTATTTCCTTTACTGGAAAATTGGTCAATCCATTGAGCTTAATTTTGAAAGGAAAAATGTTAAGATTTCAGATGAAACAAAGAAAAAGATAATAAAATTATCACTGCTTTTCTCCATGGATGCATTTGGTGGAGGATTCATTCTTCAATCAATACTTGTTCTATGGTTCAATTACAAATTTGGATTGAACATAGAGACACAAACCTGGATATTTTTTGGTGGTGGCATGATAACTGCATTATCATTTTTCCTTGCTGAAAGAATTGCAAAAAAAATAGGTCTTCTGAACACAATGGTTTTTACGCATATACCCTCAAATGTTTTCCTATTACTGATTTCATTTGCAACATCTCCATTTATAGCTGTTATCCTACTTTTTCTTAGACAATCACTTTCACAGATGGATGTCCCAACCAGACAGTCCTATACAATGGCAATAGTTAAACCTGAAGAAAGAACGGCAACCTCAGCAATAACAAACATACCAAGGAGCATAAGCCAGGCTGGAAGCCCATATCTATCATCATATGCAATAAGTATTGGTAGTTATTCCATACCATTCATTCTTTCAGGATCAATTAAAATAATTTATGACATTCTGATTTTTCTTACGTTCAGAAAAATAAAACCTCCTGAAGAAAACTAAATATAATATTATACATTTCAAATCATAATGGACAGGTATGTTATTGATCCATGGGTTTCACACCAGTACAAGGATTACAAAAAATTGAGGGATGAGTTTGGTATTGAAACATTTGATTTTCAGATCCCTGAACTTAAGGGTATATTCACAAGGGGTGTAATCTTCGGCCACAGGGGTTTTCAGTCTGTTTACAATGCAATAAGAAAAGGAAAGAAATTTACAATTCTTACAGGTTTAATGCCATCGGGCAAGATGCATCTTGGACATAAACTGGTCATTGATCAGATTATAAATTATCAGAAAATTGGAGCAAGGGGATACATTGCAGTTGCGGATCTTGAAGCATATGCAACAAGGAACGTAAGCCTTGAAAGGGGTCATGAAATTGCAATAAGGGATTATGTACTAAATTATCTTGCCCTTGGAGTTGATCCTGAAAGAACACAGGTCTATTTTCAATCAAAAAGAAAAAGTGTAATTGATTTGGCACTGATATTTCAGAAAAGGATAAACCTCAACGAAATGAAGGAAATTTATGGTTTCAGGGACGATTCAAACCTTCTTCATCTTGAATCCCCTCTAATTCAGCTTGGTGATATTCTTCATGTTCAGCTTGGTAAATATGAAGGTCCATGCCCAACGGTTGTTCCTGTTGGTGTGGACCAGGATCCACACATCAGACTCTCAAGGGAACTGGTAAAAAGAAACAGAATATACAGCATTGTGGAACAGGATGGAAAAATTGCCATATTTTACAAGGGTGAGGATACAGAAAAATTCTTTTCATTGACAAAAGAAAAATTGAAAACTATTGGTTTTGAAAAGTTCAGGGAAAACGTTCCTTACAAAGCACTCTACATTGATGATTCAATGGCTGAAAGTAAGTACAATATTGAAGAAATCATGACTGGTATTGAGAAAGAATTTGGTGGATTTGGTTTCTATGAACCAAGTTCCACATATCATAGATTCATGAGCGGCCTTAATGGCGGGAAGATGTCATCATCCGATCCATCAAGCTATATTTCAATTGATGATGATCCAAATACAGCTTCAAAGAAGGTAATGAACGCAAAGACGGGTGGAGCTGTTTCAGCTGAAGAACAGAGAAGGGTTGGTGGTAAGCCTGAGGAATGTTCCGTATATGAATTATACCTTTATCATCTCGCTGAAGATGATAACTATCTGAAAGAAATTTACAGATCATGCAGATCTGGAGAAAGGTTATGCGGTGAATGCAAAAGGGAAGCTGCAGAATTATTGAAAAATTTTTTAATAAATCTGAAGGAAAAAAGGGAAGAAAGGGAACACCTTGTGAAGGAAATAGTGAAGAATGAATGATAACAAAATTTAAGAACAGTTTTAATTTAAACTGAAAAAAGGTGGAACAAATGAGGATCCTTGTATGCGTTGCATGGCCATATGCAGATGGACCCTTGCATCTGGGACATCTTTATGGTGCATATCTACCGGCAGATATTTTCGCAAGGTATCATAGGATGATTGGTGATGAAGTTCTCATGGTATCAGGAAGCGATGAGCATGGAACACCAATTACATTTGTTGCAGAAAAGGAGCATGTTTCACCTAAGGAAATTGCTGACAGATACCATGAAATAAATAAAAAAATATTTGATCAGCTTGGAATAAGTTTTGATAACTATTCAAGGACATCATCAGATAACCATAAGGATGTTGTGAAAAATTTCTTTTTGAAACTTTATGAAAAAGGTTATATCTATTCTTCAAAAATGATTTCACCATACTGCCCCAACTGTAAAAGATTTTTACCAGATAGATATGTTGAAGGAACATGCCCATATTGCGGTTATGAACATGCAAGGGGTGATCAGTGCGATAACTGTGGCAGAACGCTTGATCCACAGGAGCTCATCAATCCAAGATGCAAGATATGTGGATCAACACCAGAATTCAGGGAAACTGAGCATTTATTCTTCAAACTGAGTTCATTTGAGGAAGATCTGAAAAAATGGCTTGAGGATAAAAATTACTGGAGGGACAGTGTGAAAAATTTTACATACAATTTTATAAAATCAGGTTTGAAAGACAGAGCTGTTACAAGGGATATTGAATGGGGCATAGATGTTCCCATTCCTGGCTTTGAAAATAAAAAAATATATGTATGGTTTGAGGCAGTAATAGGTTACCTTTCGTCAACAATTGAATATGCAAAAAAGGTGGGTAAAGAAAATCTCTGGAAGGATTACTGGTTTGATAAAAATACATTACATTACTATTTCATAGGAAAGGATAACATTCCTTTCCACACAATAATCTGGCCTGCCATGTTAATGGGACATGGCGATCTCAACCTTCCATATGATGTTCCTGCAAACGAATACCTCAACCTTGAGGGAAAGAAATTTTCAAAAAGTTCCAACATTGGAATATTTCTGCCAGAAATACTATCCAAGTATGATCCTGATATGGTGAGATTTTATGCAGCCCTGAATCTTCCAGAGCAGCATGATTCTGACTTTTCATGGAACGATTTCTATCTAAAGGTGAATGGTGAACTGATAGACAAATTTGGAAATTTTGTTCATAGGGTATTAACATTCACAAAAACAAGGGTTGGAAAAATACCTATGCCTGGTGAAATGGATGATGATGATTTCATTGCATTGAATATGATACGTGAAACAGGAGAAAAAATGGCAGAACATTTCAAAAATGTTGAACTCAAAAAGGCAATGAAAGAATGGTTAAATCTTGTTTATTTTGGCAATCAATACTTTGACAGGTCAGCGCCATGGGATCTAATTAAGGAAAATGAGAAAAAATGCTGGACAAAGCTAAACGTATCATTGCAAATTGTTAAGGCGCTGGCAATATACAGTTATCCATTCATTCCATTCACATCACAGAAAATATGGAATTTGCTTGGATACAGGGATAAAATTGAAAATTACAGGTGGATTGAGGCACTTTCACCTATAGGTGAGACAGCTCTTCAGGAAACGAAAATACTTTTTAAAAAGCTTAAACAGGAAGAACTTAAAGACTGGAATAGAGTTGATATAAGAACAATTAAAATAATTGAAGTTAAAGATCACCCTAATGCGGACAGGCTTTATCTTTTAAAAGTTTCTCTTGGAAATGAAGAAAGGACACTTGTTGCCGGTCTGAAGAAACATTATTCACCGGATGAACTTTTAGGGAAATATGCACTAATGATCTATAACCTTGAACAGGCAGAAATCAGGGGCGTTGTATCCCAGGGTATGATACTTGCAGCCGATGACGGTAACACTGTTTCGCTTCTTGTTCCAACCGAAAAGGTTGAGGGTAAAAAGGTTCTTGCAAACAACAATGAAAGTACAGCAGAATCAGAAATATCGCACAAAGATTTCATGAAACTCAATTTTGAAGTTGTTAAGTTGAAAATAAACGATTCCGTTGAAGCAAAAGGAAATAAAAGTTATGAAATAAACTATTCTTTAAACAAAAACTATGATGGCCTTTTAACGGTTATCTATATTGAGAAAAATAGACCTTACATTTTAAGGACTGAAAATGGAATAATAACTTTGGACAGAGATGTTAATTTCAATGCAAAAGTGAAATAGAATGAAATTTGATATACACATACATTCAAAATATTCAAATGATGGTACACTTGAAATAAATGATATAATAAAGATTGCAAAGAAGGTTGGGCTTGACGGTATAGCAATAACGGACCATAATTCCATGAACGCCTACAAAAATATTGAAAAAAAAGATATTGATATCATAAAGGGTGTTGAAGTATCAAGCTTATCAGGACATATTATTGCACTCAACATCAATGAAATTATTCCAAAGGGATTGAGTGTTGATGAAACAATAGAAAGGATACATGAACAGGGGGGAATAGCAATAGCTGTACATCCCTACAGGTTCTGGAGCGGTTTAGGTGAAAAAAATATAATTGGAAAAAAATTTGATGTTATTGAGATCTTGAACGCAAGATGCAGAAAAAGTAACAATCAAAAAGCAAAAAATCTTGCTGAAAGTTTATCCTTACCATTTTCAGCTGGTAGTGATGCGCATTTTGCCCATGAAATAGGAAGGGCATACATTGTTACGGATGGAGAAATCATAGAAAAAATTTTAAAAAAAGAGATAAGGGTTGAAGGATTTTCAAGAGATTTATTTGGAACTGTTAATTATGTAACGCACACTCTTTATCATTGGGCAAAGAGAGGATTCAGAAGAATATGATCAGGGACCTATATGCATCATTTCAAAGTACTGGTCATAGTTTTCAAATTGTATAACAAGTTCCCTTTCCGATTTCAGGAAATAGTAATGTGACATTTCAACCGAAGATAGGTAAAGCATAATTGCCTTCTTCTCATCATCGAATTTTTTGGATAAATCCTCATAGAATTTTGAGGATGCAAGTTCAGCATCCATTGCCTGTGAGATAAGCTTTGAAATTGGATCCTTTTCCGTTACAGTTACCCTTGGTAATGGTACCTCTGTACTTTCAGGTATGTTTATCTTTTCTCCGGGGAACTTCATTTTGATTATGTTTTCAATCAACTGTCTGTGCTTTTCCTCTTCTTTTGAAAGGAAATCAAATTTTTCCTTCAAAAGTACATTTTTCACATTCTCTGACACCTTTCTGTAAATGTTCATTGAATCTATTTCAGATCTCAGCGCCATTTCCAGTAACTCCTTTAAAGATGCCATAATAAAACAATATCCTAAATTATATTTAGATTTTTTGAATTTTTATAATTGCTGGAATATTGGTTTGGAAATTATCAGGGATATTGTTAATAAAACAATTAGGATCGATGATTCCGCTATTCCTATCCATTTTATCTTTAACTTTTTTATTCCCAGCGGTATCCTTACCAAGGAAAGCGAGAAAATTGCATTCATTGGATTTAGAAAAATAAAGAATATGGGAATAATGTTATAGAGAAGGTAAAAACTATTTTTTCTTATTGTTGATCTAACGGTAAACTCTGATCCTACCATAAAGAGGAAAAGGAAAATTGAATAAACATAAGTGTTATGTGAAAAGTAAATTGATGTTATGTAAAAATTTAAAACCATACCTGCTATTCCAGTTATTGCCTTAAGGTATGATCTTTTGAAAATTCCATTTTTGAAAATGTAAACAAGAAGGAAAAATGTATAGGGAATAATGAAATAATAAAAAATTAATAGGGAAATTATTGAAAATATGAATGATATGAAAAGTGCAATTTTATCAATTCCTTTTTTAAAATCCATGGCTATTAAACCTGATAACAGTGGAATCCAGAAAATTAATACATTAATATTTTTGTAAAGAAGCAATGAAAATAGGAACAGTAAATATGTAGTTATCCATGCACCGTACTCTATTTTCATTGAAAAAGGAAATTTTTCCGTTATATTTATTTATTTTTTCAACTTTTTTTACTCATGAACTTTATAAAGGAAATTGTTGATGAATTTAAAAATAAAAGAATAATTGGCATTGATCTTTCTGGTTCATCTGAAAGAGAAACTGGAATCTGTTTCCTTCAAGGATACAATGCAAAAATAAATTCATTAAAAAAGGATTCTGAAATAATTTCATTTGCTCTTAATTCCAAACCTGATGTTATTGCAATAGATGCTCCTCTTTCTCTACCTGAAGGAAGATGCTGTACCTGGGAAAGATGTTCGTGCAGTGTTCATGGAATAATGAGGGAAAGTGATAGGGAATTGATAAAAATGGGAATAAGGGCATATCCAACATTAATAGAAAGTATGAGATCATTGACCAGAAGGGGAATAAATCTTTCAGTTATATTTAGATCCATAAACTTTAATGTTATTGAAACTTATCCCCACGGAGCAAAGGTTATTCTTAATTTACCTGAGGATAAAGAGAAAATTCTACGGAATTTTTCAGATTATGGTTTTGAATTCAAATATAACAGATTAAGCAAACATGGAATTGATGCTTTCATATCTGCTGTTGTGGGATATTTTTATCTTTCTGGGAATTATATAGAAGTTGGTTCAAAAGAGGAGGGTACAACCATTTTGCCAAAAATAGAAATTTAAATATTTATGATGTTTTACATTCTTGTATGGAAGATATGATTTTAACCTTTAAAAGTTCAGTTGAAGAATCTTCCGGAAAATGTTATATTTTGAAAAACATCAATGAAATATCCAGCATAATTCTAAACATTGTTGGTAATTTCAAAAATGTTTTCATTTACAACATTGATGAAAGGTTGGAAGATCATGTTAAAAATTTATTGAAAAATATTGGTATAAATGTTATGACCGCTGAGGAAATGAAAAAAGATCCCGGAAAGCTGGAAATAGGAATAACAGGTGCCCAGGCAATGGCAGCTGAAAGCGGATCAATAATTTTCTCTGAAAATAGTGTTCTAACAGGTCTTACTTCATTCTTGCCTGAAAAACATATTGTTATTGAGTATTCAAATAAAATATTTCCGGAAATTTTGGATGCTTTAGATTATGTTCTTAAAAAATCAAGCATGATTCCATCATTCATTCGTATAATTCAGGGGCCTAGCTACACAGGGGATATTGAAAAAAAATTAGTAAGACCCTCACACGGACCAAAAGAACTTCATGTTTTAATCATAAAGGAGTGATTGAAATGATTTTTGAAGAAGTTCATAAGAAAATTCTGAATGCTCTTAAAGATGAGGATCTGAGGAACGGATCTTATATTGGAACTAAATTTGAAATAATAAACAGGAAGGAGGCGATTAAAAGACATCCCTATGTGGAGGAATGGGCAAAGGAAACAAGAAAGATTAAAGAAAAAAATGTGAATGAAATTGATGAACTTATTTTAAAATTCAAAGAAAATTTTGAAAAAAATGGTGGAAATTTCCATTATGCTCAAAATGGGGAGGAAATGAAAGATAAAATTGTGGAAATAATAGGAAATGGGAAAACGCTTGTTAAAAGTAAAAGTCTCGTTGGGGAAGAAATTGAACTAAGGCAATTTCTTGAAGAAAAGGGAATTAAAGTTTACGAAACAGATCTTGGAGAATTCCTTGTACAGCTTACGAACGGAAAGCCCGCACATATGGTTACACCGGCAGTAAACATGACACAGAAAAGGGCAAAATCGGTTCTTGAGAAAAACCTCAATGTTGAACTTGATGATGTAACATCAATGGTTCTTGCAGTTAGAAAATTTATGCGAAAAAAATTCCTTTCAGCAGATGTTGGTATGGTTGGTGCAAATGCACTTTCTGCTGAAACAGGTTCTGTGGTTTTTGTAACAAATGAGGGAAATGGAGCAATAACATCAACAGTACCAAGAAAACTCATAGTTATTACTTCAATTGAAAAAATCTATCCCACATTGAAGGATGCCATAAAGGCTTCAATTGTTCAAACAGTGTATGATGGATACAAAAAAACATCATACATTCACATTATTAATGGCCCTTCAATGGATAATATTGGTCCAAATGAATTGCATGTTGTTCTTCTTGATAACAATAGAAAAAATGCAAGGGAAACATTTCTGAAGGAAACTCTCTACTGCATCAAATGTGGATCTTGTCAGTTATCATGTCCAATATTCCAGGTTATTGATGGTGCCTGGGGGGATATTTATACTGCTGCAATAGGCATTCCCTGGACTGCGATAACAGGATCAAAGGAAAGGGCAAAGGCTCTTTCACTTTTCTGTCTGAATTGTGGAAAATGCAAGGAAGTTTGCCCAATGAATATAAACATTCCTGAACTTATAAGAAAAATAAAATCCATTTGATTTACAAAATGTCAATTTTTAATAAAAAAGATTAATATATGTTGTTTTGCTTTTAACTTTGATGAAAAGATTGAAGAAAAATATTGTGGATGATATATCCTTTGGGGCAATAGTGAAAATCAGGGATGATCTTCTTACAATGCAGAGAGAGGGAAAAAAGGTTTACAGGATGGAATCAGGTGATCCTTCTTTTGATATTCCGGAACATGTGAAAAATGCCATGATTGATGCAATTAAGAATAACAAAACACATTACACAGATTCAACAGGCATACCAGAACTTAGGGATGCAATAGCTCAAAAACTTCAGAGAAAAAATAAAATTAATGCAACAAAGGAAGATGTTCTTGTGACAAACGGTGGTATGAATGCTCTTTATGTAACTTTCCGTGCATTGCTTGCAAAAAATGAATTTGTTATAATCCCAGATCCCATGTGGACAGAGATTGGAGAGATAATAAAATTAGCGTTGGGCATAGCTATACCTTCTAATATCTTTAATTATGTGGAAAGTTTAAAAAGCATGGATTTAAAAAATGTAAGGGCCATTTTCATTAATTCACCACACAACCCAACGGGCAGAGTTTTATCAGAGAATGAAATAAGAAAAATTGTTAATATAGCATCTGAAAATGGAATATTCATAGTGAGCGATGAGGCATATGAGGATGTAATATTTGATGGTCTGTTACATTTCAGTCCGGGATCAATTTATGAAAACACCATATCACTTTATTCAATGTCAAAAACTTATGCCATGAGCGGCCTTAGGATCGGCTATATTCATGTTAAAAACAGTATTCTTAAGGAAAGAATGAAAAAACTGCTCAGATGCACAATAAATGGTGTAAATTCAATAACACAGTACGGAGCACTTGCAGCGCTCAATGGCCCACAGGATATTGTGGTGAAGATGAGGGACGAATACCAAAAAAGGAGGGATATTCTATATCCTTACCTAAAAAATTCAAAGTATATTGAACCATATCTACCGCAGGGTGCATTTTATATGTGGAATAGAATAAAAGAATACCCTGAAGGTGTGAATGATTCCTGGGGAATGAGCGAATTCATTCTTAAAAAGACGGGTGTTGGTTCAACACCTGGACCTGTTTTTGGTTCAGCAGGTAATAATTACATAAGGTTTGCATTCAGCTTAGATACTGAAAAGGTAAGGGATGCGGGTATTCTCCTTTCAAAACTCTGAATCAAATATTCTTTTCACATTTTTCTCTAAGCGGGCATTTATCACATATTGGTATTTTCCTGCAGTATTCCTTACCCAATTTTACAATTAAAGCATGGAACTCCTGAAGATCCTTTACATTTTTATCAAAAGCCGATTCAACCATTTCCCTAACTTTTTCATAATTTTTTTTCTTTTCATTATCAATAATACCTATCCTTTTGAAAATTCTGAAGGTATAGGAATCAACAACAAAATATGGTCTATCCATTGCATAAAGAAGAATGGAATCTGCAGTTTCCATACCAATACCTTTAATGGATAACAAAAAATTCCTGTCCGCTTTTTTTATAAATTCTTCAAAAGTTCCATAATTTTCTTTAATTTTTAAAACAAGTATCTTTAATCTTGATGCTTTCTGTTTGTAAAAACCTGAAGATCTTATTTTTTCTGATACATCTTTTTCATCCATACCTAAAATTTTTTCAAAATCAAGAAGATCTTTATTTTTAAGCTCCTCTATGGATCTTTCAACATTTTTCCAGGATGTGTTCTGTGTTAAAACAGCACCAACAACAATTTCAAATTTTGTTTCACCCGGCCACCAGTTCTGCGTTCCAAATTTTTCGAAAAGTATTCTGTAAATTTCTTTTATATCACTCATTCTTTTGTTTTTTCAATAAACTCATCAGTTACTTTTTTCACATCCTTATTTGCAGGAATAATTAAAGACCAGAAATGTCTTGAATCAAAGGGGAAAAGAAGAACATATCCCTCCATACCTTCCATAAAAATTTGTTTGGGTTCTTTGTATTTCATTTCACCATAAACCGTAGCAGCCGCCCCAAAAATTGTTGCACACATGACAGAAAATGTTTCTTTATCTATTTCATCCGGCAATATATTCTTAACTACAGTACCATCCTTTCTAATCAACGCCGCACCAATCAAACCTAGATCCTGAACAACTTTATCTGGATCCATAATGTGTCACATTTTATCAATTGTCATTTTAGTTAATTATAAATTCTTTAATAAACTTTTCTAAAATTTTGCTCTGTTGTAACAATTATTCTATCCTTCAAAACTAACATTGTATGTTCATGCTGGGAAACCAAACCCTTTCTTTTTTCTTTAAGAACTGGAAATCTATATATATCGTTACTTTTCATTACAATTTGCATTATATAATCAGGATCCCTGAAATCCCTGTATATCCATCTGGTGGAAAATGGAAGATTTCCGTATTCATCAAAAATTTTCCTATTTTCATCATTAACTCTTAAAATCTGTGCAATGTTCCCAAATTTAAATTCCTTTACAAAACCTTCCCCTTCTGTTGCGAATGGTTCGATGGCAATTGCCATGTCGGAGTATATGGTTTTCTTTGATCCATCGTTATAGTTTGGTATGGATAAACCAGCATGAAGAACAAATTTTGATACCTGATGGCCTGTTAAATTATATATTGGTTTATAACCAAATGATTCAATAACCCTCTCAACTATGGATCCAAGCTCCCATGTTTCAATACCTGGTCTTATGGAATTTATGACCGTTCTCAAGGCTGTCTGTGATGCCATGGATAAACTTTTTTTATCATTCCCTCCAATTTCTATAGTGATTGCTGTATCTGCAATATATCCATCCACATGTGCACCGAGATCAAGCTTGACAACATCACCCTTTTTGAATATTCTGCTATCATTTCTTGATGGAGTATAATGTGCTGCCTCATCATTGACGCTTAGATTCACGGGAAATGCCGGTTTTGCTCCTTTTTTAAAAATAAAACCCTCTATCTCCTCCGCCACATTTTCAGCCTTTGAACCCTCCCTTATAAGATCCTTTCCAATGTTAATTGCTTCAGCTGCAATTTTTCCGGCCAAAACGTATTTATCTAATTCATTTTGATCCATATATTTCCATCACCTTTTTAAATGGTACTGCCCCTGCCCTAATTAGTTTTGGTATATCTGATGTTAGATCTATTACGGTGGATGGTATACCCATACAGGAACCACAGTCAACGTAAATCTTTACACTTTCACCAAACTGTGAATATGCATCCATAACAGTAACAGGATTTTTTCCTCTATGTTTGTTTGCGCTTGTGATTGTAATAGGTCCTATTTTTTCAATTATTTTTCTAATTATTTCATTTTTTGGGAACCTTATACCAACTGTTTCACCAACAAGATTTTTTGGAATTTTTTTATTTTTTAGCACAAAAGTTACAAGGTATCCCCATTCCTTTTTCATAACCTTTTCAACAAGTGGATTGGATTGCGCATAATCTTCAATTTTACATGGATCTGCAAGTGCAACGGGAACACGCACATCCTTATCTCTTCCTTTTATTTCATATATTTTTTCAGCATTTTCTGAAAAAACCCATATTGAAAGTGCGTAAAGACTATCCGCTGGAATAACGGCAAAATCATGTTTCAAATACTCTGAAAGATCATCAGCATTAACATCATTGCATTTATAGATCACAGCGCCGCCGGTCGGATTCGAACCGACGACCACTCGGTTAACAGCCGAGCGCTCCACCGGCTAAGCTACGGCGGCACATTTGGAAAAGAA
>JAVRLH010000003.1:0-31659 GCA_031961605.1 Thermoplasmatota archaeon
AATCACCTTTTGAATTTTCATACTCCAGCCCTTTTCTTATCAGGATTGTGTATGCCATATACAACTTTAACCCGTGCTTTTTTGCATATTCTTTCACTCTATTCTGGTCTTCTTCCGTTAATACTGTATCTATTCTCATACAAATATGGATACATATACTAATACTTAAACCTTCCGTTAATTATTACCAAAAACATGGCGATTCATCCCCGCTTTAAAAAGCGGGGTTTTCTCACCGTATTTTATATAAAAATTTTATTTTAGTTCCAAAACAACTACATCCTTCACTGATTTCATGCTTTTGAATGGCAGGATCAACCTACCCTGCGCATCTGTTTCATAACCTCTTACCTCAAGATCATCGCTTGGTACAACGAGGAGGTGATGCACCTCCCCCGTTTCTGTATCTACAACAAAATTATCTATTGTCCCAAGTATTATTCCATCGTTTGTCATTACCGTTTTTCCTCTCAGTTCCGATATGAACTTTTTCATTATTTACACCTCCAATTTACCTGAAGTATGGGAGTTCCTCCTTCTTTGTTGGAACCTTTGATATCATACTACCAATTGCATTGTAGTATTTTATACTTTCCTCGTTGAGAGATGGAGGTATCTTTTCAAGTGCCTTTTCAAAGTCTCTCATTGTAACTTTATCTCTGTTGTCCCTGATTGCAAACATACCGGCCTCCCTGCAAACATTTTCAATATCAGCACCAACATAGTTTTCCATTTTCTCAGCAAGTATGTTAAGGTTAACGTTATCGAGAGGCATGTTCCTTGTGTGTATCTGAAGTATTTTCAATCTTGTTTCACGATCAGGAGGAGGTATGTATATTAATCTATCAAACCTTCCGGGTCTAAGTAATGCAGGATCTATAATATCCGGTCTGTTTGTTGCACCTATGACAACAACACCCTCCATGTTCTCTATGCCATCCATGGATGTGAGTATTTGATTTACAATTCTTTCAGTTACACCTGAATCTGAATAGTATCCCCTTCTAGGTGCAATTGCATCTATTTCGTCAAGGAAGATAACAGCGGGAGCGCCCTGTTTTGCTTTTTTGAAAACCTCCCTTATTGCCTTCTCAGATTCACCAACCCATTTGCTGAGTACTTCAGGCCCCTTTATGCTTATAAAGTTCATTTCACTTTCAGTTGCAACAGCCTTTGCAAGAAGTGTTTTACCTGTTCCAGGTGGACCGTAAAGTAATATACCCCTTGGTGGTCTTATACCAAACTTCTTGAACTTTTCAGGATCCTTAACTGGTAATTCAATAGCTTCCCTTAGCTCTTGCTTAATGTTTTCAAGACCTCCTATATCGTTCCATTTGACGTTTGGAACCTCAATCAGAACACCGCGAAGTATACTTGGCTCAATGTCCTTAAGTGCCTCTTTGAAATCCTCCCTTTTCACAACCATCTTCTGTAACATTTCCACAGGTATTGGTTTATCAAGGTCTATTTCAGGAAGATACCTTCTAAGAGCATGCATGGCTGCCTCCCTTGCAAGTGCAGCAAGATCCGCACCAACAAAGCCATGTGTAATGGATGCAAGCTCCTCAAGGAACTTTACCTTTTCCTCATCATTCATATCCAATGGCATAAGCCTTGTGTGTATCTGTAATATTTCGAGTCTTCCTTTTTTATCAGGTATACCTATTTCAATCTCCCTATCAAATCTTCCAGGTCTTCTCAGAGCTGGATCTATTGAATCAACAAGGTTTGTTGCACCTATAACGATTACCTGTCCTCTCTCCTTCAGACCATCCATGAGCGTTAAAAGCTGAGCAACAACCCTTCTTTCAACTTCACCCTGAACCTCAGCCCTTTTTGGTGCTATTGAATCCAATTCATCTATGAAAATTATTGATGGTGCATTTCTCTCCGCTTCATCAAACTTTTCCCTGAGGAACCTTTCACTTTCTCCATAGTATTTGCTCATAATTTCAGGACCGTTTATAAGATAGAAATTTGCACCCGATTCATTCGCAACAGCCTTTGCAATGAGAGTTTTTCCCGTTCCCGGTGGCCCATAAAGAAGAACACCCTTTGGTGGCTTTATGCCCAATCTCTCAAAAAGCTCTGGATGTTTGAGAGGTAATTCAATCATCTCTCTTACCTTCTGAAGTTCCTCAGAAAGACCACCTATATCCTCATATGTTACCCTTCCAGTCTCAGAAACATATTCTTCAACAGGTTCTTCCTTAACCTGTATTTCCGTACTTTCCCTTATTACAAGAACACCTTTCGGCTGTGCCCTCACAACCTTGAATTTCAAACCTGCCCTTCCTATGAGTGTAAGACCAGGGATCATTAGAATATCTCCTTCAACAACAGGCCTGTTAAGCAAAGCCCTTCTAACAAAGTCCTCAATGCCCTCACCAAGTCTGAGTCTCTGATCCTTCTCTATTAAAGGCGCAAACGTTACGGATTTTGCAGGCTGATGGATTGCCTTTGACACAACAACCTTATCGCCAAGTGTTACACCAGCATTTCTTCTTATATCACCGTCTACCCTGATTATACCTTTACCCTCATCCTCAACAGGAACCCTGTATACCTTTGCGGCTGTTGTTTTTTTACTTGTCAGACCTGTGATTGTTATAATATCACCTACCTCAACCCCAAGTTCCTCCCTGGATTGACTGTCAATTCTTGCCCTTCCAAGGCCAACGTCCATTTGAGGTGCCTCATGAACCCTCAAAACCAATTCTTTCTTTTCCATACTATCACCTAGTTATTAATTTTTGGTTATCAACATTAGGTTAATATTTACTTATATTTAAACTTTTAGTTCCCTGAACTTTTTAACCATCTTAACTGCACTATGAACAGCTTCCCTTGCTTTTTCTATCCTCTCCTGCGCCTGAAGCCTTGTTTCTCCATGGCCTGTTATACCAAGGGCAACAGGCTTCCCATATTCCACCTGCAAATCCTCTATTTTCCTGGCTGCATTCTGCATTATTATCTCATCATGCTCTGTCTCACCCTCTATGACAGCACCCAATGTTACAACAGCATCTATATCTTCAAGTTCAAGTAATTTCTTAACACCCAGTGGTATTTCGAATGTGCCAGGAACAAGAATAGTTCTTTTTATTTCAGCTCCGAGGAACTCAGCTTCAACCTTTGCCCTTTCAAGCATCATCATTGTTATATCAAAGTTGTACTCAGAAACCACTAATCCCAACCTAATTTTTTCCATTCAAATCACCTCTCTCTTACAGGTCCAACATCCTCAAACCCCTGCCTCAACCCTTTACCTGCATATTTCTCAAGGTAACCAGGATTGAAAAGCAGGTAGTATGCATTTTCAGCATGCTCCCTTGATCTTCTATCCGCAAGGAATGCTAACTCCTTTTCATCCTTTGCTTCATCCTCATGAACAAAAACAACAAGTATATGTTTCCCGGTCATAACCTGGACAAATATAAGACCCAAAGCAGCCTCATGTGCGGATGTTTTATCTATTTCCTTCGGTCCAGGCATGCCCAGGGCTATGACAATGTCACAGTTGTGTTTATCAAATAATATCTTTGCAGCAGCAGGGAGATCCTTAATACCTGGAACAGTGTATCTAACAATTTTGAATCCTGTTCCCATCTTTTTTAACTGATCAATCGCACTTCCTCCCATATCGTACCTTGCAAATGTTGTATCAGCTACTCCTATTATTTTCATTACCCTTCACCTTTTCAATAATTTCAATTTCTTTCTGGAAGGAATATGCTGAAACAATTTTTCCTATGATTTTCCTTGTTCCATTGAGATCCGAACCTATGAATTTTCCAAGCCTAATAACCTTTACATTTAAACCCCTTTTCCTGCATTCATTCTCTATAAATTTCTCATCAAAAGCCTGATCATAGCCAAGAACAATTATGTCAGGCTTTATTTCCTCAACAGTCTTAAACATATCATCCTCATGGCCAAGAATTGCCCTGTCCACAGGCTTTAACTCTGCAACCATCCTTACCCTTATGTCCTCTGACATTATTGGCTGGTGTTTCATTTTCCTTGCTGTTGAATCCCTTGCCACAACAACAACGAGTTCATCACCAAGTTTTTTAGCCTCCTCTAAAAAGTAAACATGGCCAAGATGAAGGATATCGAAAACACCCGATGCCATCACTCTAACCAATTCTCCCACCAATCCACTATTTCTGTTCCTTCAATGAATGGATAATCATGTTCCATGGCATAATTTTTTGCTTTTTTGTATGGTAATGATTTACCATCATCATCAAGCATTTCAACTATTGTTGCTGACGGTGTAACATTGCTCATTATCATAAGCGATGTTGAAAGTTCTGTATGACCTTTCCTTGATTTTAGAAGATTTTCTGATGCAATCAATAGATGAACATGTCCCGGTGATCTGAAAATTTTACCGAATTCAACCATTGCATACTTTTCATCCAGTGAGTTTATTTTTTCAATAAAATTTGCAAATTCTCTTATTGTCAATGATCTATCGTTGTCAGGTATACCAGTGAATGTTTTTCTATGGTTAATTGTTATTGAAAATGATGATTTTTCATCGTATGGTATATCATTTGGGTAAAGATATTTGAATATTTGGTATCCACTTTTCTGTTGTATTTCCACCATAAATGGAATACCCAGCCTTTGTGAAGTTTCATGGGTCATGGTTGTACAAATTAGACCTCCACCATCCTTCCTCATTATGTTTATAATTTTTGGTGTAACAAACTTTGATGCAACAACAATATCTGTTTCACCTTCCCTGTTTTCACCATCGTAAATTAGAACAGGTGAACCCATTCTTACCTTTTTTGCAATGTGTTCATCCATAGTAACCATAAAATGTTTCAATTAATTAATATTTATTAGCTACTCATTTTTGGGTAGATCTTGGATTCTTAATTATCTTCGGACCTTCTTCGTCAACAACAATGTACGAAAATCCCTTCTCTTTTATGGATTCATAATCATGACCTGCATCAGACTGGTAAACAGCAAGGAATACAAGTTTTTCATTACCCGTGTTTATGGATCTATGTGCATATTCAGGATCAACGTACAGAACTGCACCTTTAAACATATTTAATGTTCTTGTGTTCCCTGATCTGTTTTCCATCATCAATATTCCTTCACCATTCAGGACAATATAGATCTCAGCCGCAGCCTTTGAATGGAAATGTCCTTTTGTGAAATAATATTCATTTCCAACCTTCCCGTGTTCAATTTCAGTTATTGCATATGAGAGTGCTCCCGGTCCAGAATATGCCATTTCATAAACACTATAAATCAAAGGATTTTTTTCCTTTAGGATACTTTCCGCCTCATTTTTAAATGCAAAGTAATCAACAAGGTCAGAAAGGTACCTTTCCTGAACTGATGTTGTTAATTCCAGTTTCAACTTTGAAAAATCCAAAACATTTACCCTTTCCATGCTTCAGGTTATGGAAAATTATTATTAAAGCTTTTCAGAATTTTATTGTTTCAAGTCCTGGCCTGTTAAGGAATTTCAATGTTACCTTGCATGGATCCGGGAAGAAGTTGTGCATTTTCTGGTATTCCGTCTGTTTCTGCCATGCTGAGGCGTTGAGTAGAATTGTACCGTAATAGAGGGAATATTTATGAACATGTATATGGCCTGTAACAAAAAGATCTGGTATATCCTCAATAACCATAAAATCGTCCTCAATCGGTGCAATAGGAACTTTATTCCCATATATTGGTGCAAGATGCCTCCTTTTCAAAAGCTCAGCCATCATGATATCAGCATTTTCATATTTAACACCCTTAATGTAATCCATAAGATCGTTAAGGCTTGCACCGTGGTAAATGAGAATGTTTAATCCCTCTATGGATATATATGAAGGGTTTGAAAGAAAAATAACATTATCTGTGAATATCTTTTTTATTTCTTCACCAAGGGAGGGCTGTGGTTCAGCTATCCTGACAAGATCATGGTTACCTGGGATCATGAAAACTTTCAAATCCCTTCTTATTTTTGAAATATAATCTGATAGAAGGGCATACTGATCGAACACATCGCTTATCTCAAGATCCCTTTCCTGCCCTGGATAAATACCTATTCCATCAACAAGATCACCTGAGATTATCATATACTTGATTTTACTTGCCTTTTCACTGTTTATCCATTCAACGAATTTCAAAAAATTTTCTTTCATGAACATTTTACTTCCAACATGCGTATCAGATATGAATGCAATTCCATTTTCACTCTTTAAAACCTTTTCCTTTTTTGATACATTGTCAACCCCTGGAAAAACCACCTCCTTTATGTACATTTTACCATTCCTTATGTTCCCCTTAACACCAATCACATCATCTGGGAATATATTCTCATTTGAATTGTAATATGCTGTAATATGCCCCGATGGATCCTCAAGATCAATTACCCTGCCATACTTTGATTCCCTTACATCCCTTACCATGGCTATTATTGTACTCTCACTTTCATTTTTGATAGCGTAATCTATGTTCACTGTTCCTGAAAGCGATACCCTTGATTCAAGTATTTTCCTTATTTTCATATACCTGCTTAAAAAAAGTTTCCTGAAACTTTCAGATTTTCCTGTACTTGCAGGAAAACCCTTATCCCCTTTTAATATTGTGAATTTACTCTCTTCCTTTTTCAATATTTCATACGCTCTACCTTCCCTGATTTTCTGCATTACGTATGCCATTCCACCAAGTTTCATAATTTCATCAATTTCCCTTGTTGTTGGAAATATTCCATTTTCCCAGAGTATCTTCATAACATCCCTTTTTTCATCCATAGGTATCAATCCTCTTCTGTTTCTGAATGAACCTGTAAACCCTTGTTGACAGGATAACATTTTTCAGATATCCCTGAACGTCAAGATCATCAATGTTTTTAATGTTGAGATATTTAGCATTCCTGAATGCATTTCTCACACTTTCTCTTATCAACCAGACACCCAATGGTATTTTGTAGTTTGGTCCAACAATCCTGTAGATTATCACAGATGCTGATCTTTTTATGGATTCAAGGTATTCAAGAACACCAAGCCTTGCAGCGTAGTATGCCCCGGTTACATTTTTTGCATACGTACTTCTTCCATAATAACTTTCAAAATCACCGCTTTCCATTACATTTTTTACCTTCCCACCAAAACCATGCCAGTTTTCAACCATTTCGAACATCCATGTTCCAGGTAAAAGGATTATATAAAAATGGTTGTCCATATAGGAGTTTTGGGCATAAATTATTGTTTCAATACTCTCATACTCTCTTACTTTTTCAATAAGTTTTTTACCTATTATATCGTCAACTGCTGTGATCGCCCATCTTGTTGGAACAAGTTTCCTATCAACCTTTCTACCCAGAACACCAGCACTCAAAAGTCTTTTAAGGTATTCGTTTCTGAAACCATTCAAATACAATTCCCAAAGTGCCTCCTGGGCATTAATATCAAAATCATCCGTTAATTTTTCTATTCTCCTTGGTATCTTTGGACTTTCTTCAATTTCAATGTTCCTTGCCATTAACCTTGGTCCAAGTGGCAGGGATATTCTGTCCATGTATATTTTCCTTTCAATGGATTCAACACTAGCTGATAGCCTGAGTTTTATTTCCGAAAGTGAAATTTCTCTTATTTTTTCAACAAGGGGTGAGGATCTATCCACCCTCTGAACATTGCCAACCCTGAACATGGATGATGTTCTTTCAAGTATCTTTTCCAGAGGCAATGGATAAAGATCTTCAAAAACCTCATTTTTTGTGACTATTGCACTTACATGAACTTTAGGATAGTTGAATCTTCCAACAAATATATCAGGTGGTGTAATTCCATCCATTTCCCTCACAATTTTTGGCATGAAGTATACATTACCATATATGGGGCAATAATTCAGACCGCACAGGAATTTTATACCTCTACATTCCTCACATATGTTCCTTTCCACAACCATACCATGGATTCAATAAGAAAAAGTTTTTCATTGTGCAATTTTATCATAAAACATGGAAAGATATTCAAGGCAGATTGTTCTTGAAAAGATTGGAAAGGAAGGACAGGAAAAGTTGTCAGAGAAAAAAGCACTCGTTGTTGGACTTGGTGGGACAGGTGGTCTTATTTCACAGCTTCTTGTGAGGGCAGGGATAGGAAAACTGTACATATCTGATAGGGATTATGTTTCTTTATCAAATATTCACAGACAAACTCTTTTTAATGAAAATGATGTTGGAAAACTGAAAGTTCAGGCAGCTTTAAATTATCTTAAATCCATAAATTCAGATGTTGATATCATTCCAATATACCAGGGAATAAGTTCATCAAACGTTGAAATTTATGTTAAAAATGTTGATATTGTTATGGATGGAACGGACAACTTCATAACAAGGTACATAATAAACGATGCATGTGTTAAGAACAACGTTCCCTGGATCTATTCAGCAGCAATATCAACCTATGGCAGTGTAATGGCCATAATACCTGGAAAAACAGCATGTTTGAGATGTATGATAAGGGATTTGCCAGAAGTAAGGGAAACATGTTCAACTGTTGGTGTTTTAAATTCTCTTCCTTCACTTGTTGCATCCCTTGCTGTAACACTTGCTTATAAGGTGCTTCTTGAAAATTACAGTGAGAGTGCCATGTACTATATAGATGGATGGTCACTGAGTATTGACAAAATAATTGTTATGAAAAACGATTTATGTCCTGCCTGTTCATTACATAAATTTGAATTTTTATCTGAGAAGTATGAAAAGATTGACAACTTATGCTGAAGCGTAAAGTATATTAATGGTATTGAAATGTAAAAGAAGAGGGCCGGTAGATCAGCTGGTAGATCGCCTCCTTGGCATGGAGGAGGCCCGGGGTTCAAATCCCCGCCGGTCCATTGAGAGGTTGTTATAATGAGAACGTACAAAGAAGCTGGTGTTGATATTGATAAAAAGGATATCTTTCTTGAGAAACTTTTGAATGAAATTAAGTTTAAAAGAAAAAAATTCTCTCCCGCTATTGGAATAGGTCATTACACGGGATTGATAAACTTTGGTGAATTTTACCTTGCCCTCAACACGGATGGTGTTGGAACAAAGATGATCATCGCAGAGGAAATGAAAAAATGGGATACTGTTGCAATAGATGCTGTTGCCATGAACGTTAATGATACAATATGTGTTGGAGCAGAGCCCCTTGCATTTGTTGATTATCTTGTTATAAAGGATTATGATGAAAAAAGGGCAAGAGACATTGGAAAGGGATTGAATATTGCATCAAAAATGAGCAATATTTCTGTAATTGGGGGAGAAACAGCAGTCATGCCTGACATGGTGAATTACACGGATCTCTCAGGAACAGCCATGGGTATTGTGAAAAAAAGTGATGTTATCACAGGTAAAAAAATAAAAAATAATGATTCAATAATTGCATTGAGGAGTTCAGGTTTGCATTCCAACGGTTTTACACTTGTTAGAAAGATATTGAAGGAGAAAAATGTTTCATACTATGAAAAACTTGATAAACCTCTTTGGAAAATTCTTCTTGAACCAACTAGAATATATGTTAAACCTGTTATGAAAATTATAAAGGATTTTCCCGTTCACGGTCTTGCACATATAACTGGTGGTGGTTTGAGGAATTTGATTAGGTTATCAAACCACAGGTTTGTTATTGATAATCCTTTAAAGCCGCAGAGAATTTTCAAATTCATCCAGGATCTTGGTGCAATTGAAAATAAGGAAATGTATCAAACTTTCAACATGGGTATGGGTTTCATGATCATTGTTGATGAAAAATATGCTGACAATATTTTAGAAATATTGAAAAGGGAAAAAGTTGAATCTGATGTTGTTGGACATGTTGAAGAGGGATCGGGAGTTTTCATTCCTGAATTCAATGTTACATACGAGAAATACTGAGATCCTCAACGTAATATGTAACATAGGATAGACCCTGTTTGGGAGATTCAAGTTCAGGTAAAGCGTATTTGAACAGATCCTTTGAAATGAATAGAACAGTATTAAGACCCCTGTGTGCAGCCTCCTGCGCTGCCCTAACAGCGGCAAACTCAAAATCTATTTTTATTTCAGCATTTTTCAGTGCAATGTAGGGAACTATACCATATATACCGATCTTATCGAATCCTTCAGATATTTCTTTTAATTTTTCCATGTTGACAATCTTTGATCCACCATCGCTTATGGATGGTAGAAGGCATACTACAATCTTACCCATTTTTAAATCCATTATACCTGTTAAATCCCTAACTCCAACATCCTCACCCTTTTTTGCGCTTGACAATGTTATACCCATTGACTTTGAATCTTTTCTATACGCATGGATATAACCATTTTCCATGAAAAGTCCAACACTTTCATTTTCATTCAGATCCTCGCCTGCTATTGCCTCTGTAACATTAATTATGTTCAGTTCGTTAAGAAGGTTAACAACATACACCCTCAATTCCTCCGCCTTTTCATGTACAAAGTTACTTCCCTTCTTTGTAAGGTTAAGATCCTTTGTTACAAGTCCCTCCCTCCTCATTATTTTTATGTACTCAGAGACACCCTGTAAAGTTATATTTATTGTTTTTGCAATTTCCCTTATTTTCCTTTTACCATGCATTAGTTCAATGAGAATAAGCATCTTTGTCAGTTCACTCTTTTCCCTTATTATCATAGTTTGATTATTGCTTTTCCACCAATTAAATTTTTTCTTCGTGAACTAGTGTGTTTTCTATGAAAAAATTCTTTTGTCGAATCAAATATCCCATTTCCCATAATTAATTTTATAGTCTTTTGAATATTTATGTTCCTTATTGTTCTTTTTGTTTCTTTGTTTTTTCTTCATTGTTATTATTTTCGTTTCTGTGAGTGTATCAATGTTGTCAATAAATTCTTCTTTTTTTGATGGAAGATATTCTTTTGCAATCATTCAATCTAATAATCTTTGCAAGTTTGTAAGAATCTTCCTTGTCGTTTTTCCTTGATGATTTGAAGATCAAAGCAAGATTTGCAGGATCAGCTATGTGTATAGAAAATCCCATATCCCTCAATAGTGTTGCAACATATTTGCCAGATGTGGACATTTCTAAAGCTATGTCAGTTTTCAATTCCATGTATTTCTCTTTGAATTTTGTCCCTTCTTCATTAACGTTAGGCATTTAATACTATTCTATAATTGTTCCACTTTCGTCCATTGATGTTAAGTATACAATTTCCTTATGAATATCGACGTCTTTTTTTGTATTTCTTATTTTTTGATTTAAGATTCTTAAGTCGGAGTTTTCTGAATAAGACCTATTCACCTTTGTTTCAGGGTATTAAGTCGAACCGTAGACAACCATTCTTACGAACAACCTCGAAGGTCAGATCTGATCACGGTTGCCAAACTCCGACTCTTACACTTGCATCATCATGCAGGTGTAGACAAAAGAACTTTTTTCATGACATCTTTCAAAATTTCACAAGCGGATATATACTCTTTTCATTATTGATTCACTTATATCCAAATCTTTGGGAATCTTCATATAGTGCTATACTTTTGTTTTGCTCTTATAATATAATTTTTATTTAACTTTTATTCAGTTCTTCTAAAATCATAATTGATTATGGCTTTTTTGATAGAAAATAAATTCGAGATACTTAACACAAAAAAATAAAAAAAGTTTATTTTTTTCTTCTAAATACAAACACTGCAATTCCTATTATTACCAATGCTATTATCACACCTACTATAGCATAAAGTTCAGTATTTGATATGTTTGAAGATGTCGATGTGGTTTTGTTAAGAGAGGATTTAAAAATCACATTCTTTGTAATAGATGTTCCATTTACATTAATTGTACCTGAAGAGGGCGTTGCAAAATAAGTCTTGTTTGTTGACTCTATTGTATAAGCATAGGTTCCATTTGGTTCATTGAAAATTATAGTGGAATTCATTGATGAAAAAGATTGCCCATTATTTAAATTAACATACCATATTGTTCCTGCCGGTAAACCATTTTCTGTAAATGTTATTGTATATACCTTTTGACCAACAACAGTGAATGTTATTCCCTGATTAACATTTGCACCGGAAACAATTATTTTTCCTGATGATGGATTTGCTATGTATCCGCTCACATTTCCTATACTGAAGGAATATGTACCATTTGGTTCACTGAAGCTTATTGTGTTCGTTGTTGATGTTTCCGTAGTTCCGTTTAAAGTGACTGCCCATGTTGTTCCTGATGGTAAACCCGATTCTTTGAATGTGACTGTATAGAGTTGCACCACTGAAAACCCTGAAGGAGAAATTATGCTTATAGTGCCTGAACCATAATTGGCAACGTAAACATAACCGTTGGCTGAATCATACGCCACTCCTTCTGGCCACGATCCAACTGGAATGTTCTCAACCACAGTGTTTGTTGCTCCGTTTATCACCGATACAGTATTTGAACCTGCATTGGCAACGTAAACATAACCATTGGCTGAATCATATGCCACTCCTTCTGGATATGATCCAACTGGAATGTTCTCAACCACAGTGTTTGTTGATCCGTTTATCACCGATACAGTATTTGAATCAAAATTTGCAACGTAAACATAGCCGTTGGCTGAATCGTATGCCAGTCCCTCTGGATATGATCCAACTGGAATGCTACCAATCACAGAATTTGTTGCTCCGTTTATCACCGATAAATTGTTTGAACCCTCATTTGCAACGTAAACATAACCATTGGCTGAATCATATGCTACAGCCAATGGATATGATCCTACAGTAATGCTCCCAATAACAGTATTAGTTGCTCCATTTATCACCGATACATTGCTTGAATAAGTATTGGTAACGTAAACATAACCGTTGGCTGAATCATATGCTACAGCCAATGGATATGATCCTACAGTAATGCTCTTAATAACAGTATTAGTTGCTCCATTTATCACCGATACATTGCTTGAATAAGTATTGGTAACGTAAACATAACAGTTGGCTGAATCATATGCTATTCCAGATGGTCCTGATCCAACTAGAATATTCTTAATCACAAAATTTGTTGCTCCGTTTATAACTGATACATTATTTGAACCTGCATTGGTAACGTAAACATAACAGTTGGCTGAATCATATACTATTCCAAATGGATATGATTCAAGTGGAATGCTACCAATCACAGTATTTGTTGCTCCATTTATTACCGATACATTGTTTGAATCCCTATTGGCAACGTAAACATAACCGTTGGCTGAATCATATGCCATACCCCTTGGCTCCCCTCCAACTGAAATGCTACCAATCACAGTATTTGTTGCTCCGTTTATCACTGATACAGTGTCTGAACCATAATTGGTAACGTAAACATAGCCGTTGGCTGAATCGTATGCCACACCCCTTGGCCATGATCCAACAGTAACGCTACCAATCACAGTATTAGTTGCTCCATTTATCACTGATACATTATCTGAATTTGAATTGGCAACGTAAATATAACCGTTGGCTGAATCATATGCTATTGCCTCTGGAAGCGATGAAGATCCAACAGGAATGTTCCCAATAACAGTGTTATTTGCTCCGTTTATCACTGATACACTGAGTGAATTCCTATTGGCAACGTAAATATAACCGTTGGCTGAATCGTATGCCAGTCCTACTGGTTCAGATCCAACTGGAATGCTACCATTCACAGTATTAGTTGCTCCATTTATTACCGATACATTATTTGACCAATAATTGGTAACGTAAACATAGCCGTTGGCTGAATCGTATGCCAGTCCTGCTGGTTCAGATCCAACTGGAATGCTACCATTCACAGTATTAGTTGCTCCATTTATTACCGATACATTGTTTGAATACCTATTGGCAACGTAAACATAGCCGTTGGCTGAATCATACGCCAGTCCCACTGGTCCTGATCCAACAATAATATCATCCATCACAGTATTTGTTGCACCATTTATTACTAATACATTGTTTGAATCCCTATCGGCAACGTAAATATAACCGTTGGCTGAATCAAATACCAATGCCATTGGGGATTTACCATTACCCGCATTAGGAACATTTCCGTTAAGAAGCTGATTTGTAAGCAAATCTAGTGTATATTTCACATATCCAGCATTTTTCACATATCCAGCATTAGAAGTATTAGAATTACTTTGGATCTCTTGGTCACCAATTGCTCTACTGACATAATTTGTTTTAGCAAAGGGTTGGGCTGAATTTTTTATATTATCCATTATGGAAATAGATGCAGCAAACCCTGAAATTATAAGTATCGATACAATCAAAATAACAGCCCCTTTCTTATTCATAACATATATAATGAAAAAAGTTGTATTTAATTTTTATTTGCATTTTAAGTGTGTTAACTAATTATTTTATTAATGAGTAAAATATTTAAATCAAACATAAATGGAGGTGTTTGTGATAAAACGTGTTTACAAAAAACACCTCCAAAAATAATAAAAAATGAAATATAAAAGAGTTTGATCAAAGTATAACAAATCCCTAGTTAAAAGGATAGAAATTCTTTGGGACAAAAACACGGTGGTGAGTTAAAAATGATTAACCAAAAATTTAGTTAACACACTATTGCATTTTACCTTTGTGGAATGGTGTTAAGTATTTTGTTTAGGCAATAAATACCTCCTCGGAGGTTCCCTTATAAAGAAAGAAAAACATCTAGAATTTTGCGTTAATTATATTACAATCACATTATAAATTTCTTTTTAAACATTTAGAATATTTCATGTTGATTTATAAGGTTTCATTAAAGAGTTTCTCAGTGCAATCACAAAGTGCTCTACATATTTCTTGAATGTATTGATTCAAAGAATTCAAAGGAATCCATCTATCCCTCTTTCTTTTCAGGAAAAACAAATATCTCCCCAGGGATCTGATGCTCTAGTTTTCGAGGATCCATCTTCCATAATAAATGTAATTTTTTCATTTTATTTGGTTTTATCTCCAAGTTACAAATCATAATTATTATGGAAACATCCAATTTCCATTTATTTTAAAATTAATGAAGAAAAATGCTTTAATCGTAGTATTTCAATTAAATTTTGAAGCTGATTTTTTAATAAAAGCTTTAATAAGATAAATAAATTATCATCAAACATGAAAGGATGGAGAAAAAACATACTGAAGAATCATCTTTTAATTTATCTTATTCTTCTTGAGCTTATTTTAAGCATTATTTTTCTATTCATATTCTATTCAACAAACAATATTTATTTCAAAGGTGTTTTTGTAGGCCTAACAATATCATGGGTTACATCTGCAATAGCATACGCTTTTCAAAAGTATTATGGATTATGATATGCTCCGGCCGGGATTTGAACCCGGGTCGTCGGCTTTCCTCGTTCATCAAAACTCGAAAGGCCGATATGCTTGACCGGACTACACCACCGGAGCTTTTAAGGAGTACATATCAAAAAGATATAAAATGTTTTCAGTGAAGAGGAACCCATACTTTCAGAACCTCAACTATGATTGTTCCTATAATAGCTATGTAAATAACAAGCTTTGGGTCTATCTTTGGACCACGGGATTTCTCCTCCTCAAAGTACCTTATCAAGCCCGCAGCTTGCTGAAATCCCACATTTCTTTTTTCATCGGCCATGTTCTATTCTAAATTCCTCGGTCTATATAAAAATTTCCTTAAAAGGAATTTATAAAAATTAAATTCTTTTTATACTTACTTTTTAAAGACAATTGCTCTTGATAATATTTTATAAAGAGCTATTAAAAATTTCATAAGGAATTCCTGCCATTTTTCATTGGTAAAATGGACCGGCGGGGATTTGAACCCCGGGCCTCCACATTGCAAGTGTGGCGATCTACCAGCTGATCTACCGGCCCTCTTCTTCCTCTCTTCTTTTTTCTTTCATTTCCTTTCTTTTCTTTTCCATCTCAATCTCTTTAAGTTCTTCCTCTGAAAGCTCAACTTTCCTTCTCCTTGCCTTCTTTATGTACCTGGGGGGTATTTCCTTTGTTATATATATATACTTTGTTGCTTTGTATATATCCATACCATCTTCCATGGCATCATTTGCCATTATTTCAAGCACTATTGGATCGTCTGTTCTATGTCTACCTGCCTTGTAAGCCTCTTCGTAAGTTCTGGAAAGATGCACCCATTTCCTTTCCCCGGGCTTTATACCAATTTCCTTTATAAACTCCTCTTCCTCAGGAACAATTGCATAATAAAGTTTCTCAGGTATCTGATCCTTTGGAAGATCTGAAAGATCAACATTTATTGAGTGTCCATAAACAGCCCTAACCTTACCCTCTGAAGGATCATACTGAAACCTATTTTTTGGATCTGTAAGGATAAATGCCTCAACATGTATGTTTTTCAGCCACCTGAATTTTCTTTCATTTTTCTTTATTCCATCAACTATGTCCTGTATCTTTGCCCATCCCTTCTCATCCAATACAACGTTGAATTTTTCAGGGAAGTGTCTCAGAATACCTGTAACAATTCTGCTTATGGCTTCAAGCTCCCAATCGTTGAGGAGTAACTTCCCTTCCGATCCGCATATGGGGCATTTTTCACCCCTGAACGGTCCATGTGTTTCACAAGTTTTCAATTTCATATACTACACTGGAAAGATTAAATAATTTTAAGATAAAAACCTTTCATTTAAGTATTTCATTTTTAATATCCTCAGCAACAGAAACAACACTTTTTGGATTTTCAATTGTATCCGTAGAAACAAGAACATCCACGTACATCTGTATTCTATCCAGGGCATTTGAAACGAATAAACCATGAACGCATCCAACCAATACCTTCTGTGCACCTCTATCTTTAAGTATTCTTGAAGCGGTTATTATTGTTCCTCCGGTTGAAATCAAATCATCTATTATTGCAACCGTTTTTCCATTTACATCAATATCACCCGTCTCCATTGTTACCCTTTCACTGTCCAGTCTCTTTTTCTCAAACTGAACAAAAGGTATACCAAGTATCTGACTCACAAACTTTGCCCTTTCATATGATCCCTTATCTGGTGATACAATAAGATCTGGATTAAATCTTCTGAAATATTCTGCAATTGCCTTCTCCCCCTTAACCTCCACACCAGAAACCCTAAACCAATTCACTATTTCACTGTTATGAAGATTAACTGTTATTACTCTATCAACATTTTCAGAAAGATGTTCAGCCATAACCTTTGCACTTATTGGTTCACCCTCATTGAACCTCTTGTCCTGCCTTCCATAACCAAAGTAGGGTATAACGGAAATAAGATTTTTTATTTTATACTGTCTAATTGCATCAAGGGTGATAAGATATTCAATGATATTTGTATCCGGATAAGTGTTTTGAACGTAAACAATATCCTCACCATCCAAATTTTCATGGATACGAACGTAACATTCGCCGTCCGGGAATCTCTTTATTTCCCTGTGGACCATGGGAAAACCTGTGATTTGTGATATTCTCTGGGCTAGAACAAGTGATCCAGATCCACCTAAAATTTTCATATTTTCTGTATTGAATTGTAAATAAAAAAACTTTCCTAGAAAATTTTTTTAATTACTACACAATTGTGAAAAAATATGTTGAGCATTGAAAAGGTGAAGAAAATTTTGGTCATTTCACTCATACTTGTTTCAGTTTCAATGCTAATCAGAATCCTTGGTTTTATTTTTACAAATAATTATGCAATTCTGATTGAAACCATTCATATGGGTATAGATGTTGTTATTACAATCCTCATATTGGTTGCATTGAGAATTATTTACAGCAAATTTTCAAAAAAATTTTCCTTTGGTCTTTACAAGCTTGAAGATCTCATTTCACTTTTTCTTGGCCTTTTTATCATTTATTCCGGTATTGAAATAATAATTTATGGCTTTACTTCCTTACCTTTTAACTCCCTCTATGCCTCCATATTTCAGATTTTTTCCATCGTTCCTCTTATCTTTGCTGGTGAGATAAAATACAGATTTGGAAAAGTGAACAATTCACCCAGCATCAGGTCCGATGGCATGCATACATTCACCGATGTATTTGAAGGTATAGGTGTTGCTCTCGGTCTTTTACTTAATTATTTTACAGGTTCAATCTATTTTTATTACTTTTCTATTGTTCTTGCAGGTATTGCACTATTCATTGTTTCAATTGAAATAATAAGGAATTCTATACTTGACCTTATGGATCTGCCTAGGGATAGGAATGTTCTGAAAAGTATTGAGAATGTGACTGAATCTTTCACAGAGGTTAAAAAATTATCAGGGCTTTATGTAAGATGGGCAGGATCTGTTATATTTGTCGAACTTATTGTTGAAATGGATCCATCCTTAACAATAGAAGAGGCACATCCTGTCACAGAAAAAATTGAGGAAAAAATTAAACAAATGAACGAAAGTGTAATTTCGGTTGTAATTCATGTTGAACCATCAAAAAGGAAAAATTTCAAGGTTATTGTTCCAGTTAAAGAAAAGGATATAAATTCGGAAATACATGAAAAGTTTTCAAAGTCGCCATACTTTGCCATTGTTGACATAAACAATGGATCCTACACAGTAAATTTTGTTGAAAATGATCTTAACATTGATGAAAAAAACCTTGTGGGTGTGAAGGTAATAAAAAATCTTTTAAAATATGGAATAACAGATATACTTACTGTTAACATAGGCGAGATTGTCTTCGGCCTTTTATCAATACATAAAATAAATTGCTGGAAAACCTACGGTGGAAAACTGAATGAAAATATTGATAGATTCTTGGAAGGAAAGTTTGAAAGGTACGTTTTTACCGATGAGATTTAATTTTCTTTGATGCTATAATTTCTTGAACAAACTTTGCACCAAGCATAGATGTATTACCGTTGTCATAATGGGGCACTATTTCCACTACATCAGCTCCAACAAGTTTTTCACCAATTGAAAATATAATTTCTCTAACATCCCATGGCGTTAAACCGTATGGTTCAGGTGTTGCAACAGCAGGCGCATATGCTGGATCTATGCCATCCATATCTATGGATAGATAAATGTACCCCTCAATTTTCTCAATATAATCAATAACTTTCTTTATTCCAAGTTCCCTAACCTGAAAAGATGTATAATGCCTAAAATTTTTGAACTCTGGATCATTGAATTCTTCAGGTGAAACTGATCTTATTCCAACGCTTAAAACTCTTTCTTTTCCAAGTTCCTCAAAGGATCTTCTTGCAACACAGGCATGACTGAATTTTTCGTTGAGATAACTATCCCTGAAATCTGAATGTGCATCTATGAATATCATTGTTGCACCAATTTTTTTAAGTGTGCTAAGTGTACCTATTGTTACGGAATGTTCACCACCAAGCATTATTGGAAATTTACCATCATTGATGATCTGTGAGAAAATAGATCCAACCTCTTCAATCATGTCTTTAACATTGCCGGATTCGTAAAGATTGCCCATATCATGGATCTTAGCGTCCCTGAAGTAAAATTCCGGATCTATGAGAAAAGATTCAAGGTTTATTGATGCTTCCCTGATTGAATTTGGAGCAAACCTTGCACCTCCCCTGAAGGATGTTGTTATATCGAATGGAACACCGAATATTACAAATTCACTTTCTTCGTATGATGATTCGGAATCCGCAAATTTCAATAAATTTATCATTCTACACTTTCATTATTTTTCTTTTACCCATGGCTTCCCAGTATTGAACTTCCTGGCTCTGCTGTATCTGCCCTTTTAATTCATCTGGAATCGAAAGCTCAAAGGTCTCAAAAGTTGTTGTATCCATGATCTGTGCAACATCACCCATAACAGATATAACCTGTCCTGTCTTTTTGTCTATAATTGGCATCTTTACCTTGTGTTTTACAGGATAAACAACGCTTCTCTTCTGTCCATCAAATACACCAATAGCAACTATTCTCGCTTTCGCCTCTCCATGCTTACCTGGCTTAGATGTGGTGAATTCAACTATTCTACAGGGTTCATCATCAATAACTATATAGCTACCTTCCCTTAGTTCCCTTACTTCAACATCCTTCCATGACATTTTTGACACCTATACTTTAAGGAAATTTAAATATGTTTATGAATTTTTCTAACTAACAATTTTTTTTAAATGGAAAGGTTATCACTTATTTTTTTAAATAAAATCTTTTCATTTTTATTGTGATTAATAAATTCATTTTTTGAAAACACAACGCTGATGGATGGATCTTCATGGCTAAGCTTTTTCCCAAAAACCAAAGGGCAGGTCTTTTTGTTATGATGGTTCTTTGTTACACATTTTGAAGGCAGGTTAAGATGTATCATCTTCAAAGACTTGAAATGTCCGTGCTTACCTCTTCCAGCACTCTAATACTTGAAAATATATTTATATAAAAAATATATAATTCTCTGCTTTTATCCCCTCCTTTCCGAAGGGATTTACCACCCAAAAAGTTAAAAATATAGCAATCCTTATTGGTCATTGTGCCGCGGTAGCCAAGCGGACCACGGCGCCAGCCTTGAGAGCTGGTTCCCGAATAGGGAGCGGGAGTTCGAATCTCCCCCGCGGCGCTAAGATGAAGTTTTTTCCATACAGTTTAAGAAAATACCAGGATGAGATTGTTAAATTTGTAGAGGAATCTATTGAGAAAAGGGAGCATATTATTCTTGAAGCACCAACAGGGATTGGGAAAACAATTGCTGTTCTTGCACCTGCACTTGAATATGCTTTGGATAATAACCTCAGGATCTTTTATCTAACAAGGACAAACTCACAGCAGGAACAGGTTATAAAGGAGGCAAAGGTTTTGAGGAAAAAATACACATTTGGCAGTGTTTCACTACAGGGAAGGAACAACTATTGTTTAATGATGTTAAAAGAAAAGATTTTTGATGTAACACCGGAGGAATTTGCTCTTTTATGTGAAAA
Source organism: Thermoplasmatota archaeon (assembly GCA_031961605.1). Taxonomy (GTDB): domain Archaea; phylum Thermoplasmatota; class Thermoplasmata; order Thermoplasmatales; family ARK-15; genus JAVRLH01. The sequence goes on from JAVRLH010000003.1 coordinate 20,843, forward strand.
GAAAAAGAAGGATGTGGAAAATGGAAGGTACGATTCCTGCATTTATTACAACAATTATCTTGATAAGGGTAATGATTTAATAGACTTTGGAAAGAACAATGTATTCACAGCACAGGAATTCATTGACAGGGCACTGGAGGATGACATATGTGCCTATGAAGCAATAAAAAACCTTACTGAAAAGGCAAATTTGATTGTAATGCCATACATGTATTTCTTTGATCCATTCATTAGATCAAGGCTTCTGGACTGGTCAAACACAAATTTTGATGAAATTATACTTGTTGTTGATGAGGCACATAACCTTCCGGATTTTGCAAGATCATTGAGGAGTTTATCCCTTTCAATAAGATCAATAAATGCAACGGACAGAGAAGTAAGAGAATTTGGTGAAATTAATTACAAAAACATCAAGTTATCTTATTTTCTTGAGGCATTGAGGGATGTAATTTCATACTTTGAGAATGAAACACTGAAGGATAAGGAGGATTCACCAATTTCACATTCACTCTTTCTTGATCTGCTTTCTGAAAAGCTTTCATCAACAAGGGATGATGTGATTGTTTTTCTAAATAACCTTGTATCATTTGGTGAATACATAAGGACTAAAAAACTAAATGATGGACTTTTACCAAGATCATATGTATGGAACATTTCAAATTTCCTTCTTGATTTTTTTGAGAATGATTCAAAGGATACTGTTAGGCTCATCACAAAACATGATGTTTTAAAACTTGAACTCTTCTCCATTGATCCAAAACCAATAACATCAGTGGTTGAAAAGGTTCATTCATCAATCCATATGTCAGGTACATTGAGACCACTTGATGAATATGAAAGCCTTGTTTTTGAAAATGTTAAGCCAAGGAAGACATCATTTCCATCACCTTTCTCGCCAGAGAACCTTAAAATTTACTACATGGATGGTATAACAACAAAATATGATATAATGGAAAAGAATGGGGAGGAAAGTAAAAAGATTGCATCAACACTTGAAAAAATACTTTCAACCGGCCACAATACACTTGTTCTTTTTCCTTCCTACAGGATCATGGACAGGATACTGAACGAGGATATAATAGTAAATGGTGAAATATTCATTGAGAGGCAGAACATAACACAGGGGGAATTCACAAGGTACATGCATTTGTTCAAAAGGCATGGAGGTATATTCTTCTCAGTTTTTGGAAGCAGAATTAGTGAGGGAATAGATTTCCCTGAAAATATACTTGAGATGGTTGTGATTGTTGGTATTCCCTATCCAAAACCAACCGCAAGGCAACAACTTATGGAAATGTATTACAAAAACGAACTTGGGAAGGAAAAGGTTTACAAGTTCCTTGTTCATGGTCCTGCTGGAAGAAAAATTGTTCAGGCGTTTGGAAGAATGATAAGATCCTCAAAAGACAGGGGGATGGGAATAATCATGGATGAAAGAGCACACAGGTTCAAGGATTTCATAAACATGGAAAAAAGTAAGAACATTGAGGAGGAAATAAGAGATTTTTTCATGACAAAGGAGATGCATAATAAAAATTAAATATGTTCTATCCTTTTTTCAATGGAAAATTATGGTTGTAATAAGCGTTAACAAAGAAAGATTAATAAAAATGACAAATGTGGAAAATGAAAAAATTAAAGATATTGTTGAAATGCTGGGCGGGGAAGTAAAAAGAGAGGATGAAAATGCCTGGGATTTTGAACTATATCCTGATAGACCTGATCTTTATTCAATATTTGGCCTATCAAGGGCAATAAGGCAATACGTTTACAATGAAAAAAGATCATACAGAGTTTATGATTCAAAAATATCTGTAATTGTTGATGAAAAACTGAAAAACATAAGGCCATACATTGGCTGTGCGGTTATCAGAAACATTAACCTTGATGGTGAAAAGATAAAGGATATAATGGATCTGCAGGAAAAACTTCACTTAAGCGTGGGAAGGAACAGGGAGAAAATAGCTATAGGCATCCATGATCTTGATAGTGTTACACCACCATTCACCTATGCTGCCCATGATCCCAATGAAATTTCATTTATACCACTTGGTTTTTCAGAAAAAATGAAACTTAAAGAAATAGTTGAAAAACATCCAAAGGGTATTGATTATGGATGGATAATAAAGGATTATGAAAGATATCCCATTATAACAGATAAAAATGGAAACGTTCTATCATTTCCACCAATAATAAATGGAACATTAACACAGTTGAAAGAAGAGACGAAAAACATTTTCATTGATGTTACAGGTATTGAACTCTTCACTGTAATAATCACTCTTAATTTAGTTGTAACTTCACTTCTTGAGATTGGGGGAAGGGCTGAGAAAGTTAGAATTGAATATAATGATGGTACAATGATCCTTCCCTCACTTGGTTTTGAGAAATTCAGTATTAATGAAAAGGATGTTGAAAATGTACTGGGAATCAGAATTGATAAAAAAAGAATGAAAAATATACTTGAAAAAATGGGTTACAGGGTGAATGTTAAATCAAATATTGTTGGTGTCCCGCCATATAGAGCGGATGTAATGCATTCTGTTGACATCATTGAGGATCTTGCAAAGGGCTTTGGTTATGATAATTTTCCTAAAATTTTGCCTGAAAAATTTTCACAGGGTTTTGAAAGTGATGTTGAAAACATTAAGGAAAAGGTAAGGATGATCATGATTGGTCTGAATTATATTGAAGTAACGAATTTAACATTAACATCACAAGAAAGAAATTTTATAAATTTTGATCTTGAAGAAAAGGATTCTCCAAAAATAATAAATCCTGTAACAAACGATCAAACAATGATAAGAACCTGGCTCATACCCATGCTTATGGAAACACTGGAGAACAACAGACACAGAAATCTGCCACAGAGGATCTTTGAGGTAGGTGAGGTTTATGATAATGGTGAAACAATTAACCTTGCAGGTGCATCAATTCATTCATCAGCTTCATTCACAGAAATAAAGGGTACTGTTGGAAAGATACTTGAAGCCATGGGATTAAATTTGATTATAGAGGAATCAGATCTTCCTTTCCTTATTTCTGGAAGACAGGCATACATAATAGTTAACGATAAAATTGCTGGATTTTTTGGTGAAGTGCATCCAAGGATCCTTGAAAAGTTCGAGCTTGGCAATCCAACAGTTGTTTTTGAGATCAACATTGAAAAAATATATCCTAAGATATTTAAAAATAGGTTGAATTTTTAAAATTATTCAGAATTTTTTTATCTTTTATGATCGAGAAGCCAGGTTAAAGACTTTCTCACACTCTGTCCAGTAATGTTTCCTTTTTACATTCGAAGTAAACAAATATTTATATATTGTTGTTTACTTGTAATAACTATGGTAAACAGGGAAATACTTGAAAGATTGGAGGAATGGAAAAGGGAGAATTATCCATCGCTTATAAGTAGGGAGCTCAATGTGAACATTGGAAGCGACATGGTGGCGATTGTTGGACCGAGAAGGGCGGGTAAAACATATTTCATGTTTCAAAAAATGAAGGAGATAGGGGAAAAAGAGTTATATGTTGATTTTGAGGATGTAATATACAGGAACTACGAACCGGATAATATAATAAATGGATATATTGAAATTTTTGGCAGGGAGCCAAGATACCTGTTTTTTGATGAAATCCAAAATTTAAAGAACTGGGGAGCATGGCTGAGAACGCTCCACAATAGGGGGATATACAAAATTATGGTAAGTGGCTCCACATCATCTCTTCTTATAGATGAGATATCCAGAGAGCTGAGAGGTAGATACATATCTAAAATTCTACTCCCATTCTCTTTCAGGGAGTATTTGAGGATGAAAGGGATAAATGTTGAGGATAAAAACGATTCGTTCATCATGGGTGCGCTCAGGGATTATATGGAATTTGGAGGATATCCAGAGGTTATAAAAATATCGGAGAGTATTGAAAAGAAGGAGAAACTGAGGAGTATATACTACACAACTCTTTACCGGGATATAATTGAGAAGGCAAGAATAAAGAAAAGTGATATTATGGAATTCATGTTGCGTTACCTGATGTCAAACAGCGGAAATACGATGAGTATATCTAAACTCCATAGAATTATATCATCATCATTCTATCCAGTTTCCAAGCGTACCGTTTGGAAGTATTACAATTTAATAATCTCCTCATTTGCAGTTTTTGATGTGAAAATTCATACACAATCAAAAAAGAAGGAGATGCTCTCTCCCCAAAAAATATATGCTGTTGACGTTGGTCTCTACAATATGGTTTCCACAAAAAGGAATATGGGTTCGAGCATGGAGACACTTGTTTTTCTCCATCTTTTCAGGGAGAAGAACAGCAAGAATGTGGAAATAAGGTACTACAAATCCAAAAAACAAGAGGTGGATTTTCTCATATTAAATAATGGATTGGTTGAGGAAATAATACAGGTGTGCTATGATGTAATGGATAAAACAACAAAAAATAGGGAGATAGATGCCATGATTCACGCATCCAAAGAGCTGAAATGCAACAATTTAAAGATAATCACCTGGGACTACGAAGGCGAGGAAATAGTGGATGGAAAAAAAATAAAATATGTTCCTCTCTGGCGTTGGCTCGTATGAAACCTATGCTGAGAATACTCCGCCAAAGAAAGCATGAATATCCATGAAATGATCTTGAAAATATAGCACCAAATTATCTTAGACACTCTTCTCCGCACAGATAAGAATACCTATGCTTATGGAAACACTGGATAACAACAGGCACAGAAATCTGCCACAAAGAATCTTTGAGGTTGGTGAGGTTTATGACAATGGTGAAACAATTAAACTTGCAGGTACATCAATTCATTCATCATCTTCATTCACAGAAATAAAGGGTACTGTTGGAAAGATACTTGACATGGGATTAAATTTGATCATAGAGGAATCAGATCTTCCATTCCTTATTTCCTGCATAGAGGCATATATAATTGTGAATGTTAAAAAGGCTGGATTTTTTTGGTGAAGTAAATCCAGGAGATCAACCTTGAAAAAATATATCCAGATATTTTTAAAAATAGGTTGAATTTTTAAAATTATTCAGAATATTTTTCCTTTATAAGGATCAAGTAAAAGTAATAGGAGAATATGCCTGCAAGTATAACAGAAACAACAATGGAAACAATGACCCAGCTTATTGAAATGTTCATGATGTTGTTGAAGAAATCGCTTGCAGGAATACCTGTATTACCTGTAACAATGAAATATGGATATCTTGAATAATCGTTTATGAATTCACCAAGAGGTAATGTTATTAAAGCAAGAACAGGGAGAAGAATTGATGTTCCAATAGACTTAAAATTTTTCTGGTATGCATAAAGTAGATAAAAAAGGATCACCCAGAGCAAAAATACAAGTATCATGAAAACAACGAAAAGAGGAAACATGGATCCTGTTGGATTGGATGAGAATGGACCGAGAACAGATGATGCAATGTACTGTGAATTTATATTCAATTCCATGGCATAAATTGCACCGAGTATCGATTCAATGAGTATTATTGGCAAAGATGCCCAAAGAAAAATTCCAGCACCTTTTCTGTAAATTTCATTACCTGATTTCCAGTACCTGTAGAGAAAAATACCTGAATAAACAAGACTAACAAGTGTAAGGGCACCGAAAATCCTGTGGAGAGTAAATTCAGGATACAATGGATTAGCAAAAACAGCATAAAGATCGTTGTTCTGTAATGCCTGATTCATGCCAACAGGATCGTTTATGAATGAAAATATCATGTTAAAACCTATTGGAACCATGGTTGTTCCTATTGCAAGAACTATTCCAATCAAGAAATGTAATCTTTGGTTTATTTTTTCCCATGTGAACCAGTATACACCTATTGATGGTAAAGAAATAAGTATTCCTATCAAAGAAATCGTTAATGGTATAAAGAGGACTGTTGTTGCATAAAATGTTAACAGTGGCCAGAATCCTCCGAGAAACACTGTTATCCAGGTTGCCCACACACCGGCAAAAAGATCCATGACTACCATGAGTTTGAATATTTTTTTTGCAATTTCTTTTATATCATTATCGTTCCTTTTTATGTAAATGTATTCAAGTATTGGAATGAATATTGCTATGCCAAGAACAATGTTAACAAGAAACAAATGAACAATTGTTGCATAGCCAAGGAGAAGGAATGATGAATAAACATCACTCATTGTTTCAACCTCCCCTTAACAACATATATTATAGCCAGGGATCCAAAGATCAGAATAGAGAGTTCAACAACAATTATGAGCATTGAAAATTGCAATGTAATTGGATTGGGTGTTATAATCTGCCAGTATTTAACAAGACCATAAATAGCCCATGGATGCCTTCCAGCCTCCCTGATTGCCCAGCCTGCGGAAGCGGCTATAAAACCAAGTATTGGTGCAACAAAACTTGTGTATACAATGAATTTCTCAGTATTAATGCGCAGTATTTTCCTTATTATTTTATCTATTGTCTTTGAATATACACCAAAGTATCCAACGGCAAATATGAAGAGTAAAATTCCGGAAATAACCATGGACCAGTAAACAGGATATGCCCATGCCTGGAACTGTTCAGCATACTGAACGCTTGTAATAACAGCACTTGGATCTATTGATTTCGAAGCCTCTGATAAAAGGTAATTAAAGCCAGGGAAGAAATGGTTTGGATTACCGTACAATAGAAGACCCATCAATGGATCCGTTCCACCTTTTGCTGGTAAGTTCTCAATGGCAAGGAATTTAAGATAATTATACTGGTAAACAATCCTGCCCATAAAATCTCCTGAGTAGGCCATAAGAAGTGATGCAATGGCACCAACACCGTAACTAATCTTCAATATCTTAAAGTAATGTTCCCTTTTGTCCTTTTTCCTTATCCAGTCAAGTGCAATGAATGCACTTGCCTCAAAGGATGCAATTATTATTGTTGCAAGTACAGTATGCAAAAATGTTGCTGTTTGATCTGGGTTCTCAAAAACAATGAATGGATTGTAAAAGATGAAGCCAATGTTGTTACCAAGTGTATATTTCACAAGGGCTAGGGATCCTGAATTTGCAATTGCTGCATAAAGATTCGCCAAAGCCTGCTGGTTCACCGAATTTGGGCCAAGGGCTGGTTCCCATGGAAGTATCTTTGATACAAGATCCCCTGTTCCCCATGGTACATTCATAAAAGAATTTGCTGTAAGAATCAGGTAGGCTGAAAGGTTTGAGCCAATTAGGAGAATAGTACCAATGTAAAAATGACTCCATTTTGGATCCTTTGTGTTCCAGGTGAAAATGTAAATGGCAATGAAAATGATTTCAAGCATGAAGGCAAAGAGTTCAATTGTCAAAGGAGCAAAGAAGAATGATCCTATTGCAACAAGTGTTCCCGACCATACCTGGACAAGACCGAATTCAACGAGCGTACCCGTTGCAGCCCCAATTGCAAAAGAAACACCCCACACCTTGCTCAGCGTTTTTGCAGCATTCAAATATTCCCCATCTTTTTTCCTTATACCCAGGAACTCGTAAGATAAAACAACGTAGGGTAATCCAACTGCCATTAAAAGGAAGAATCCATGAACATAAATGCCAAGGATTGTCATGGGCTCTGCCGCATTTGCGTTGTTAATCAGACCGTTAACATTCTCTCCTATGGCAAAGGGAATGAGGGACAAAAATAATGAAAACAAAAATATGAAAAGCTTTATTGTTTTCATACGATGAAAATATTTTTCTAAACATATTTAAAATTTACCTGTAAAATTGAATTTTTGTTAAAGAAATTTAAATTATTAATCAAAAAAATTGATCAAAAGATCAATTCAAAAAAATATTTTAACATATTTTTCAACCACCTGAAAAAACCTGAATGATCTCAATATTATCTTCTTCTTCAACAACATCATCTTCAGGTACAGGTTTTCCATTTTTTAGAACAATATGCGCATTAATTTTAAGTCCCAATTTATTCAAAATTTCCTCCACATTTTTTATTTCTGAAATTTCTATTTCCTTTTTTTCAGGTGCAAGAATTTTTACCTTGACCATATTCGCCTTTAAACTTTCCTGTTTTATTTACTTTTTTATTTTAAAATTCATTCCGGGTTGTTCAATGTTTTCAAAAAGTAAATTAAAACTATTATTAAAATTGAAAGAGCTCTGTAGAAATCCTCAGAAAAGTATTTATTTAGGGGTATTCTGTTGAATTTATGGAAGATACAACTATGACAAAAATCCCCCAGTTCATAATAAAATCACAGGGGTATAAGTTTCTCGAACAAGCAATGACTATATCCAAACGACTTATTCCTGCTAATTCTTCTAAATTTTCTAAAGAAAGTACCACCGGTATCAACTTTTTGTTATACTTCTATATAAAATTTGGACAAATAAAAGTTATCGTGATGTTATTGAGATAATATCATCAAATCCTGCATTTGTTGTTCTTTTATCTCTTTTCGAAATACCTCATTTTACAACAATTCTGGGTTTATTTTTATTATAAAGGTTTTCTACTGAGCTAAAATTTGCATAATTTTTTATATGATTTCTACATTTTTGATTCAATGATTGTATGCATAACCGGCACACCTGGTACTGGTAAAACAACAGTATGTAAAAATCTTCCATGGCCTTACATAAATTTGAATGAATTTGCTAAAGAGAACAATTGCATTAAGGGATACGACAAAAAAAGAAAGGTGAGGATTGTTGATATGGACTGTTTGAAGGATAGGTTGAAAAATTTAAACAATATAATTCTGGAATCACACTATTCGCATTTTATGAACTGTGATGTCGTTGTTGTTTTAAGAACGAGTCCATCAATACTTAAAATCAGACTTTTTGAGAAGGGTTTTGATGATGAAAAGATAAGGGAAAATCTTGAAGCGGAAGCACTGGGGATTATTACACAGGAAGCAATGGATTACCAAAAAAATGTTTATGAAATAGATACAGGTAAATTCTCTCTGGAGGAAACAGTGAATATAATAAAAGATATATTGAATGGTAGGGGAGAAGATTTCAAAGCAGGTAAAATAGATTATTTAAATGAGGTGATGGAATGGTATTAGATACCTACAGAAAAAACATAGATGGTATATTGACAAAATTGGCTGAACCATTTACATTGTTTTCACCAAACACAATTTCTTGGCTATCTTTCGTTTTTGCTATATTTGCATCAATTTTCCTTTACCTGGGATCCATATACCTCATTTTTGCATCAATCATGCTTATTGTTTCCTCTTTCTTTGATGCAATTGATGGAAAGGTTGCAAGGATAACAGGTAAGGAGAGTAAAAGGGGTGACTTTCTTGATCACCAGATTGATAGATATGCCGATACTGTTATAGTTCTTGGCATAATGTTCAGTTCATATTCTCACTGGTATTACGGTGTTCTGGCATTAACAGGTATATATTTCACAAGCTATGCTGGAACACATGCACTCGCTGTTACAGGTAAAAGGGATTACGGTGGAATAATGGGAAGGGCTGATAGAATGGTAATATTCATAATTTTACCTGTTCTTCAATTCTTCATTCCATTATGGCAATTCCTTTCAATATCTGACATTTTCTTAATTTTAATAGGTATTCTAGGACATATAACAGCGATACAGAGATCACTGAGAACCTGGAGAAGCATTTGATCTCTTTTTCAATCTGTAATAGATTAGAGGATGTTTCATCCATTCCTTAAAACATAGGGGATCTTTATAAACATTCTTCACACATAAACTGTAAAGCTCCATGGTCTGACACTTTGGCATGGAATAGACAGTTTTACCCTTTTCACCTGTTATGTGTAAAACCTGATATTCTGTTAATTTTTCATTGTAATCAGGAACCATTTTAAAAATTTCAAGTATTTTCTCCCTGGGCATTCCAATGTTATAAAGAAAGGTAACGAGAGAAAACCTTGCATTGTGTGAAATGTTCATACCTTTTTCCAAAGATTTCATGATTTCCTTTATGCATGGTGGAAATGCCGACATGTTTATTTCCCCGAGGTTTCTTTCAAAATTCTCAGGTATTTTTGATTCTTTTAATTTCTCAATTCTCTCAATTTCATTTCCAAGAACTTTGTAAACTATCTCTGGAGGGTTTATCCTTTCAACATCCTCCCTGAATTTTTTTACAAAAGCTTCTCTAATGATCTTTGCAATTCTTTCTTTTTCCTTAAGTGCATGGAATTTCACATAACCCCTTTCAACCCTTTGATAAAAAAGCCTGTACCTTTCACCAAGCTTCCCTATTAAAGATACATAATCAAAAATTGATATCTTGAAAAATTCATCCTCAAAAAAAGCATCCAAACAGAGAGAATTAGCTATATGTATTATTATTGAATTGTCCTCTTTTTTTATATATTCTTCAATCTGATCCCTCATCATTGTTGCAAACCTCATTGTAATCACAGGATCATCCAGGGAAGATAGAATTATTTTTGAAATCTGAAAACTTAAAAATTCAATTTTCGGATTTGAAAAATGAATACTTCTTTCCTCTCCCAAAGATTTTTCTATCATTTTTAAGGCGTTTTCCCTTGCCTCTGCATATTCATTCTTTGTGAAAATATCATCAATGGATAAATTACCGTAAAATTGCAATGCTTCCCTTAAAAATGGATATTTTGCTATAATTTTCTGATCAAGCATATCAAACATACTCCATGAAAGCCAACCACAGGAAATTCCTAAGGTCTGGGTCCGCCCAATCACCGATTCAAAATTTGGCCTTTAGTAACCGCGGGCTGAACATCTCGCCTTTTGGGCTCGATGCTTACACCCCGGTTCTATCAAACTCCTCTTTTAGGAGTGGCCTTTAGT
>JAVRLH010000004.1:0-31006 GCA_031961605.1 Thermoplasmatota archaeon
TTTCAGAACTCAGGTAATTCACTGTCCTATATACTCTAAAAAACCGGTAAAAATAAAAAAGTGAAAATGGGGGTGTCCTAACGGTTAATCGGCGTCATAGTTTATACCGATAAAGTTAAATATAAATTGGTAATGAAGGAAATGAACGGAACTGTTTTCCTTTTCGGAAAATGGAAAGACCGTTCCAGTAAAAAAGGAAGGAAGAAAGTATGGAAAACGTAACGAAAATAAAGGACTTGAACCCTGATTCTAGAAGGGTGAATGTTTTGGCAAAAGTGACAAGCGTTGGAGAAACAAAGGAAATACAGACAAGGTATGGAGAATCAAGGAAACTAACAGAGGTTGTTCTTGGCGATGATACTGGTCTTGTAACCCTTACACTCTGGGGTGACCAGGTGAACGGTATAAACAACGGTGATACAGTTTACATAGACAATGGATACATAACACTTGTAAGGGGGCATATGAGACTTAATGTTGGAAAATATGGATCAATAAAGAAGGCTGAAGAGGAGATTGAGAACGTAAACACTGAAAACGATGTTAGTGCAACAGAACACCCGAGGGAGTTTAGGTCTGATAGGAGACCATTCAACCGTGGAAGAAGGGAATTTAAGAAAAGGTTTTAAACTCTTTAGCAATTTCTTTTAAAATTTCACTTTTTTTTCTATCAGTTTCTATGTAAAATCTGACCTTATCCTCCCACCATCTCCTTGGATATTTTTTATCCTGCCTTTCATATTTCAAATTTAATTTTTTTAAAACATTCTCAATTTTATCAGGATCCGGATCAAATGCAAAATTCTTGCTAACAGCTCTGCCCTGCCTTCTTGAAAGTTTTCTATTAAAATATGAAGGATAGATGATCATTTTTCAACAAGCACACCATTAAGAAGGCCATCCTGTCCAGGTCTGGATGTTATTTTAACAGGACCAATTTCTGTCTGAACAACAGCACCTCTGTTAATTATGTTCCTCTGAACATAGTGCGGATTTGCTGAATTTTCCTTCACCGTTATTATTTTAACCTTTTTCATTGTTTTTGTCTTTGGATCATGAACGTTTACTTCGTTTGTACTTAATAGCTTAATCTTTTCATAACCACCAAATGTTCTTTCAATCTTTTTCCTTTTTTCACCGAGTTTTGTGAGAACTGGATCGCTACCAATCTCGTATCTTCTCTTTTTTCTAGCCTGCCTGTACTTTCCACCTGTCATTTTTCTAACGGATCTACCCTGCCAGAATGTCATTAATTTTCACCTTTTCATCTTTAATGTGATCTATTTTAAAAAATTTTCTCAAAGGCAATGAAAAGATTTATTAACCATTTGAAATTAGGAGTTATCAGGGAATGTAGTCATCCCTGATGATGATCATGATATCAAGCTCATTAATTCATATCTATGTCCTGATGCGAGGGAATGGATGAGGAGATGACTATTTTTTCCTGAATAAAAGAAGGTGGTAGCAATGAATATAGATCCAAACATGGCGAAATATCTTATAAAGGCCAAAATAACGGCCGATGGAGTTGTTGAAAAACCTGACGTTGTAGGTGCAATATTCGGTCAGACTGAAGGTCTTCTAGGTGATGAACTGGATCTCAGGGATCTCCAGAAGAGTGGAAGGATAGGAAGAATAGAGGTGGAGATAGAATCAAAGAAAGGTAAATCAGAGGGTATAGTTTACATACCCTCAAGCCTGGACCAGGTTGAAACAGCAATACTTGCAGCATCACTTGAGACAATAGAACGTGTTGGACCATGCAAGGCAGGTTTTGAAGTTTTATCCATAGAGGATATAAGGTTAACAAAGAGGCAGAGGGTAATAGAGAGGGCAAAGGAATTGCTTGAAAATCTCATATCACAGGGAAAGAACCTAAGCGAAGATCTTATACAGGTTGTTAGGGAAACAATAGAGAAAGAGGAAATAATAAGCTATGGTGATGAAAAATTACCTGCCGGACCAAGTGTTCCAACGTCGGATGCAATCATTGTTGTTGAAGGAAGGTCTGATGTTCTCAACTTACTTAAATATGGAATAAAGAATGCCATAGCTGTTGAGGGAACAAACATACCAAAGACAATAATAGATCTCACAAAGGAAAGGGTTGTTACAGCGTTCCTTGATGGTGACAGGGGTGGAGATTTAATACTTAAAGAACTTCTTCAGGTTGCTGAAATAGACTTTGTTGCAAGGGCACCTCCAGGAAGGGAGGTTGAGGAACTAACATACAAGCAGATAGTAAAGGCTCTCAGGAACAAAATGCCTGTTGAACAGTATCTTGCAACACATGGAATGAACGAAGAACTTGAAAAGCTTATGAAATCAGAGGAAAGACCCGAAGTTCAGGAAGAAAATAACAGTAAGATTGAAACACAGGAGCAGGAAGAGAAGGAAACATCGATTGAGGATCTTGTTCTTGATGCATTTGAGAAAAAGGTTGCATACATAACCGATGAATCGGGTAACGTTAAGGAAACAATACAGCTTAACGAACTTGTTGAAAAACTATCATCCTTAAACAACACTGGAAAAGTTTTAATCACTGGTGGAATAATATCTCAGAGGCTTGTTGATGTTGCTGCTGAAAAAGGAATTGATGAAATCTACGGCATGAAGGTTCTCAATGTTACAAAGAAACCTCCGAACATGAGGCTTGTTGTTAAAAATATGTAAAAAAAATTTAATTTTTTTTCATTTACATTTTTTTATAAAAGGTGAAATGGATGGAAAGAGTTGTAATAGCTGTTGGCGGCAATGCTCTTCTTCGACAGGGTGATGTTGGAACTGCTGATGAACAGTTCAAAAGAGCAAGGGAAACAGCGGAAAGCATATACTGGATATTTGAAAATTATCAGGTTGCCATGACGCATGGTAATGGTCCTCAGGTAGGTGCAATTCTTCTGCAGAATGAACAGGCAAAATCGCTTGTTCCTCCCATGCCCCTTGATGTTTGTGGTGCGGAATCCCAGGGCCTGATAGGTTACATGCTGGAACAGTCTTTCAACAATGTTCTCAAATCAAAGAAAGTTGAAAAAGATATTGTCACAGTACTTACAAGGGTTGAGGTGAGTGAAAAGGATCAGGCGTTCAAAAACCCATCCAAACCCATCGGACCATTTTATACAAGGTTCCAGGCACAGGAATTGATTAGGGAAAAGGGATGGATAATGGTCGAAGATTCAGGAAGAGGATGGAGAAGGGTAGTTCCATCACCTGAACCCTTGAAAATAGTTGAAAAGGATGCAATTTTATCCCTTTTAGAAAGAGGTTTTATTGTTATTTCTGTTGGTGGTGGTGGCATACCTGTTATAAGGAAAGACGGAACATTAAGGGGTGTTGAGGGAGTCATAGATAAGGATCTTGGTGCTGCAACACTTGCAAGGGATATTAATGCAAGAAGATTAATAATACTGACTGCCGTTGATAGAGTTTACCTAAACTATGGAAAGGAGAACCAAAAACCTTTAGATGAGGTGAACCTTAAGGAAATTGAAGAATATTACAAAGAAGGGCATTTCAAACCTGGAAGCATGGGGCCAAAGATTCAGGCTACAATGAAGTTTCTTAAGAATGGTGGAAGGGATGTTTTAATAACGAGCCCAGAAGCACTACGTGATTCCTTGGATAGAAAAAATGGAACATGGATCTATCCCTGAAGCATTCTCTTTAAATTTTTAATTAATTTCACTAATTCTTCCCTTTCCATTTTTTCAGGATCTACGTTTTTAAGTTCATCAGCAATAATTGAATCAAGTAATGTTACCTGCTTTACTCTATTTTTCCTTATTTCCAGAACATTCTCCTTTTCAATTTTTTCAAGTATTTCCTTTGCCCTCTTTATCAACGAATCTGGCAGACCTGCCATTGATGCAACCTCAATACCATAGCTTTCACCCATTCCTCCGGGCACAACCTTTCTTGTGAAAATCAATCCATGCTCAGTTTCTTTAACAGGCATATGGTAATTTTTTATACCATGGTAATGCTTTTCCAGTTCAATCAGCTGGTGGTAATGTGTTGCGAATATTGTTCTTGCCCTTATTTTCTCATTTATGTGTTCAGCTGCTGCCCAGGCAATGCTCATTCCATCGAATGTGCTAGTTCCCCTACCAACTTCATCAAGTATGATGAAACTCTTTTCACTTGCTGTATTAATTATATTCGCAAGTTCTATCATTTCATTCATAAATGTACTCTGTCCCCTGAGAATATCATCCGATGCACCAACCCTTGTATAGATCCTGTCAACAGATCCAATCCTTGCATACGATGCTGGAACAAAACTACCCATCTGTGCCATTATTATTATGAGCGCTATCTGCCTCATGTAAGTGCTTTTTCCTGCCATGTTTGGACCAGTTAATACAATAAACCTTGAATTTTCATTCATCTCAGTATCGTTGGGAACAAAGTTTTCCATAATAACATCAAGAACAGGGTGCCTTCCATCTTTTATATCAATCAAAATTGAATCTTCAACAATGGGTCTTGTATAATTCCTTTTAACGGCAATTTCCGCAAGTGTTGTTAAAAGATCCATTTCACCCAAGGATGAAATAAGATCCTTAACCCCCTTCCCTTTTTCAACAATATTCCTTACAATATTTTGGAAAATTTCCCTTTCCCTTTCCCAAAAATTCTCCTTTGCCTCCATTATTTTGTATTCAAATTCCTGAAGATCTTTTGTTGTGAACCTTTCGACATTCTTCAATGTCTGTTTTCTTATGAAATATGAAGGTACCTTTGATTCCTGGGATTTGGGAATTTCAATGTAATATCCGAAAATATCGTTGTAGCCAATCCTTAAATTTTTAATTCCTGTCTTTATACTCTCTTTCCTTTCAAGATCCATGATGAATTTTTCACTTTCATCAAGTATTCTTCTGTAATCATCAAGGACATTATCAAAACCCTTTTTTATCAATTTTCCACTCTCTTCATAATTTTCATCAACACCATTTTCAATTATGTTAATTATTTCATTATCAAAATTCATCTTTTCCTTCAAATTTTTTATAAGTTTTGTATCAAAATTCATCATTTCTTTTATTTCAGGTACCAATTTCAATGCATTTTTTAATGAAATAAGATCCCTTGGAGATGCCTTTTCCATAAGCACCCTTGACCAAATTCTCTCAAGATCCGGCATTTTTTTCAAAGTTTCAATAATGTTTAATCTTGTAATGGCATCGGACATTATTTTTTCAATTGCATCATACCTATCTTTTATTTTTTCAAGATCCAAGAATGGAAACGTAAGTGATCTTTTCAGTTCCCTTGAACCCATTTTAGTTGAACAGGAATCAAGAATGCCATATAATGAATTTTTTTCATTTCCCCTTATATCAGAAAAAACCTCTAGGTTTTTTAGGGTTGTGTCATCAAGAATGAGAAAATCATTTTTTCCATAGAATTTGAATTCTTTTAAAACCTTGAGTGAATCCTTTTCAACACTTTTCAAATAATCTATCAATGCACCTAAAGCTAAAATAATTTCATTTTTGTTATCAAGGCCAATGCTTTTAAGATCCATTATGTTGAAATGCCTTTTAATTTCATTCTCTGCCATTCCCAGATCACTGTAAATTAAGCTTTTTGGAATGCTCTTTTCCCTTGCGAATTTTTCAATTTCATCAAGATCTTTGTTAACAATAACGATTTCTTTAGGGTTTATTCTGTAAATTTCTGAAATTAATCCTTCAATAGAATTTTCAATCACTGTTCCCTTTAGTTCACCTGTTGAAACATCAGCAAGAACAATACCTACCTTTTTATCCATGTAAATGCTAACAATGTAGTTAGTCACAGATGTTAACAATTCATCCTCAAATACTGTTCCAGCTGTGAAAATTCTAACAACCTCTCTTTTAACAATTCCTTTAGCAAGCTTTGGATCCTCAACCTGTTCGCAGAGGGCAACTTTGTAACCTTTAGAAACAAGTTTTCCAATGTAGGAATAGAGAGCATGGTATGGTATACCTGCCATTGGAATATCGTTTTCAACCCTGTTTCTTGATGTAAGAATAATATTCAACTCCTTTGAAACTATCCTTGCATCCTCACCGAATGTTTCGTAAAAATCACCCACCCTGTAAAATAGGATCATTTCTTTGTATTTCCTTTTGATTTCGAAGTACTGTTTCATCAGAGGTGTATCCATAACACTATTCCCAATTTTTTTGAGTTTAAAAACATTTTCTTTTTTTCTCCAAAATTTTTTGAATAATGACATATAAGAAAGTTTTATTACCTCTTAATCCATTTTTAATCTGGTGGAAAAATGGCAGAGATAAAGGTAAGGGAAGTAATGTCAAAGAATCCGCTGTTTGTTGAATCATCAACAGTTCTATGGGATGCTGTGAAGGAAATGGTTCAGAGGGGAATAAGTACAATGATCGTTGTTGAGAATAACATTCCCGTTGGAATTTTAACAGATAGGGACATTGTTGTTAAGGTTGTTTCAAGGGGTCTGGATCCAACGGAGGTGAAGGTTTCTGATATTATGACAAAACCAATTGTTGTCATCAATGCTGATGAAACACTTGAAAAGGCGGCATTTCTTATGGCAAAGAAGAAGATAAGAAAATTGCCAGTGATTGAGAACAATAAGATTATAGGATTACTCTCAGAGAACGACATTGTTAGAATAGCTCCAACAATTCTGGAAATAATTGAAGAAAGGGAAAGAATGAAGGGTGAAGTTGAATACAAAGGTAAAGAATATCTTGCAGGAAGATGTGAAAATTGTGGTGAATTTTCAACTGAACTCCTTTATGTGAATGGGAAATATCTCTGCCCTGTTTGCAGAGGTGTTGGCTGAATATTATCATTGGAAAATTAATTAAGGTTGAAAACATTCCAGAAAGCAATGAAGGATCTGAGATCTGTTATAGATTTACTTTCTAGAGAGAATGAGATTCTCAGAATTGATGAAAATTTTTCATCAGACCTTGAGATATCATACTTTACAAATATAGTACAGAAAAATAAAGGCCCTGCATTGTTGTTTGAAAAGGTTGATGGAAAGGAAAGAAAGGTATTGATGAATTTATTCGGTACAAGGAAAAGGCTTGAAATGTCAATAGGATCAAGTGTTGATGAAATTTCAAAAGATTTTCAGGATCTGATTTTTGCAATTTACAAAAATCCAGGTTTACTTGAAGGTTTGAAGATTTATAAAAAATTAAAAAATTTAAATGTGAATGAAAAATCCCACGGTGTTGTTAAGGAAATGTCTGAAATTACTCTGGATGATATACCAATATTAAGAACCTGGCCTAAGGATGCTTCCAAATTCATAACATTCCCTGTTGTAATAACAAAGGATCCTGAAACAGGTACATACAATGCTGGAACTTATAGAATGCAGGTTTTTGACTCAGAAACAACGGGTATGCACTGGCAGGCACAAAAGACTGGGGCAATGCATTTGAAAAAAGCAAAAGAAATGCATAAAACACTGGATGTTGCTGTTGTTTTAGGTGTTCACCCTGCAATTCTTTTCAGTTCCATATCCCCTTTACCAGAAGGTTTTGATGAAATGTCTTTTGCAGGTTATCTGATGCAGGAGAGCGTTGATGTTGTCAGGGGTGAAAATGTTGATCTGAGATACCCTGCAAACGCTGAAATTGTTCTTGAAGGCTATGTTGATCCTGAAGAATTGAGAGAAGAAGGGCCTTTTGGTGATCATACGGGATATTACACACCGAAGGATCTTTACCCTGTTTTTCATATTAAAAAGATATTCCACAGAAAGGATTTTATTTACCATGCAACAGTTGTTGGAAAGTTATGGAACGAGGATGTTGTTATTGGAAAGGCAATAGAAAGAATATTTTTGCCAGCAATAAAGTTTCAGATACCTGATATTGTTGATCTTTCTCTGCCAGAAGAGGGTGTTTTCAACAATATATGCGTTGTCTCAATAAAGAAAAAGTATTCAGGTCAGGGTAGAAAGGTTGCTATGGGAATTCTATCATCAGGACAGTTAATGTTCACAAAATATGTTATTGTCGTTGATGATGATATTGATGTAAAAAACATGAGTGATGTAATATGGGCAGTTGCAACAAGGACGGATCCTTACAGGGATGTTGAAATCATTAAAACAGGTGTTGCAGATTCCATTGATCATGCATCTTTGGATGAAAATGTTGGTGGAAAGATGATCATAGATGCAACAAGGAAATTCAGGGAAGAAGGATTCAGCAGACCCTGGCCTGAAAAGATTGAATTTTCAATTTCAGATGAATTCGAGGAAAAAGTGAAAAGGTATGGTTTCAAGCCTTGAAAAATTCTTAAGTTTTATAAGAATTGAGCATACTGTTTTTGATTTACCATTCGCTTACGCTGGTGTTTTACTTTCAGGCATAATTACCTTGAAAATAGTTGTTCTTGTAACGATAGCTGGAATTACCGCAAGGGTTGCTGGTTTTACAATGAACAGGATCCTTGATTTACCCTTTGACAGATTAAATCCAAGGACAAGAAAGAGGGCACTTGTAACAGGTGAAATATCAATAAAACAGGCATATATGATACTTTTAATATCTTCTTTAATTTTTGTTGTTTCAGCTTTTTTGCTTAATTTTCTTGCAGGCATTCTTTCACCTTTAATTCTTTTACTTTTTTATCTTTATCCCAAAACGAAGAAAATACCTGTTGTTTCACACATTTTTCTTGGATTATCAATTGCCCTTATTGTGCTTGCAGGTTACGTTGCATCAAAGGCATCCATACCATACGATCTTAATTTGTATTTGATCATGATATTTGTTGCATTCTGGATTGCAGGTTTTGATATAATATACCAGTTTCAGGATTATGATTTTGATAAAAAAATGGGAATAAAATCCATTCCTGTTCTTTTGAATGGAAGAATAATATTACCTACATTTATATTCTATACAATTTCTCTTATCCCCCTTTTCATATTTTCTTTAAAAAGTTTAATTTTTTTAATCTTAACATCAATAATAGCCTTTTTTCTTTTCTTCAGGTTAATTTATGTTTACAAATACGATGTTGATAAACTTTTCATAATTTTTGATTCACCGGTCCCCTTCATTCTTATGATCATTGTTTTTCTCTATTACATCCATTTGCTTTGAAAATAGAAATATTTTTTAATAGTTTTTCCATTATCAGTTCAGGTGAAAAAATGAAATACATTTATTTTTTTGAAGAAGGAAACAAGGATATGCAGAATCTTCTAGGAGGAAAGGGAGCAGGCCTTTCTGAAATGACAAGAATAGGATTACCAGTTCCACCAGGTTTTACCATTACAACTGATGCCTGCAAGGTTTTTATCAAAAAGAATGATTTTCCTGAAGAATTGTGGGAAGAAGTTTTACATTCAATGAAAAAAATTGAAAGTAAAACTGGTAAGGGCTTTGGTGATGAGAAAAATCCCCTACTTGTTTCAGTTCGATCTGGTGCACCTGTTTCAATGCCTGGCATGATGGATACAGTTCTTAACGTTGGACTTAACGATAAAACAATAAAGGGATTGATTGAGAAAACAAAGAATGAAAGGTTTGCATGGGACGCTTACAGAAGACTTGTTCAGATGTACGGTAAAATTGTTCTTGGTGTCTCTGGAAAAGAATTCGATGAAGCCATGGATGAAATAAAGAAAAAATATGGAAGAAAAAATGATGTTGATTTAAAAACAAATGAACTGAAGGAACTTGTTGAAAAATTTAAGAAAATAATTAAAGATCATGGCATGGAATTTCCACAGGATCCTTACAAACAGCTTGAACTTTCCATAAAGGCTGTTTTTGAATCCTGGAATAACGAAAGGGCAAAGGTATACAGGAAACTAAATAATATATCTGAGGATTTGTGTACGGCAGTGAGCATTGTCGCAATGGTTTTCGGAAACATGGGATCAGATTCAGCCACTGGCGTTGCGTTCACCAGGGATCCTTCAACAGGTGAAAAAGTGCTTTATGGTGAATATTTAACAAATGCACAGGGTGAGGATGTTGTTGCTGGAATAAGAACACCCAAGCCCATAAAGGAACTTGAAAAGGATATTCCGTCCGCTTACAGGGAACTTGTAAGGGCAGCAGAAATACTTGAAAAGCATTACAGGGATGTCCAGGATATTGAATTCACCATTGAGAAGGGTAAATTCTACCTGCTTCAGACAAGGAGTGCAAAAAGAAATGCAGGGGCGGCGATTAAAATTGCACTTGATATGTACAGGGAGGGGATAATAAAAAAGGAAGAGATGATAATGAGGGTTGAACCATCACAGATTGATCAGATGCTCCATCCGCAGATTGATGAAAAGGTAAAAAAGACCACAATTGCAAAGGGACTTGCAGCCTCACCAGGTGCAGGTATTGGCAAGGTTGTTTTTGATCCTGAAACAGCTGTAAAATTATCATCACAGGGTGAAAAGGTAGTACTTGTAAGACCTGAAACAATGGCTGATGATGTTCATGGCATAGCTGTTGCCCAGGGTGTTTTAACGGCAAGGGGTGGCATGACAAGCCATGCTGCTGTTGTTGCAAGGTCAATGGGCAAACCTGCTGTTGTTGGATCTGAGGAAATAGTAATAGACATGAAGACAAGGCAGTTTGAATCCCGTGGTTTTACAGTTAAGGAACTTGACACAATAACAGTTGATGGATCGGCGGGACTTGTTTATCTTGGTGAGGTGCCCGTTGTAACACCCGGCCTCACACCTGAACTTCAGGAATTTTTGTCCATATGCGATAGTGTGAGGGATCTTGGTGTAAGGGCAAATGCAAATACACCTGAGGAAGCAAAGAGATCGAGGGAGTTTGGAGCAGAAGGTATAGGTCTTGCAAGAACGGAGAGGATGTTCCTGGGAAAGGATAGATTACCAATAATGCAGGCTATGATCATGAGCAAAACAAAGGAGGAAAGAATATCATACCTTAACAAACTCCTTGAAATGCAGGTGAACGATTTTGTTGAATTTTTCAGGATAATGGATGGCTTCCCTGTTATAATAAGACTCCTTGATCCACCATTACATGAATTCCTGCCAAAGGAGATTGAACTAACAAATGAAATAAATGAAATAAAGATGAAAATCAAGGATGCAAAAACTCTTAGGGACATGGATCCACTTATTGAAGAATTGAACGAAAAGGAAAGAGTATTGAAAACTGTAAGGGCTCTTTCAGAATTCAATCCCATGATAGGCTTCAGGGGATCAAGGGTAGGCATAGTTTACCCTGAAATTTATGAAATGCAGGTAAGGGCAATAATAAGGGCAGCGCTGAAGGTTAAGGAGGAAGGAAAGAATGTAATTCCAGAAATAATGGTCCCGCTTGTTGGTATTGGAAATGAAATTAAAATAATGAGGGAAAGGCTGATACCAGTAGCTGAGGAAGAATCAAAGGGTAATGTAAGATACATGTTCGGTACAATGCTGGAAGTTCCGAGGGGTGCACTTGTTGCGGATGAAATTGCAAAATATGCTGATTTCTTCTCTTTTGGAACAAATGACCTCACACAGATGACATTCGGATTCAGCAGGGATGATGTTGAGGCAACGTTCATGAACAGATACCTTGAACTTGGTGTTCTTGAAAAGAATCCATTTGAAATTCTTGACAGAGATGGTGTTGGAGAACTTATGAAAATTGCAAAAGAAAAGGGAAGGAAAACGAATCCCAAACTTGAAATAGGCATATGCGGTGAACATGGAGGTGATCCTTCTTCAATAGAATTCTGCCATATAATAGGTCTTGATTATGTTTCAGCATCACCTTACAGAATTCCTGTTGCAAGACTTGCAGCAGCACAGGCATCAATAAAACATAAAAAGGATTTAAATAAATGATGAAATTAGGGTGAAACAATGACAATAATTGAGGATGCAAAAATAAGAAAAATTCTGGATTCGAGAGGAAGGCAAACGTTAGAGGTTGAGATATTCACAGTTGATGGCGGTCTCGGATATGCAATGGCACCAGCAGGTGCAAGTAAGGGTGAACATGAGGTAAGGGATTATCCATTGAAGGGCATTGATGAATCCATCAGAGTATTCAAAGAAAATATTAAAAATGAATTGATAGGTCTTGATTCTCTTGATCAGGAGGGTATAGATTCCCTTTTACATGAAATAGATGGAACAGATAACTTTTCAAACATTGGAGGAAACCTTGCAGTTTGCATTTCAATTGCAAATGCAAGGGCTGCTGCTGATTCACTAGAAATTCCATTCTATCTTTACATTGGTGGAATTTTCCATAAAAAGATGCCAATTCCTGTTGGTAACATAATTGGTGGAGGTAAACATGCAATAAATGGAACAACGATCCAGGAGTTCCTCGTTTTAACTTTTGCACCAAAGGTAAGGGATGCCATATTCACAAATGCTGAAATACACAGGGAAGTTGGAAAAAGGTTGAAGGAAAAATTGCCAAATGTTTCTTTAGGACTTGGTGATGAAAAGGCTTGGGTTGCATCAATAAGTGATGAGGAGGCACTTGAAATTCTTCATTCAGTCATAGATAATTTCAGATCATCAACAGGATACAAAATCTATCCCGCCATGGATTTTGCTGCAAGTTCTTTCTATGTTAATGGAAAGTATAAGTACAGGGACAGGGAACTAACAAGGGACCAGCAGATGGAGTATGTTGAAAAACTTGCAGAAGAATATGGTGTATATTACATTGAGGATCCTCTTGAGGAGAATGATTTTGATGGATTTGCAAAACTAACATCGGACATAGGGTCAAAATCTTTGATCATTGGTGATGATATTTTTGTAACAAATTTTGAAAGGTTAAAGAAGGGTGTCGAGATTGGAGCCGGTAATGCAATTCTTTTAAAACCAAATCAGATAGGAACTTTGACGGATTTCCTGAAAACGGCCAGATACGCAAAGGATTCGGCATATTCAACAATAGTTTCACACAGGAGCGGTGAAACTGAGGATGATTACATAGCTGATATTGCTGTTGGTATTGGTGCAGATCATATAAAAACAGGAACAATTGGTGGAGAGAGGACATCAAAGCTCAATCAGCTTATCAGGATTGAGGAAGAACTGGAGGAATGAAAATTATGGCAGATTTATTGATACCTGAAGAAGATTACCTTAAGGCAGGAGTACAGATTGGAACACAAGTTAAATCAAAGCACATGGTACCTTTCATATTCAAGATAAGGGCTGATGGTCTCTATATACTTGATATATCAAAAACAGACGAAAGGATAAGGATGACAGCAAAGTTCCTTGCAAGGTTTGAGCCTGAAAAGGTTCTTCTTGTTGCACAGAGACAGTATGCACAGCAGCCTGCAAAAAAGTTCGCTGAAATTACGGGAACAAGGGCTATGGTTGGAAGATTTATACCTGGAACATTGACAAATCCAAATTTGCCCAATTACACGGAAGCTGATGTTATACTTGCAAATGATCCAATAACTGATGCTCAGGCGATAGGTGAGGCTGTTAAGGTTGGAATACCCATAGTTGCCATGTGCGATGCAAACAACAGGACATCCTTTGTTGATCTTGTTATTCCAACAAACAACAAGGGTAGAAAGGCACTTGCACTTGTATATTACCTGATGGCGAGGGAATATATGCTTGCAATGGGAAAAATAAAAAGCTACGATGAATTCCAGAACAGAGTAGATGAATTTGAAGCGCCACTATGAGAAAACCTGTTGTTGCAGGACAGTTCTATCCAGAAAAGTTGAAGGATCTGGATAATGCAATAATCGAATCATTCACCCATCCCATTGGACCTGGAGAAGTGCCTGTACTTTCAATGAAAAGACAGGGAAGGATCGCTGGTGGTGTTGTCCCACATGCGGGTTACATCTATTCTGGCCCAGTTGCATCAAATTTCTATTATGAACTTGCAAGGGATGGATTTCCGGAAAGTTTTATTATAATAGGACCAAACCATACTGGACTGGGATCCATGGTATCCATGGCACTTGATGATTTTCAGACACCATATGGAATTGCAAGAATAGACAGGGAACTTGCAAAGTATCTGCATAAAGGTATTGTTGATGCCGATCTAAATGCACATATATACGAACATTCAATAGAGGTTCAGTTACCTTTTTTACAGTTTTTTAAAAAAGAAATAAAGTTTGTACCCATTGTGATGATGGCACAGGATTATGAATTCGCCTCTGAACTTTCAGGTATAATCCGTGACGCAATAAAGGACAGGGATGTTGTTGTTATAGCATCATCGGATTTTTCCCATTATGTCCCAAAGAGAAGTGCATATGAAAGGGATATTAAGGCCATTAACTTTCTAATATCGGGGGACGTTAAAGGCTTTTATAGAGCTTTAAGTGAATACAACGTTACAGCATGCGGTTATGGACCCATTGCAACTGCCCTGCTTTCAACAAAAGGAAAGGCAAGGTTACTGAAATATGCAACAAGCGGGGATGTTTTTCCCATGGAGGAGGTTGTGGGTTATGCGTCAATTGCAATTGAGAGGTGAAAAGTATGGAAAAAAAGAGTGGATGGTTGAAAATAGAGGAAAAAGAAAAAAATGAAATATTTGAATTTGCTGAAGAGTACAAAGAATTTCTCAAAAAAGTGAAAACAGAGAGGGAGGCTGTTGAGCATTTTGTTTCAATCCTTGAAAAGAAGGGATTCAGAAACATTGATAATGCAAAGAAAAAGGATGGAAAGTATTATTTTGTTAAGAACAACAAGGCCCTGGGTATAATTAACATAAACGATAAGAGCTTTGGGAATGGGTTCAGGATCATTGTTGCACATATTGATTCACCGAGACTGGATTTAAAACCAAACCCCATTGTTGAGGATCAGGATTCTCAAACTGTACTTATGAAAACACACTACTACGGTGGTGTAAAGAAATATCAGTGGATGAGCAGGCCATTATCTATACATGGTATTGTTGTAACAAAGTCAGGTAAAAAGGTTGAAATAAACATAGGAGAGGATCCAAACGATCCTGTTTTCGCAATACCCGATCTTTTACCACATCTTTCAAGGAAGCTTCAGGGTGAAAAGAAGTTACTTGAGGCCTTTGAGGGGGAGGATATGGAGTTCATTATTTCACACATACCTGATGCGAAAAATGATAAAAATCCCTTGAAGACAGCGTTCTTAAACTTAATAAAGGAAAAGTATGGTGTTGAGGAGGATGATTTTTACACGGCTGATATAGAAATTGTTCCAGCACACCAGCCCAGGGATGTTGGCATTGATAGATCAATGGTAGGTGCATACGGTCAGGATGATAGAATCTGTGCATACACATCTTTCAAGGCTATGCTTGAATTGGGAAATAACAGAAACAACAGCATTGTGATTCTTTATGACAAAGAAGAAATTGGCAGCGATGGAAACGTTGGAGCACAGAGCAACCTTGTTGAAATAATCATAGCAAAAATATTGGACCTTTATGGAATAGAATATTCTTATGGAAAATTTTTGGATTTGATGCATAAATCTGTTGTTGTAAGTGCTGATGTAAATGCTGTTGTTGATCCCATATTCAAGCAGGTACATGATCTAAACAATGCTGCAAAAGCGGGTTTTGGAACAGTGATAACAAAGTATACAGGTTCAGGTGGGAAGTATGGATCGAGCGAGGCACAGGCGGAGCTTATTGCACAGATAAGGAACATTCTTGACAAAAACAATGTTATCTATCAATTCGGTTTACTTGGTAAGGTTGATGAGGGTGGTGGAGGAACAGTTGCAAAGTACCTTGCAAAGTATGGAATGTCCGTACTTGACATGGGTCCTGGGCTTATAAGCATGCATTCACCTTTCGAACTTGTTAGCAAGATTGATCTATGGTCCACATACAGAGCTTACAGGGCATTCCTAGAGGGCTGAATCAATGGATGAAATTCTCTGGATTCTGGAAAACACAAGAACAATTGCTGTTATAGGTGCATCCAGAGATAGGACAAAGCCAAGCAGAAGTGTTATGAGATACCTTATGCGCCATGGTTATAAATGCTACCCTGTGAATCCCACCGCTGACAACATTGGTGGTATAAAGGCATATAAGACAATACTTGATATTCCTTATGAAATAGATGTTGCAGATGTATTTTTACCAAGCGAAAAGGTATTGGACATAATTGATGATGTTGTGAAAAAGAAAGTTAAGGTTCTGTGGATGCAGGAGGGAATAATAAACGAAAAAGCTGCTGAAATTGCAAGGTCATATGGAATAAAGGTTATTATGGACAAATGCATGATGAAGGAACATGTTGCCTATAGAAAGTTAGGTTTGATTGAATCCCAACCTGTTCTTCAAGAAATTCCTCCAGAATTTTAATTTTTTATAAATAGTTTCTTAATTTGAAAATTCAATTTATCCTATTGATTTATATACAGTTATTATTTATTCATCAGCGATGGATATAGTGCAATGGATCTTCTCATTGATCATTCACTTTCTTTCACAGTACGGTTATTTTGCCATATTTTTTCTCATGACCCTTGAAAGCATGATGCTTCCCGTTCCATCAGAACTTGTTATACCATTTGGAGGATACCTTGCTTCCCTTGGCATACTCAACATTTTTCTTGTTGCTGTTGTTTCTTCACTTGGCGGTCTTACAGGATCCTTGATTGCATATTACATAGGTTATTTTGGTGGAAGAAAATTTTTACTTAAGTACGGTTACTACCTTCTGATTACACCCGAGGCACTGGATATGGCTGAGAAATGGTTCAAGAAATATGGTAAAATTTCCGTTTTCACCACAAGGCTTGTACCCATTATAAGAACATTCATTTCTTTACCTGCTGGTATTGCTGAAATGGATATAAAGACGTTTTCATTCTACACATTCACAGGCAGTTTGATCTGGAGTGCATTCCTAGCCTATGCAGGTTACATCCTTGGTAAAAACTGGGATGCTGTATCACATTTCTTTTCTTCACTTGATATTTACATACTTATTGCTGGATTAATAACACTAGCTTACATTGGATACAGGGTTTACAGGAGTTATAAAAAAAATAGATCAGGGAATTTATGAAAATTCCTTCAGACCATTTATTATTTTTGTTATTTCCTCTATCCTCTTGTTTAAATCCCCTTGAAGTTCATTGATTATTTCAGAGAAAGGCTTTGAAAGCTTGTACCTGTAAACAGGTCTTCCCTTCCCTTCCTTCTTTATTTCTCTCTTTGTGATCCATCCTTTATTCTCTAACCACTGCATGGCAATGGAAACCTCAGGCTGCCTGAGCCTTGCTGTTCTCTCAACTTCCACGGATGTTACTTCCTCAGAATTCTTAAGGAATACAATGGTCCTTGCAATGTTTTTCGGTAAGCCCGCATCCATCAAGTATTTTACCAGCTTTTCATCGTTATCTGTAAATTCTGCCATACGATCACCTAATTATTATATCCCATTATAATATATAAGCTTTTCTAATAACAATAATTAATTAAATTCAAAAAAGGATAAAAATTAAATATTAATTAAACGATTAACCTTCGCATATGGATGAAACAGTGAGAGAAAGGTGCTTAACTGGTATAGAGAGCCTTGATAACATTCTTAACGGAGGTATACCCAGAGGGAATTCTGTTCTGATCACAGGTGCAGCTGGTACTGGAAAAACAACTCTAAGCATTGAATTCCTTGTGAGGGGTGCACTGATTGATGAAAAGGGTCTTTACATATCCGTGACCGAAGTTTCTGAGAAGTTGATTGAAAACCTGATAACCTATGACTTTTTTTCAAAATCAAAAATTAAGGAAAAAATAATTTTTGTTGATATGCCAGATATTTATAATGAGCTTTCATTGAACAGGCTCAGGTTTTCTCTTGAGGATATTAATTTAATAATTGATAAAATTGTTGACATCACTAAGAAAAATAACATTAAGAGGGTTGTTATAGATTCCATAACATCAATATGTTACAGATTACAGAGTGAAGAAAAAATCATGGAATTTATACTCAAATTATCCAAGGACCTATCTGAGCTGGGATGCACAACATTAATGGTTTCTGAACTTTTACCTACCGCAAAAGGATATTCACAGTATGGTGTTGAGGAGGCAATAGCTGATGGAATAATTTTACTTGGAAACCTTGAAAGGAAGGGTGATCTTTTAAGAACATTGAGAATAGTTAAGATGCGCGGTACATCACATTCCAGAGCAACATATGTTCTTGATATAACAAGCATAGGTATTTTGTTAGTCCCTCTTCTGAAGGGTGGTGGTGAAATACAGACATGAACATAAATGAGTTCATAAAAAAATATGAATCGTACAATGAACCAACAACAATATCATTGCAGCTTTCAATATCAACATACTTTGATGCAATAAGGGCGATTGTTGAAAATATATCAAAGGATATGGATTTTCAGATAATTTACATTTCCTCAACAATACCTTCAAAAAATATTATCAATGTTCTTGATGTCTTTGGTATTGATCACTCAAACATGTTCTATGTTGATTGTATATCCTATACAATGATGACCGCAGCTGGTGTAAATGAAAAAGTTGCCTATGTTGAAAGTCCTACAATGCTTGAAACAATAATGCTTAAAACGCAGTACATAATAAAAAAGTTCATAAACAAAAAGGCTCTGGTAATTGTTGATTCAATAAATTCCCTTGCAATACATAACGACATAAGGATACTATCAGAGTTTCTGCATTTGTTTGTAACATATTTAAGATCCGAGAATGTTTACTTCATAATATTTTCAATGAAAGAGCAGAGTGGTCCGGAAATGGTAAGCATAATGAACCTTGTTAGTGATGAAATATTGTTTTTAGACTAAAAAATAAGGTAAAATAAAAGGAAAAATGAGCGTTATTATAAATTCAGAAATTTATGGATAATTGAACATTTTTGACAAAGTTGAATTTTTATGAAAGGGTAGTTTTATCCATGGCATTTCTTCCATGGCCTGTAAGAACATTTTTCCAAATTTTGAATGATGAGCATATTATTCCTAAAACAATTTTATTTATTACTGATGTTCCTCGAATTTAAATGCGAATTTTCTGGGTATAGGTTGTTTTGGCTATCAACCATATACTCACCATGTCCCAAGAATAGAGTTTATCGCTCTGATTTCTCATATACCAAGTACCTTAATAAAAACATTTTTGCGATTCATCCCCGCTTTGAAAAGCAAGGCATTCTCAACATGTTTTATTAAGATTCCTCAATTTTGATCACACCATCCTGGAAATTTATGTTGTAAATTTTGTTCACTTCAAGCCTAAAATTGAACTTTTCATAATCAACTTCACCAATCCAGAATTCAAGTACTGTCCTGCTCTGCTGAACAAATGGAAATTTTGAAGGATCCTCAAGATACTTCATCAATC
Organism: Thermoplasmatota archaeon; assembly: GCA_031961605.1. Taxonomy (GTDB): domain Archaea; phylum Thermoplasmatota; class Thermoplasmata; order Thermoplasmatales; family ARK-15; genus JAVRLH01. Next base: position 19,338 of record JAVRLH010000004.1, read on the forward strand.
TGTTCACATATTCCTGCATGGAATCCCTGTTTTCAATTTCCACAACACTTTTTTCAATTTTTCCTGCAATTGTTTCAAAAATAATCCTTCTTCCATCTATTCCGTTCATTTCTTCAGTTTGTATTTTTACAAGCTTAGCCAACATTATTATGAAAAAATAACAGCAATTATTAAACATTTCCGTTCAAAAGGTTTTTTATAGTTTCATATTATTTATGATTTTGTTATGCTACAGTTACTTATAGGGTTGGCGGGAGTAGTTCTTTCAATAATTCCAATGATCATACTAACAATGAAAATTAAAAATCTATGGAAAAGTTACGTTTTATTTTACATATTTCCATTTTTCACATTTCTTTTCATGAGTTTTTATGTTCTAATTAATGATGAAGCTTTTCTCATGTTAACTTACGTTTTTCAGATGCTTTTCTTTTTGAACATGTACAGATCATATCTAAAAAAAGAATTATTTTTTACAGCCACATTGTTTTCTACAGTAATGGATTTTTCAATAATATTCTCATTCTACTTTGCAACATTCAATCTTGTTGAAATAATTAAGAAAAAAATACAGGAAAAAACAGGATCTATTTTTGTAATATTTTCCATGATATTTTTTGATTTTTCCATTTTATTACAGATATTTGATATATTCGAAAGTCAGAGCTATTTGAATTTGTACACATCATCATTGTTCCTATTTGGCCTGTTTTTATTCATAATACCATCAATCAGGGTTGTGTGGGAGAAAAGATGAGAAAGAACAGGTCAGAGAACAGGATAATATTCGATGTTCTTGTTTTTGTTGAGAAGGAAGAATGTTCTCTATCATCCATACTAAGGAATGTTAATCTCCCACACTCGAAGTTTAAGGAAATTGAAGAATATTTAATAAAAAGGGATCTCATTGAGAAGGTTGTAAAATCTGACAGGGTTTTTTTCAGGATAACAGATAAAGGTAGGGAATTGCTAACAGAGTACAGAAAATTTAAAGAGCTCCTTGAAATGTATGGTTTAGAGCCATAACGGTGATAAAATGGAAAAAAGGTTCTTTGATTTTTCATCCATTATACTTTCAAGGCTATTTTATGCTGTTAACTGGTACAACATTTCCCCCCTTTATATTTTCATAGCATCATCCCTTTCTATTGGGCTTGGTGAACTTGGCCTTATTCCAGCATTCTTTCTGCTTGGTGCAGGGATATTCCAGATACCTGCTGGAATAATATCATACAAGATAGGTCCGAAAACAACAGCCATGGTTGGCATGTATTTACTTTCATTGTTCACAATACTTTCAGCATTTTCCTGGAACATTTATTCACTTTTGTTCTTCAGGTTCATGGTTGGCATTGGTGCAGCATTGTATTTTTCTCCTGCCATTGGAATACTTAAAAATCTATTCTCAAAATCAAGAAGCGGTCTTGCCATGGGTTTTTATAATGCAGCATTCAACCTTGGTGCGGGAATTGGCATAATTCTCTGGGGGCCCATTGCTCTCTACCTCGGATGGAATTTCTCATTAGTTATTGGTGGAATTCTTTCTTTAATAATAACAATTGAGAACCATATTTTCTTACCGGATTACAGGAGCAAAGAGAAAGTAAATGTTGGAAAAGTACTTTTGAACAAAAACATAATATTTCTTGGACTTTCCCTTGCCGGTTTCTGGGGCTCTTATTTTGCAACAGCGCAGTTCCTGGATCCATATCTGGAAAAAATTGGATACAGCGTTTCAATAGCAGGGACAGTTTCATCTCTTATTCTTCTTTTTGGAACATTCGGTGGTCCTGTTGGTGGATACATTTCAGATAGAATAAACAAAAGAAAAATTATACTTTACATCTTTGCAATATTAACTTCTTTGTTAATTGCATCCATTGCACTATCAAACATTTATGTAATAACATTACTCTCAATATTTTTGGGCATAATTTCAGTAGGCATATTTTCAGTTCTTTACGCAGTTCCTGTGGATCTTGAAGAAATACCAGAGGATCTTATTCCCCTTTCCCTTGGAATGATAAACTCCATACAAATTTCCATAGGTGCACTTGCGCCATACATTTTCACATTTGTTGCCCATACATATTCGTTCACATTTGCCTGGATTTTTCTTGGTCTTTATGTTATAATTTTCTTACCATTCCTGCATTTTGTTCGTTCAAAATGAAACGAACATTTTAAATAAATGTTTACATTAAATTTTTTTATGGTTGACATTAAATTATCAAATGAACAGGAGAATTACTTGCTGAAAATATTTGAGATTCAGGAAAGTTTTGGAACGGTAAAACTCAGGGACTTAAAAAATGTAATGCATTTATCTTTCGGCGCAATAAATGATGAAATGATTAGGCTGGAAAAGTTCGGTCTTGTTAGAAAAATACCTTATAAAGGATTAAAGCTGACTGAAAAGGGTCTTAAAGTATCAAAAATAATTACAAAAAAACACAGACTTGCAGAACTTTTCCTTTTTAAATTTTTGGATGTTCCATGGGAAAAATGTCATGAACTTGCTGATGATTTTGAACATTCAATTAAAGGGGATCTTGAAAAATACATTATAAAAAAAATGGAAAATGAAAAAAACTGCCCGCATGGGAATCCAATCAATGGTTACATCAAAAATGAAATACCCCTGGAAAAGGGGAAGGTTAATCAGGAATACAGGATATTGAGAATAACATTTGAAGAGGAAAATGTTCTTTCCATTCTTAAAGTAATGGCAATAATGCCTGATAAAAAAATAAAGGTTAAGAAAAAAGGTAATGATACAATGCTTGTTGAAACAGAAACTGGGCAATTCACACTGAACAGGAATATGTTGAAAATAATAAGGCTCAAACATGAATAAGGCAATTTTCAAAATAGGTCCGGCATGGATAGCAATGATGGCCGATATTGATGTTGCTAGCATTATAACCGCTTTGCAGGCAGGGGCATCTTTTGGCTACAAAATGATTTTCATTATGCTGATTCTTTCAATTCCATTAATGGTTTTACAATATGCATCTGGCTTGCTTGGCCTTGTTACAGGTAAAGGTCTGGGTGCATCAATCAGAGATACATATGGAAAAAGGTTATCGGTAATTTCAGGTTTTCCCATGGCAATTACGGATTTTCTATCCTATTCAGCTGAATATGCAGGAATTGCAATAGGATTTGAAATAATTGGATTGAATCCAGCTCTGGGTATTGTTCTTGCATTCATTGCACATAACGTTGTTATACTTTCAGGTAAATTTGAAAAGGTTGAAAGGATTCTTATGTTCACATCCGTTTTCCTTGTTCTTTCACTGGTTTTGGGATCATTAATAACAAACTTCAGAATCGATTATTTCATTGAAGGTCTTTCTCCAATTCAGCCGTTCAATGATCCAAAGTACGATTATTTGTTTGCTGCAAGCATTGGTGCTGTTATTATGCCATTCATGCTCTTTTATCAGGCAGGCGCCACAGCAGAAAAGAATCTTACAGTGAAAGATAAAAAACTCGTGAGGAATGAAACAATTATAGGTGCAATTGTCAGTGAACTAATAATGGCATTTATTGTCATGGCAGGAATATCAATTGGTATGTTTGCAACGGATCCAAATATGCTCGTTCTTTCCCTTAAACCCTACGGATCAATTGCACCTTACATCATATCCTCAGGTTTCATTTTCTCCGGATTTTTGGCACTTGTTGTCATATCCCTTGCATCCATGTGGGGTATAACAGAGGCATTGAACCTTAAGGTTAAGTTTACAGGGAATTTCAGGGATCTTAAGTATTTTTACATAATTTTTCTTTCAGAAAGCATACCTGCTGCTTTGCTAACATTCTTCATGGGTAATGATCTAATCAATTATGCAATTGAACTAATGGTTATCTTTGTTATAGTTCTCATTCCATCAGGTATCATTCTCGGGCTATTGATATCAAGCAAGAAAGTTATGAAAAACCATATGCAATCAAAAAGTTTCATAATTCTCTACTGGTTAATGTTTCTTGTTGTCGAATTATCTGGCCTTGTGACATTAATATTCATAATTTGAAAAAGTTTATTTACCATCTATTTTATAACTTAAACAATGTTTGAAAGCCTTGGTCAATCCTTAAAGGAAGCGATCAAAAAAATAACAAAGTCATCATACATAGATAAAGATATGGTTCAGGAGGTTGTGCGCGATATTCAAAGGGCACTGTTAAAAAGTGATGTTGATGTTTACCTTGCCCTTGATATATCCAAAAAGGTTGAAGAAAGGGCATTGAATGAAAAACCTCCTGAAGGAATGAGCCCCAGGAACTATCTTGTTAAGATAATTTACGAGGAACTTGTATCTTTAATTGGAAAGGGTAAGGAAATAAATTTAAAGCCACACAGGATAATGCTTGTTGGCCTATACGGTCATGGTAAAACAACAACAGCAGGCAAGCTTGCAAGGTTTTATATCAGAAAAGGTTTAAGTGTACACCTGATTGGATGTGATGTTCACAGACCCGCAGCAATGGAACAGCTTGAGCAGATCGGGAAAATGATAAATGTCCCTGTTTTTTTAATTAAAGGGGAAAAGGATCCAAGGAAAATTGCAAAATCTTATCTGCAAAATTCAAGGGGAGATGCTGTGGAAATTTTTGATACATCTGGCAGGGATGCGCTTGATAATGATCTCATAAATGAACTCAAGGATATGAAGGATATTATAAGGCCCAATGAAATTTACCTTGTTGTTGATGCAAGCATTGGTCAGCAGGCAGGAAAACAGGCAAAGGCTTTCCATGATGCAGTTGGTATAACAGGCGTTATACTTACAAAAATGGACGGCACTGCAAAAGGTGGTGGAGCATTAAGCGCTGTTGCAAAAACAGGTGCACCAATAGTATTCATAGGAACAGGTGAACATCTTGAAAACTTTGAGGTTTTTGATCCAAAAAGGTATATATCAAGGTTGCTTGGTCTTGGTGATCTCCAGACCATTATGGAAACTGTAGAGGAAATGAACATTGATGAGAAAAAGGCAGAAGAAACTGCAGAAAAATTACTTTCTGGAAAATTCAACCTAAAGGACATGTACGATATTTGGGAACAGTTTTCAAGGCCCGGAATAATGGAAAGGATTTTCAACGCAATACCCACACTTGCCATGCCTGGCGGTGATAAGATTGATAATGATTTCATACAACAATCCGAAGAAAAATTAAGGAAGTATAGAACAATACTTGATTCAATGACCTATGATGAACTTGAAAACCCGGACATAATAAAGGGTACAAGGATAGAAAGGATAGCAATGGGATCCGGAATGAAGGAAGAGGATGTTAGGGAACTGCTCAAGGAATACAACAGAATGCTGAAGGCAATTAAAAACATGAAGGGAAACAGGAAAATGATGAGAATACTGAAAAAACAGTTTGGGAAGAACATACCGGGGTTAGAGGAAGAGAATGATGGTTCCGATCAAAATGGTAATAATTGAAACAGGTAAACCTGACTTTGAAAATCTTAACCAGTTTATTTCATAACCCATCGTGGATGCAATTTCAAGAACTATAATATTTGCAGCAGCACCGAGAATTGTTGCATTCCCTGCAAGTGTGGATGACATGGCCAAAGATAGCCAGTAATTTGTCCCTGAAGTTGATGGTGAAAGTAACATTACTGCGGGAACATTGCTCACAAGGTTTGAGAGAACGGAAACAAGTGTAACATACCAGAATGGATTTGTCAATGGTGCAACAACCTGGAAAATATCCATTATTTCTTTTAAAAGACCTGATACCTGCACACCTTCAAGAACAATGAAAAGGCCGATGAAAAATAGAATTATACCCCAGTCAACTGATTTAATAATTTTTCTTGGATCAAAGTTCTCAAAAAATGGTGTTATGAAGAGTAAAATTGATGCACCGACAAATGGAACGATCGCAATGTTTCTGACAAACAAAAATGAAATGAATATGAGAATCATCGTTGCAATACCTACATAGAATAGATTTTTATGAACTATTTCACCCTTTTCAACCTTTTCAGTTTTTATTTTTTTTCTTAAATCATTTTTATATATTAAGTATAAAATTGCCATGGATATTAAGAGAGAAATGATCGAAACTGGAAGCATTTTGATTAAATAATAAAAGAAAGGTATTCCACTCTTTATTGCAATGTAAGCGTTTTGGGGATTGCCGATTTCTGTTGCAACACTACCAATGTTTGCTGAGAATATTACAGTTAAAAGAAAAGGTTCAGGGTTTATCTTTGCATTTTCAGACAATTTAATAATTATTGGTGTGAAGAATAGAACTATTGCGTCGTTTAAAAATAAAGCCGATAAAAAAGCTGTGCTCACAGAAACTATAATGAACAATGTTAATGTGTTTTCAGAAAATGTTAAAAGTTTATAGACAAACCAGTTAAAGAATCCAGTTAATTCAAAAACACCAACAATGATCATCATGCCTAAAATTAAAAGAAGAATGTTCAAATCAATTGCCTGAACAGCCTGGTTCAATGAAACAATACCAAAGATTATCATCAATGATGCACCTAAAAGTGCTGATGTTGGTCTCGTTAGCTTGGTACCCCTTATCCTTCTCAAAGATATGAGCGTGTATGTCACTATGAAAATCAAAAGTGCCAATAACATAAATGATCCTTACAAAGAGATTAAATCTCTAAATAAAACACTTTCCAAAAATGCGGAGGGAGGGATTTGAACCCTCGCATCCCTACGGAACCAGACCCTCAATCTGGCGCCTTTGACCAGTCTCGACAACCTCCGCCCTGTTTTGGATAATCAGAATAGAATATTTTATTTTTGCCTTTTATGGTTGAGAAGATCCCTTCAGAAAGAGACTTTTTGAAAATCAGCAAAAGTAAAGAGGAATATTTGATTTTTTAGGAGTATTGAAATAACAGATAAAGTAATCTAAATGTTCAAAGGAAATTTTCACACATTCTTGAAAGGGGTGTAGTACAATTTTGCTATAGGTAATAGTACTCTCCCCTCGCCTTTTGTTCTCTGTCGTTGTAAGATCCTGGTTTGTTAATCCTTGGTCTTTTTGTCTTATCATCCCTTCTGAACGTTATACCAACATTCCTAAGGAATCTGTTCATGCCATCCCTCATGTTGTAAGGTCCTGTTCCTTGGCCAAATACACTTGGCTCACCTTCAAATGTCATGAGCGAATCTGAAATTAAATCAATGAAATATATGTCATGATCAACAACCAATGCTGTTTTTTTAGTTTTTTCAATAAACCTTCTTATTATTTTTGCAGCGGTCATTCTTTCAGCTGAGTCAAGATATGCTGAGGGTTCATCCAGAAGAAAAACATCTGCATCTCTTCCAAAACATAATGAAATCGCAACCTTCTGTAATTCTCCACCCGCCAGGTTCATAACATCCCTTTCTTGCAGCATGTTTAGATTGAATGGTTCCCATATTTCATTCTTGAAAAAAGGATCCTCAAGCGCATTTTTTGCATATTTCTGGAACAGTTCTCTCACAGTAATGCTCTCATCAAATCTAATATATTGAGGTTTATAACTAACTTTTATGTTTGAATCAATTGTTCCAGAATCAGGTTTTGTAACACCTGCAAGCATCTTAACAAATGTTGTTTTACCCGTTGCGTTTTCGCCAACAACACCAACAACCTCACCCTTCAAAAGTTTTCCTTCTGAAACCTGCAGGGAAAAATTTTCGAATTTTTTTAATAAATCTGACCATTCTATCAGTTTTTCCAAAGTTTTGTCAATGGTTGGTGGATGAACAATGAATTTTATCTCCCAGTCCCTTATTCTTACATTTTCTTCCTTGAGAAATCCACTTAAATATGAATTTATTGCATGGCTTGATGTTAATGGTTTTGAAATTATACCATATGCCCCTTCGGAACCATAAACAATGTGAATAGTATCCGCAAGAAAATCCATAATAGCCAGATCATGCTCAACAACATAAACCCGTGCCTTCTTTGATAGATCCTTTATTATTTTTGCAAATTCCAGCCTCTGTTTTATATCAAGGTATGATGATGGTTCATCAAAGAAGTAGAGATCCGCATCTTTCATAAGTGTTACTGAGATTGCAAGTGTCTGTAATTCACCACCAGAAAGATCTTCAACATTTCTTTCCATGATTTTTTCAATGTTCATGGATACAATGATTGAATCTTTATTTTTACCCTGTATGGATCCAATGTAATCCTTAACCTTTCCCTTATAAAGCTTGGGAATGCTGTCAACATATTGCGGCTTGTATGCAATTTTTATTTTTCCCGCATAAAGATCTTTAAAATAAGATCCGTAAACAGTTCCCCTGAAATGTGCAATAACGTTATCCTTATCTCCTTGCTTTTCAAAGTTTCCAAAGTTTGGAATGATAATGCCAGAAAGAATGTTCACAGTTGTTGATTTTCCAATTCCGTTTCTTCCTAAAATTCCTATTGTTTCACCCTTTTTTATTGCAGGTAACCTGTAGAGTCTGAAGGAATTTTCACCGTATTGATGAATTGTTTCTTCCTTCATTTCATCTGGAAGGTTGATAATTTTTATTGCATTGTAAGGGCATTTATGAGCACATATGCCGCAGCCAATGCACAATGTTTCAGATATTCTTGGAAAACCATTCTCACCAAATTCAACAACCTTCTCTCCCATCCTCTGTGGTGGGCAGTAGAACTGACATTCATGGTTGCATTTCTTGAAGTGGCATTGATCCTCGATAACAATTGCAATATGCATCTATTCACCAACGCCCCTTGACCAGAATTCATCAGGCAATTCTTTATAAACATTCTCAATATTTTCGTCCTTTTCATAAGTTTGCTCGTATGACTGTAAAGATTGAATCCTTCTGTAATTAACAACCCAGTAGTGGATTCGCCATTCTCTACCATCAAAGAGTGTTGTTTCTTCCCTTTCAGGTAAAAGTATTCCAATTTCTTCAAGCATGTAAAATAGACCGCGATCATCGGGTTCAAGATAATTATCAATGATCCTTTCCTCAAAACCGAAAAAATTCAAAACATGCTGTGCTATTTGCAAAGCCTCATCAATGCTCATTTTTTTCTCGGTACCAATACCGTTCCTTATAGCCCTGGCTAGATCTTCAACAATTACAATATGCGATTCGGGCGGTGTAATCTCAGTTATTATTGGCATGATTGATACCTCTTTGAAGCATCATAACATTACAAAAAGAAAATATATAAATATTTCCTGAAACCTGTTTGCAATTAGCATAAAATTTAACAAAAAAAGAAAAATTTATGATTAACAAAAACTTAATCTCATCGCTCCCGTGGTGTAGTCCGGCCAAGCATAAGGGACTCTCACTCCCTCGACCCGGGTTCAAATCCCGGCGGGAGCATGATTTAAATATTCGCTAATAATATTTTCAAACATGGTTGTTTTCAGTTTTCCAAGAAAGATAATAATTCAGAGCGGAATTTTAAATGATCTTTCTGAAATTCTTGATAAGGAAAATATTGATAATGCTTTGGTTGTGAGCGATAATTTTCTTTACAATTTGCTCGGTAAAAAATTAAAATTGGAAAAATTTTCAGTATTTAAAAATGTGAAGCCTGAACCTTCAGTTGATGATATTGAGAAGGCATTTTATGATCTTAAAGAGAAAAATTTTGATGCGATCATTGCCATGGGTGGAGGAAGCGTTATAGATTTTTCAAAATCCCTTGCTTTGAAATTTTCTTATCCTGATTATAATCTTAGAGAATTGAATCCGTTCGAAAATATTAAATTGAAAATAAAATTGATAACAATTCCAACAACATTCAGCGGAAGCGATGTATCGTTTGCCGTTGTTTTATCCGATAAAGATAGAAAGCTGCCAATGGGTAATTATTCACTTGTTCCATTGATTGATATAGTTGATCCTGAAATCATGCCGAGGAATGTAGATTTGATAAGATCCACGGGGGTTGATGCATTTGTAACAGCAATTGAGGCAATAGTTTCAAACACATCAAGTATTTTAAGTGATGCCCTCGCAGAAAAATCAATCAAAATAGTATATGATAATATAAGAGATGCTATGAACAATAATGACAATGCAAGGGAAAATCTCACAATTGCCTCAATAATGGCAGGATTGGCATTTTCAAACAGTGGATCCGGTCTGGTTCACTGTTTGGGTCACAGTTTTGGATCAACATTCCATATCATGCATGGTACATCTGTTGGATTGTTCTTGCCCTACGTTATTGAGTTCAATTCAAAACATGAGGAAACAAGGGAAAAGTATGAAAGGATAGCAAGGATCCTTGATATTAAAGATGTTAATGAACTTGTTGAAAAAATATTTGAATTCTTCCGGGAAATAAAACAGCCAATAAGGATTAAAGATTTAAACATAGAGGAAAAAGTTTACCTTGAAAAATTGGATGAAATGGTTGAAAAAGCTGCAATGGACAGTGAACTTGCCTTCAATCCATTCTTTGTTTCCATGGATGATATAAGGGAAATTTTCATCAGGGCATTTGGTTAAATTTAAATAAAATCAAAATATTTGTTATGCTATGGCAAAGATAACAGGCGGAGAGATTTTGAAAAGAGTCCTCGAGAAAGAAGGGGTGAATTATGTCTTTGGTGTACCAGGGGATCAGCTATACCCGTTTTTGAATGCATTGTACAGCAGTGAAATTAAATTCATAACATTCCACCATGAGGCAAACGCAGCACATGCTGCGGATGGTTATGCAAGGGTAACAGGCAAAATTGGTGTTGTTGTTGGAACTGTTGGACCTGGAGCTGCAAACCTTGTTGGAGGTGTTTATCCTGCATATGCTGAAAACATACCTTTGCTTGTTATAACTGCACAGAACCAAACTTTCAGATCATACCCTGACCATGGATCCATGCAGGCTCTGGACCAAATAACACTTTTTAAGGCAATAACAAAATGGAATGCATACATAAGTGATGTGAACAGGATTGTTGAAATCACACAGAGAGCAATCAGGATAGCATTTACAGAAAAACCTGGACCAGTGCACATTGACATAGCTTCAGATGTTTTGCATAAGGTTGTGGATGATTATATTGAAATACCATCAAGGGAGAATTACATGCCTTCAGGATCCTTGCCTGATATAAAAGTTCTTGAAAAAATTGCAGATTTGCTGGTTAAAGCTGAAAAACCAATCATACATGCTGGAGGAGGTGTGATAAGATCCAATGCATCAAAGGAGTTAATTGAACTTGCTGAATATTTACAGATACCTGTTGTTACATCAATATCGGGCAGGGGATCAATCCCGGAGGATCATCCATTGTGCCTGATACCAAACAGTTATGGAGCGCTTGCAGCACAAACAGAAGCTGATCTTGTTTTTTTGATTGGTTCAAAACTGGGTGATCTTGATTTCTTTGGCAGACCACCGATCTGGGGTGAAGTTGGTAAACAGAAATTTGTTCAGATAGATTCTTCAGCTGAAAATATTTCATTGAATAGACCTGTGGAAATTGGTGGTGTTGGTGATGCAAAATTATCCCTGAAGATGATTCTTGATATTGTTAAGGAAAGAACAGGAAGGGCAAAAGAACTGGGAAAGAATATCTATTACAAGGATCTTGAAAGGCAGTGGATTGAAGAGTATATGAAACAGGCTGAGGACAGAATTCCTGTTCATCCATTAACAGTGATAAAAAAAGTGAGGGA
>JAVRLH010000005.1:0-29957 GCA_031961605.1 Thermoplasmatota archaeon
TATGACCATATTGTTAATCAGAACTGGTAAAATACCTATCTAAAGATTATTCGTAGAAAATAATATACACATCTATACCGTAAAAAGAGCTGAGTTAAGGGTTAATTTCAAAATAGGATCATTTTTCAGTGTCTTCGGTATAATTGGTGTTTTGTTTGGAACAGAAATGGGATTGTTAACACCAGGAAAGGATCTTTTGTTTATATTCGCAATACTGATGATTGTGATAGCAATATTAATGCTGAGAAGAAAATGTGTTGAAACATCCGCAAAACCTGAAATAAAAAAAATCAAATTTTAAAATAGCATTTTACGGCCTTTTAGTTGGTTTTGCATCCGGATACTTCGGTATTGGTGGCGGTTTTCTCATCGTTCCCGGCTTAATTTATTCAGCAGGTCTAAACATTCTTCAGGCCATTGGAACATCACTAATTTCTGTTGGATTTTTTGGATTAACAACAGCAATAAGGTATGCAATTAGTGGTGATCTGAACATAATTATTTCAGTTCTCTACATAATCGGTGGTATTGCAGGTGGATGGATAGGTGCATTCTTTGCACATTCAGTGCCAAAAAGAACTCTAACAAAAATATTTGCAATCATTATAATTCTCGTAGCAATTTATATGATCTATATGAACATAACGGTTCTTATGGCTCTAATAAAATCATAAAATTTTTATCCAATCTTCTTTTTTGAAAAACCATGGATATTGACTATCTTTATGATCTCGTTAAGGATCTAATGACAAAGGATAGATTCATTGCAGAAATAAATGAAAGAAAAAAGATGTACAACGATCTTTTAGATGATGAGGCAATTGCCTACATGATAGTTGATGAGCTTGGAAGGAACCCTGGAAACTGGGTAAAAATTAAAGATTTGATAGATGATGTTATTGTATCAATTTATGCAAACGTTGATGAAATTGAAGATAATGTTATTAAGAAAAATGACAGGGAATTAAAACTCAGGAAAATAAAAATCAGCGATGAAACAGGTAGTGCTGAATTGAACCTATGGAACGATGAAATTGAAAATTTTAAGATAGGTAAGGGTGATAGAATAAAAATAATAAATTCCTATGTGAAAATTGATAAATTTGGACTGCACATTTCACTGGGTAAATGGGGCTCGATTGTTAAATTATGATTCCTCTTCAACTTCTTCAGTCTTTTTATGTTCAGTGTGTTTTATTTTCCAGTACCTTGTTACGTATCCAGCAAGTATGTTCCTTAATCTCTTTGTCTGAACGTTTGTTAATTCAGCCACAAGTTTCTTATTGTTTTCAAAGTCTCCACTAAATTTATCACCATACTTTTCAACAAGTTCCCTTGCAACCCTTTTAATTACAGCAGGTCTTATTGCTCCCATATGTTATCACTTAAACTTGGATGGCAACCATATTTATATATTTTTTTAAACACTCTTTATTTATCAATAAGATCCGCAATACCCCTCAAAATTGAAAATATTGCAAGGAATTCCGGCATTTCATCCTCACCTTCTTTGTAACTGTAAATTTTATCCAGGGCCTTTAAAGTGAATGGTTTTTTTACATTTACTTTAACAAGGTTGCTGGTAAAAAATGAATATATTGCATCATTTAAAGGATCAAAATCATCAAAATTTTTCAGTTCCACAGGTTTAACTATGAATCCTGTTTTACCATGAAGTGATCCGGGTAACCTAATTAGTCTGTGAATATCTGTTGTTACGGGTTCATCCGTCTCACCCTTCAAATTTATTGATGAAAAATTAAAAACAATTTTTAAAAGATCTTCCCTTGTTTTCTCATCAAGGTAATTCAACCTTTTCTCATTGGATCTATCAAGAATTAAATCAGCAATCCTTTTTTCTGAAACTTTTTTTAAAAAAATGTTTTCTATGAATCTTTTTTTATTTTTTATGCCTGAATCAGATAACAATTTTTCCAATTCCTGTATTTTTCCTGAATCATAAAGATCAACAAGATTTTTTATAACATCATTAAATGATTTTGAAAATTTTGAAAACCATCCACCATAATCCTCAGGATAGAGAAAATAATTTTCAACAAACTTTTTCTCCCCCTCCGGCTTAATATTTATTAGATCCATGAAATCCATGTTTGATGCTGTTATGTAACTTACCAATTCCCTTCTCTCATCACTTTTTAATGAATAGATTTTTTCATTTCTAACATGTATATGGTAACCCCTTCCACCAGAAAAAACAATTTCAAGATCTTTTTCATCAAAGCCAAAATCCGATAAAAGAAAATTCTCAATCAATTTTTTAGTTTCCTTTTTAACAATGCCCAGCATGTTTTCATATGTTGTTTCGCCAGATACAATATGGTCTGCATCAAGATCAAAAATTAAATCCGCTCCAAGCCATTCTTTTTCCTCCATTTTCTGTGCATCCGGTTTTTTATAATAGGCTGAAGAATAGTAAGAATGTGATGGAACATTTTTTACCATGAAATTCATTATTTCATTCTCTGATGAGAATTTTAAATGCCTTATCATACCATCTTTTCCAAACTGTGTAAAACCATATTCTCTGTTTGAAAACCTTGCTGGTAAAATTATTCTATTCTTTGAGTAATATTCCCTGAATTTTGATTTTACCCACTCAATCTGATCCATCGTTCATGCTATAATTTTTTCCTAAAAAAACCTTTGGTGAATCTAAATTAAATTAATATATTCATTTTTCATTACCATTTTAAGTGATTGATTATGAGGATCCTAATATTGGGTGGCGGTGCTGCCGGTAGTATAGTGGCTAACAAGATTGCTGCAGGTCTTGGTGACATGATTGAAAGGGGGGAACTGGAAATCGTAGTCCTTGACAAAAGTGAATATCACTATTATCAGCCAGGTTATATCTTTGTTGCACTTGGAGAGGAAGAACCTGAACATTTTGTAAGGAAGGAAAGGGATCTTCTTGATAACAGAATTCAATTCTACTATGGTGAAAGGGGAGAAGTTGTGAAAATAATTCCAAATGAAAACAAAGTTTTGACAAAGGATGGAACGGAATGGAAATACGATTTTCTTGTAATAGCTCTTGGATCTGTACCTGATTACGATGCAATTCCTGGTTTCAGGGAGGGCGCATATTCTTTCTTCACCCTTGAAGAATCAATAAGGCTAAGGGATGCATTGAATAAATTTGAATCTGGAAAAATAGTGGTTGAGGTAAGTGGATTTCCATACAAATGCCCTGTTGCTCAATACGAAATTATTTTTGCCCTGCACGATAGGTTCAAGAAAGAAAAGAAAAATGTAACATTTGAATATTTATTCCCGATACAGGGAACACACCAGCATCCCATGATTAGTCCAATAGGGAAGAAATGGATGGATGAAAGAGGAATAAAGGTTACTTCACCATTCAATCCTACAAAGATAGATCCAGAGAAAAAAGTTGTTTATTCCAAAGAGGGTATTGAGGTAAAGTATGATCTTCTCATATCAATACCGCCACATAAGTCGCCTGATGTTATTAAAGAGTCTGGCTTTGGTCCATGGATAGAGGGCGATCCCTATACATTCTTGGTAAAAGGATATAACAACATTGGTACTCTGGGTGATGTAACAGATAGGCCAAGCGTTCCAAAGGCAGGATCATCAGCTGAATACCAGGCAAATGTTGTTGCAAAAAATATTATTGCCAGAATTAAGGGAACGGGCAATGTTTATAAATACAACGGTGCGGCATATTGTTTCATATTGACAGCTGAGGATAAAGCAGGATATCTCTATATGGATTACTATCATCCGCCAACAGTATCATTACCATCAAAATATGCAAAATGGATGAAAATTGCATATAATGAGCTATACTGGGGTATGACCATTAAGGCGGAGTTATGAGGTGATAAAAATGGCTGAAACAAAAAAGGTAAAACCCGATACAAAGCATGGAAAGCATGGTGTACTTGAACTTCTTGATATTGTTCAGAGGGATGAACTTTTCAGATTACTTAAGAAAGTTGTTGAATTACAAGAACAGGGAACACTGGATAAATTACTTGCTGTACTTGAAATAATGCAGAAGGATCAGACAATAGACAAACTTTATTATAAGGTCTCTGATATATCTGAAAAAGGAACATTAAAGAAACTTTTGGAAGGAAATCTTCTTGACAGAACACTGGAATCTTTGGTTAAAATGCTTCAGGAGGGAACATTGCAGAAACTCCTTGATCTTGTCATAGATTTACAGAAGAGGGGAATACTTGATGAACTATTGAATTATGCACCAAAGCTTATTGTTTTACTTGATAAGATCTTTGAAATGGAGAAGAAGGGCATCATTAAACTTGAGGATATAAATAAATTGCTGGATAAGGTAGGAGATTTGTTACAGAGCGGAGCAGTGAATACACTTATGGATTTGCTTGAGCTCGTACCAGTTCTCATAAACATACTTAATTCAGAATCTGTAAGGGAACTTCTGGCACAGAATGTACCAAAACTTCTTGCATTACTTGAAAAACTCGTTGAACTTAATAAACAGGGATTGCTTGATGCAGAAACTATTGGAGACATAATAGAAAAACTATTACAGCTAATTGCAAATGGAACAGTTGATAAACTCATTGACCTGCTTACAATGCTTTCAGCTTTACTCGATGCACTCAACGATGATATGATAAAGAGCCTTGCAGAAAAAATAAACAAAATTCTGGAGCTTACAGAACCAAGTAAGCTCTAAATTTTTTTATAAACCTGCTTCCTCAAGAACTTTTTTACATTTTTTTGCATCAATTTTTTCAATTTCATTCATTGATCTTTTCAGTATTTCCTTCACCTTGAATTCATTCTCAGCCATTACTCTTATAACTTCTTCAGCTGTTACAGGTTTTTCCGCCCATACATCGTAATCCGTTACTGTGGCTAAAGTACTGTAACATATACCAAGTTCCCTTGCTAAATTAATTTCAGGTACAAGTGTCATGCCAATTATGTCCGCAAAATTTCTGAACATCCTTGATTCTGCCCTTGTTGAAAATCTTGGTCCTTCAATACAAATATATGTAACATCTCTGTGTATTCTGTATCCAAGATTCATAGCCCTGTTGTACAAAATGTTGTTAATATCTTCGGAAAAGGGATCCGCCATGGATATGTGAACAACCTTTGGTCCATCATAAAATGTGTATTCTCTTTTTTTAGTGAAATCTATGAACTGGGAAACTATTGCAAGATCCCCTGGTTTAATGTTTTCCTTTAATGATCCAACAGCGCTAACACCTATGATCTTTTCAACACCAATGCTATGCAATGCATAAATGTTTGCCCTGTAATTTATTCTGTGTGGTGGAATTTTATGTCCCTTTCCATGCCTCTGCAAAAATGCTATCTCAATACCTGATATTTCTCCTATCACAATATCATCAGATGGAGATCCATATGGTGTGTGAACCACTTTTCTCTCCTTCTCTTCAAAAATTTCATGTATACCTGATCCACCAATTATTCCAATATTTACCATGAATAAATCAAATAAAAAATTTATAGAAATACTTTTCTCATAAGTCATTTAAAAAATCTAAAAAATATTAAAAAATTTTAATTAAAACCAAACGGATTGTACAGATACAACGCCTATGGGACTGTAACCGATTATGATCACATCTGTTAAAGCAACCCAGTCGGGGCCACTAGTTTGTTCAACTAATCCAAACCAACCATGGTAACCTTCACCTGTAGAAGGATCTGTTGGGAAATCGCCATGAACTAAAAATTTTAAGTATATTGCATTTCCTACAAATCCTGTGAGATTTATATCACTTCCAATCTGATGGAATGCATAGCTAGGTGAATAATAAACACTTGTAATGGTGGATGCCCATGTCCACGGATATACAACGCCTGCCTCACCTGCCCATCTTGTGTCCAACTGAGACCAGGTTATACCACTATTGGGATTCAATGTTCCAACATATAAATTAAAACCATTTGGTACATCCGTAACATCTGCAGCATAAGAGAAACGAGCCCATATATTATATTCTGTTAAGAAATCCATTTTTGCCCATAGTAAATTATTGAAGGATATTGGTACGGAAACAAGTTCGTCCATTTTATAGGGATACATATAATTATACATATAATACCCAACGCTCGGATCATAGCTACTTCCCCAAACATCACCATACAAATTACCTGTTGTAGTGCCAACCTCTGATATTTTAACATTATCCATAACAAAGAAGTCATTACCGTAAATGTCTGGAATATAAGTGGTATAACCATCTAAAGCAAGAACCAACACAAAGCTTATACTTACAGAACTTGTGCTTGATAAAGGTATACCCCAGGCAGCCATAGCCTGAGAAAGATTGAAAGTATAATGTACCCATCTTAAATATTCACCGCCTGATACTGTTGTGAATGCCGGAACTAAAGATGCACCATTATTTGGATAGTAATAATTAGAAGGAAAAATATTATCCCCATTTCCGCTACTACCAACGTAAACATTCCCAGGATAACCTATTGTTGGTGAGATCCAGTACCAATTGGCACCTCCATCAGGAGATGCAAAAACAATTACACCCTCGCCACCATTGGAGAGTTCAAATTCAGCATCCATGTCCAGATAAGCAAATTGTGATCCCTGAATAGATAAAGTTGTAGTTGTAACAGTATCATAGCCATATGTGTTGTTCCAATTAGAAACCCACCCCCAATAATACCACGACCACGAATATCCTACAAGTGAATAGCTTGTTCCTAAAGCATAACCGCCTGAGGGTGTGGAAAATTCATTGGTCCAGAACCAATAGGTATTATCTGGCGGTGTGGAAAATAATGAGTTTACAGGACCGAAAACACTTAATGGTTCCCCTGAATAAAGCGTATCTGTTCCATAGTAATTAACACCGCTGAATCCCCAAACAATGTTTTCAGATGAGAAATAATTTGTTGTTGAAAAATTATCGTAGAAAACATAGACGGGAGTACTAACCAAACCTTCTTTAAGAAAATTGAATGGCTGATAGCCTGATGGCAAGGTAAATTCAGGAACATTTATATTTGAGATCACAAATCTAATTTCTCTGGGATTTGATGGCGGGGCCGCATACTGCGGTTGCCATATGAATTTAATTGGAACTGCGGATAATGCCGGCACATAAACAGTCTGGGTGTTGAACAACTGTGAACCATCATAAGCGTTCACGATAGCTGAATATGGTTGATTACCAAGGTTCCTAACGATGCCCGATATAACATAATACTGATTTACCATGACCATGTTTGAACTTATACCCATGTCAACACCGAGAACTTCAGGTATCGCTTTGTTAACCGTATAATGGAAGGAACCGAGAAGATTTAACATAAGCAAATATTTTGCTGATATTGATCCATATTGTGGTCCAAACTGCTGTGTATGGTTCTGGATTATTCCTGCAACATTTTCCAGGCTTAGTGGAACAACACCCACCATTATTGAAGATCTATTTTCCAATACTGCATAACTATTACCTGAATTCATTAAAATATTTATAGAATAGGGATTTTCGCATGTTAATGTTGTAAGTTCATGGTGGAATTCATACACAATTCCATACCCTCTTGTCACATTTGCTCCAAAGAATCCAAGGTTCAAATTCTGGTTGTTGCCGTTATTTCCATAGAGATATTCTATAAAGGGTGAAACAGAATATAAGTAGGCAGGAGAAATTTGTAAATCACTCTGTATGATCTTGTCCGTGCTTATTTCATAAACTGCATATTCCCCTAGAAAGAGCATGGAATAGGGATATTTTGTTGCATTTATGTTGTTTAAATAAGAAGTTATGGCATAGGCAAGATTTTGATCGTATCCTAATGTGTATGAAGAAAGGGATCTGTTGAAATCAAGGATTACAAGGTTATAATCCAGGAAATTGTATTTTGAAGTAGGTGTGATACTTGGTGGATTATTTATATTATAATTTAAAAATACATATGATACACCAAAATTATTCAATGTGTTTGTAACAGATGTAATATTGTTATTATCGCCATTAGAATGTATCCAAACAACCAGTGTTGAGAATCTTACATTTAATACTTTCAAAACCGTAGGTGGAAGGCCATTGTTATTGTAATTTACTTCCTGTATTGTGTGATATGGGTTTACGTATGCAAATACAGTATGAGGGCCAGGTGATCCTGCGATCCAGGTTACATTCACTGGTACATAACTTCCATTGCCCGGTATATAATTAATGTGATAAAGAGGCTGACCATTTATTGGTTGATTGTCTATCAAAACCTCAAGATCAATGTTTGTTAAATTTACTGGTGAAAAATTTGCCACATAAAATGTAAGGTTCACAGGTTCCATAAACAAGGGATTTGGATTCGATACCCTCATATCCAACAATGCTAAATCGTTCCCAGTTCTTATTGTTATGTTAGATAGCCAGAGCATTATTTTGTTCATTATAAGATCCTGCTGGTAAACATATAATGTTGAAAACTCAAATCCAAGTAAAACTACCCTTGCACCACTTGAAAATTGTGAATATATGCCTGTTATTTGATTGGATATATTGTTATAATAAGCAAATGCACTATAGGAATATGATGGTGTAAAATAAGTAGCATTTAAACTGTTTGTAACATTACCATTCATATTTATATTATAATTTCCAATTTTTGAGAAATAAACGTATCCATAATTAAATGTTGTAGGATAAAATGAAAAGCCTGTCCAGCCGAGGTTCCTGTAAGTGTAATAACTTGAACTTATCAGGAGTAAAGATGTACCATTATTAACAAAATTATTTATTTCTTGGGCCTGCAGTTGGGATATGCCCGAAGGAGAATAGCCTGTTATCCATATTACAAGATCGTATCCTGATACGGAGGGAATTTGATTATAACCAACAACTTCCGTATCAACAGGATAATCTATGTATTGGAACATACTTGAATAGAAATTAAAAACACTTGATGGTGAATTTACAGGAACATTTTCATCATCAATAAGAAGGATTTTTGGTAAAACGGTTATATTTGTTGACAAACCCTGAACTGTTACCGGTGGTGAATCTTTTGACAAAGAAATATTAACTGTTATATTATGTAAACCAGAAGCGGCCCCTGATCCACCAACATTTAACCATGTTGCTGTTATCATAATTGATGTGAATGGAGCAATGGTGAAATTTGCTGATGGATTACCTGTACTTATTTGCATTAGTGTTGTTTTACCCCTGAATATGTCATAGTATGTAAGGTTAAATTTTTCAGTGTATGGGGATGTACTGTAAACGGTAACAGTAATTCCATCGTTTGTTCCATGGACTGGATCTGGATTGGTAAATGATATGGATGTTACTTCAAGTATTGCTGATGAATAACTCGAAACAACATTTATTATCCCTTTATATGATGATTGTGTATTATTAAAGGTTGCATTAACATAAACGGTATAGATACCTGTGTTCAGAGTCAAAATTTTGTTCCCTGAAAATACCATGGGTGATGAATATAACAATTTTATTGGCTTAAATCCAACAATAGTAAGAGTGACATTTGGCAAAACTTTATTGTTCTGGTTGTATATAACAAATGCATTAAAATTGACTGTCTGCGTTGTATTTGCCTTTAAAGGTGATGGAGAATATGAGAAACCCACAACCTTTACTATTGGTAAAGATCCCTGTAGAACCGTGTACCAGACAACCTGCGAATTCTGTTTGTCAATTAAATATACATAGATTGTTGTTAGATACGTTATTCCCCTAACATTATCCCACCAGGAATGGTATGTGAATTTTTTATTTACACCAAAATAAGTACTGTTGATCTGAGATGAAAAGTTTTTTTCAGAAAGCATATGAGTTACAACTTTAGATCCTGTGTTATTCTGGAAAACTAACATTAATTCAGTGGAATAAAGCATCAATGGCTGTCCACCGGTGTTTGTAATCGTTAAATTCAAGGTTGAATTTGTATTAATATTATAATTGTATGAGAATGAGGAATAAACCTGGGGTGTTGGTGCTGGCATTGTAGAAACGTAATAAAATACACTTGAAAATAAAGTAACAGTAATTGCCAATATCAAAAGTGTACCAATTACTTCGGAAACACCCTTCTCCTTTTTCATTAACTGTTGCATGATTTTATTAATAATTTTTCTCCTATATAAACATTTCTTAATTGAAAAGAAAAATGCTTAATTAAACAATATTATAACCATCCATGATCCTTTCAAAAAATAGTGTTATGGAAAAAATTAAAGAAATATCGGATGGATCCGTTATTGCCATATCTGGATTCAACAACACAAATACACCCCTTTTCCTAATTGACAAATTACTTGAGAGTTACATAGAATACAAACATCCAAAGAATATTTTCATTGAGACTGATGCATTTCCAGGTGTTCCTGGAACTGGGTTGGATAAAATTTCGAAATGGATCTATGAAAATAAAAATAAGGAATTCATATCAGGCATGTTAATGCCATACCTTTTCAGATCCGAATATTTGCAAAAAATTGCCATGGAAAACTATTTTGATGTTTATTCCTTCAGCATAGGGATTGCGTCATGGTTTTTCAGGGAAATTGGATCCGGAAGGCCAGGGGTTTTGACAAAAATAGGAATTGGAACATTCCATGATCCAAGGTACGATAATTCTTTCATGAACGATCTTGCAAAAGAAAGAAAAAGATGCTTTGCGGAAATAATGAAAATTGATGGGGAGGAATATTTACTTTACAGGGCACCAAAGCCAAATGTTGCATTTATAAGAGGAACATATGCTGATGAAATTGGTAATATGTCCATGGATAATGAGGGTATTTATGGTGATGTTCTTGGTATTTCTCTTGCAGCAAGATCAAAACCAGGAGGAATTGTTTTCGCACAGGTTGAGGAAATTGTTAAAAATGGGTCCATAAAACCAAAAAATGTCCATGTTCCGGGGCCTTTGATAGATTATGTTGTTCAGGCGCCAAGGGAATACAGTCCACAGGGATGGACGTTCCATTACGATCCAAGGGTATCTGGCCAAATTGTTCCATCTATAAAATCAAAAACTGTAAGCATGATCCTTGATTCAAGAACAGTTATAAAAAGAAGGGTAGCTTTGGAACTTGCGAATTTGGTTAAAGAATTGAAAAGGTCAATAATAGCAAATTTTGGTACAGGAATGCCATCAGAAATAACGGAAATACTGGAATATGAAAATATAATGGATAAAATTTACACAACAGTTGAATCTGGGCCATGGGGTGGAATAGCATTAAAGGGTAACGATTTTGGTCTTTCAATAGGTCCATTTGCAATAATACCTGAACCTGATCAATTCTCCATATATGAGGGTGGTATAGCTGATGTAACAACACTTGGTTTTCTTGAGGTTGATAAAAAGGGTAATGTTAATCCTGCATACAGTGAAAATGTTTTACCAGGTCCAGGAGGATTCACCGATATTTCAAACGGTGTTCAGGTAGTGTACTTTTCAGGATTTTTCAATGGGGGGGATAAAATAATAAATGTAAAAGATAAAAAATTGGTAATAGAAAAGGATGGAAATATTGTTAAATTTGTTAAGAATGTTAAAAAGATCTATTTCAACGGTGAAATAGCTGTTAAGGAAAAAAAGAGAATTAAATATATAACAGAAAGGGCAGTTTTTTCTCTCAGCAAAAAGGGTTTGATACTTGAGGAAATTGCTCCTGGTATTGATATTGATAAGGACATAATGGAAAAAATGGAATTCAAGCCTATCGTTTCTGAAAAGTTAAAAACAATGGATGAAAGGATATTTGTTGATAAAAAAATGAACCTTTATGAAATAATTAAATAAAGCCACCGGAGGGTTTCGAACCCCCGACCTGCTGATTACGAATCAGCCGCTCTACCTGCTGAGCTACGGTGGCATTACTTGAGAAAAGTTGGGTATATATCCTCATATCTAACATTTACATTAACTTTTTCAATTTTATCTGGTACTTCATGATAATCCTTTGGAATTTCATCAAATTTCCCATCATCCCTTATGTTTATTCTCTTAATAATTTCTTTCAGGCTTGAATTGAAATCCATGTTCTTCTTCAATTCATCCAAAAAAATGTCCATGTATTGAGGATCAAGTGTAACATATTTCACTTCAAGACCTAATTTCCTGAATCTTTTTATCACGATGCAAGAAAAAGATGATCTTTCTTTATGTAGTTCACTGTTGAAAATTCAGGCCCCCAAGCAAAACCATTTTTTAAGGATCTATCAATGAGCATGATGTTCCAGCCAGACCATGGGTTCTGCAGGGATATGAATGTATTGGGTGGTGAAAAATAGTATGAAAATCTTATAACAAGAAGTTTTGGTTTATTTTTGAGAACTATTCTAACGTTTTTAAGATCAAAGGGGACATCAGATCCAAAATAGCAGAATTCAAAGAGTTTTGCATTTATTGTATTTTTTCCCTCTGTTCCAGAAGTGCTTTTATAAAATCCAATGAAAAAGACAATTAAAATCATGATTAAAGTGTTGTTGTAAGTGAAATGAATGATATTACCGAAATAAAAACACCAAAACCCATAAAAACTATTGAAAATATAAACTTTGAATAATATGCGAATGTGTTGTTCCATGCTGCAACTAATTTTCCAAAGATCATGGAGATAAAGTTCTTCAATGTTAAATAACTTTTCGAAATTTGGTAAATAAGTAGAAAAGTTTAAATAATGCTAATTAATACTTTGTCTGACGAAAATATGACTGGAGGGTGATAAAATGAAAAGCTTAATAAAGGATGCCCTTGGTTACGATCCTGATAAAACAAATCCAACACCTGTAACAACAACACAGCAGAACACTCAGCAGGCAGCGGAAATAGTTTCACCAGATGAAGAGGAACTTAGAAAAATTGTTGAACAGTTGAAGGTAAATATAAAGATCATAGGATGTGGTGGTGGGGGATCGAACACAATAAACAGGTTGAGTGAATCCGGTGTATTTGGTGCCACCCTTATTGCTGTTAACACTGATGCACCTCATCTTTTACATGTTAAGGCGAACAGAAAAATACTGATTGGGAAAAGGCTAACAAGGGGTCTGGGCGCAGGCGCAGATCCAAAGATTGGTGAGGAAGCTGCAAGAGAAACGGATGAAGATCTGAGAAATGTTTTACAGAGGTCTGACATTGTTTTTGTAACAGCGGGCATGGGAGGTGGAACGGGAACAGGTTCCGCTCCATACGTTGCTCAGGTTGCAAAGGAAGTAAATCCAGGTACACTTGTGATTGGCATAGTTACATTACCATTCTCTGCTGAAGGAAAGGTGAGAATGGAACAGGCTTTATACGGACTTGATAGGTTAAAGAAATTCTGTGACACAACAATAGTTATACCCAATGATAAGCTTCTACAGCTCGTACCAAGGCTACCACTTGACCAGGCATTCAAGGTTGCCGATGAGGTTTTAATGGAAGCATTGAAGGGTTTAACAGAAATAATAACAAAACCAGGTCTTGTGAACATTGATTATGCTGATATAAAGACAGTCATGGCAAATGGTGGTGTTGCAATGATCGGAATTGGAGAATCGGAAAATTCAACTGGCAGGGTTGAAGAAGCTGTCAACGATGCAATAAATTCACCATTGATTGAAGCGGATATACATCAAGCAAAGGGAGCGCTTGTAAGGATCGTTGGAGATCCGAACATGAGCGTAATGGAGGCACAGAAAGCGGCTGAACTAATACAGAAACAGATAAATCCAATGGCAAAGCTCATATGGGGAGCATCAATAGACCCAACCCTGGAGAATTATGTAAAGGTTCTTGTTGTTCTGACGGGTGTGAAAAGTCCGTACATACTTGATGAAAAAGCATCATTGACGGAAATGAAAAAGGCTGCAAAGCTATCAGGTCTGGATACATCAATTGATTCCCTATAAGGGAAAATTTTTTATTTTATTTTAATTATTGAATCATCATGCATTACACATTTCTTTCGATTGTGGATGAAGAGTTATTGAAAAAGATAGCAAAGGAATCATCGGAAAACGATCTGAAATATTTCCATAGAAAGGATGGTGATAACGTTTTCACATTCCTCAGACCAACAAGGTTCCCTGAAAAAATTTCATCATTGATAAATCCTGCAACTGTTGCAGATATACCAATTATTGAGGTGAATGAGATAGACCAGTACCTTGGTGAAATTATTCTTCTTCTAGATGCAATGGGCTTTGAAAAGGGTCTTATTTTAACATCACCTGAAAACCAAGAAAAACTCAAGAGGATTGTTAAAAATACACCAATTGAAAAATTCAGTTTTGCTGAAAAGAGGATGGAATCGATCCTTGATTTTCTTTCATCACTGAATGAAAAAGAAAATGTTGGTGATGGCTACATTGTAGTTGATCAATCATTTCCTGTGAAGGGTGTTGGTACAGTTGCTCTTGGATTTGTTAAAAAGGGAACCATAAAGAGGCATGAAGAGGTTGTTATATTACCCTCAAAGAAAAGGAGTGAAATAAGATCAATACAGGTTCAGGATGTTGATCAGGAAAGTGCAGGGAATGGAACAAGGGTTGGTGTGGCATTGAAAAATGTTAACCCTGATGATGTTCCGAAAGGTTCGATAATTGCAATACCAGATTCATTGCAGGTTTCTGAGACAATCAGATTAAAAGTTAGAAAAAATCCAGTAATTAAAGAATCTCTAAACATAGATTCAAAGGTCCAGATATACAACAATTTCGGCAGGTATGTTGGTAAGGCAAACGATATTTCATCAAATCATATCATGTTTTCCATGGAAAACGAAATTGTCATAAATGAGGATGTTTATATAATTTCTCATCAGGAAAAAATACCGAGGATATACGGTGGGGGTAAAACAGTTTAATGAGAACGGACAGATGGAAAATTTTAGAAGAAAGTTTGGAGAACCTTCAGCCCTATTACAGGTTGATGAACAAACTGATGAGCTTTGGAAACGATACGGTCCTAAGGGAAGAGGCACTGGATGGATTAAAAGGTGAAAGGTACCTTGATGCGGGATCTGGACCAGGTGATATGGCATCATTAACAATAAAAATGGTTAAACCAAAAAACGTTATTCTTCTGGATCCTAGCGTTGGTATTCTCAAAAAAAATGTAAACTATGGAGAAAAAGTAATTGGAAAATTTGAAAATATTCCTTTTAATGATTGTTCATTTGATCTAATTACCTGTGCATTTTCATTCAGGGATGCCATTGATCATGAAAAGGCAGGAAAGGAGATATCAAGGGTTCTTGAAAAAAATGGATATTTCGTTCTTGTGGATCTTGGTAAACCGGATTCGATCATTCTAAAATTTTTATTCTACATTTACATTTTTTTCTATCCAATAATTCTATCAATCTTTGTAACAAAGGGTAAGATGGTTAGGGAATATTCAACTCTTTTTTATACATTTTTGGATTATCCTCAGTATTCAAAACTAAAAAAAATTTTTGAAAGCAACAATTTTTTTCTAATTAAAGAAAAAAAGAAGATGTTTGGAGGACTTATAATGCAGGTATGGAAAAAAAATGAAAGTATAAATACTAAATGAATATAACATATTTAAAGGTGGTACATATGGATAAAGATAAGATCAGCATTGAAAACATAGTTGCATCAACAACAATAGCTGATAAACTGGATCTGAGCAGGATTGCTCTTGCACTTGATGGATCCGAATACGAACCTGAACAGTTTCCAGGTCTGATTTACCGTCTCCATGAGCCAAAGACAGCAGTATTGATATTCAGAAGCGGAAAGGTTAACTGTACGGGGGCAAAGGATCTTGATGCTGTTCATTTAACAATAAACACAATACTAACAAAGTTGAGAAAGGCAGGAATTGATGTTTATGAAAAACCTGAAATAATAGTTCAGAACATTGTTGCTGTTTACGATCTTGGTGTGGATCTGAATTTAACTGACATTGCAATGTCACTTGGCCTTGAAAATGTTGAATATGAACCTGAACAGTTCCCCGGACTTGTTTATAGAGTGGAAGAACCAAAGGTAGTTTTGTTACTGTTTGGATCAGGTAAGGTTGTGTGCACGGGAGCAAAAAAGGATGATGAAATACTTGAGGCTGTTAACAAACTAAAAAAGGAACTTGAGAAAATAGGGTACCTGTAAGCATGGATTATTTAACAATTTTCATTATAATTCTTTTTATATGGATTATTATTTTATTTCTTGTAAAAAGTAAAAAAAATAAGTATTTTCAGCTTTACGGACCTGCGGTAATGTTAAAAACTGAAAGGGGTAAAAAATTTTTAGAAAAAATATCAAAAAATGTTTTCTGGAAATATTTTGGAACTGTTTCAATTTACATAACAATCGTTACAATGATCCTAACAATAATATTACTTGTATGGGAAGCAACACTTGTTCCATTAATACCAAAATCTAGTGCACCATCACCATTAACTGCATTAGGCATACCCGGTATAAATCCTATAATACCAATAACATATGGAATTGTTGCAATTGTTGTTGCTGTAGTCATTCATGAATTCTCCCATGGTATTATATCTTTGAGGAATAAAATAAACGTAGAATCAATAGGAGCTCTATTTTTCATAATACCTATTGGTGCATTCGTTGAGCCCAATGAAAAGGAGCTTCAGGAATCTGATAAAAGTGTAAGGATGAGGGTTTTTTCTGCAGGTCCATCATCAAACATAGTTGTATCAATAATTTTCATTGTTCTATTTTTCTTTTTGATCTCCCAGGTAAGTGTTCCCATGAACAATCCTGTTGTTACGTACAGCGGTAATGTTAACCTTAAACCAGGTGATATTCTTCTTTCAATTGATAATATAACAATTAAAAATGTAAGTGTTTTGGATTCAATGAACATAGATCCGGGGAAGATCATAAATTTAACATTGATTGAATCGGGAAAAATTGTTCAAAGGGAAACAATAGCCGGTGTTTACATAACATCTGTTCTTCAAAATACACCTGCATATTATGCCAACATTAAACCAGGCTATATTGTTGAAAGCATCAACAACCATGTTATAAAAAATATGACAAACTTTATGGATATTATTAATAGCTCTAAGCCTGGTGATAAGGTTAACATTACGTTCATTACATCAAATGGATTGAAAAGTTTTAATGTTACGCTGATTGACAAATATGATTATTATGCAAAGTATTCACCAATAAACAACAATCCATCATTCATTGGTAAGGCTTTCCTTGGTGTTGGTGCATCGTACATGAATGCAACTTTTTCAGATCCAGGCACGATTCTTTCATATGTTTCAAACCCCTTTCAGTATGGTTTCACAAAGGGTATTTTGATTCTAATATCTTATCCATTCTTAGGTTTTTCACCTGTTCCAGATTACTTCAATTATATTTTCAAAACACCATTTTCGCCATTTCTATTCTGGCCAATTTTAAATCTATTTTACTGGATCTTCTGGCTAAATTTAATGCTTGGACTGACAAATGTTCTCCCCATGATACCTTTGGATGGAGGTTATGTTTTCAGGGATCTGGTCTCTGGAATTGCTGAAAAAATGAAGGTTAACAGGGAAAAACTTAATCAGTATGTGAATGCAACGGTTGCTACCACATCCCTGATAATTCTTTTCCTCATACTCTGGCAGTTCATCGGTCCTAGGATTTAGATTTCAAATGTTGTCTGAACAGCATCACCGCTTTCAGGGAACATGGCACGCATTACCTTATCCTCCTTGAGAATTGAATATAATGTGACAACAGGATCGGTTATGCCATATTTCTTTTTAACTTCAGGATCAAAGGTTGTGAAATTGAAGCAGAGTTTGCATTTTGTTGGATTGCTTACAACGAAATAGCAATCTCCATCCCTGTAATGTATGCATGTTGTGTTCAAAGGTTTATCCATGTTTGATCATTATATTTTATTTTAAAAAACTTTCGTATAAGTTTTTAATATAAGTTTTCAATGAAACTACAATGATAAGATACGGAAACATAAATGATTTCAAAATAATAAAAAGTATAGAAAAGAAAGTGTTTTATGGACTTGCATACAATGATGATGAAATAATGTTCATGCTAACAAGGGATAATTCATATACGTTCATTTATGAAAATAAAGAACCCTACGGTTATGTAACATTTTTTGTAGAAGGTGATGCAGCACATATTGAATCCATAGCTGTTTTACCCTCAAAAAAGGGTAAAGGTATAGGAAAAGCGTTAATGAATGCTGTTGAAGAATTTTCTTTAAATAAAAAACTTAGAAAAATCGTTCTTGAGGTAAGAAGAAGAAACAGAAGGGCAATTGAATTCTACAATGCCCTGGGTTTTAAAATCAAGGATGTGATAAAAAATTATTACACAATCCCCTACAGGGGCTCAAGGGATGCATACTTTATGGAAAAAATATTAGGGCCTGATCCAACTGAACCCTAAATACTTTATTCCATTTTCTTTAAAAGCTATGAGAAGTATCTTTTTAACACCATGTGAAACCCTTACCAATGCTGTTATATCTAACCATACCATCCTCTCAAGGTAAATTTTAACCATGTACCTTGAATGCTTATCTTCCTTTTTCAAGTAAACAATAAATTCTGTTCCAAATTTCAATCCGGATTTAACTGAACATCCCCTTTTCAATAAATCACAAATTACATCCTTTTCAAATTCATCCATATATGGATTTTCGTATGTTACCTGGAATTCTCCCGCCGGATCCTCAAAGAAAAAACTGTAATAGTTTGTTTCAAGTAAAGGATCAAAAACAGCTATAAATCCTTTTTTTTCCTCAAAAACGTTCGGTTTGAAATTTTCCTTTGCATTAAATATGTAAAATTTCTCGAATTCTCCATTTAATTTATTTTTTATAAACCATGATCCATTGATTTTTATCACATAACCCCTGTTTCTCAGATCACTGTAAATTTTGTATTTTTTTATTTCTTCATCAGTGAAAAGTTTCATAACATTCTCTCTGGATGCTTCATTATTTTTTTCAAAAATTTTTGCGTTTCTGAATTCATGGAGAAAAAGAGCATCAATTTTCTCAATCCTTCCATTTCTTTTTATGTTAAAACCATCATTTATAAGTTTTGAAATTTCATTCCCATTTTTTATGTAAAAATTACCATTATCAAGAAATATTCTCATGTTTTCCTGATCCATTGAGTATCTTTCTGCACACAAAACTTAAACCAGGTGAAATATTTTCACCCGTTCTTGCACTCACAACACCATAAACTGAATTTTTATAATTTTTAGCAATATACTTTATATCTTCAATCCAGAACTTTGCATTATATTTTAGATCACATTTGTTTCCAAGGAAAACAAAGTTAGTTTTTGGATTTATTTTATAAACATCCTTTGCCAAATATTCCATATCATCAAGTGTTTTGGAATCCGTAACATCACTCAAAAAAACAATTGCTTTTGTTCCTGAAATTTTTTTGGGTGAAAGTGTATGGGAATCTATTTCAAGAAAAAGAAGTTCAATTTCATTTTCTTCGCATAAGAATTTTTTCTTAACAAAATGTGAATCATAATCACCATCACTGCTGTCCTGAAATGAATCAAAAACAAGTCTGTTGATAAGGGACGTTTTTCCAACTCCCCTTTCACCAACAACACCGATCTTCCAGATTGGTCTCTCTGGATCCATCATGTCTGTATAAGGTTTAATATTTAAAAGTTTTTAGGATTTTCCTTGCCTCTTCAATTGTCATTGTTGCAAGTTTTTCTCCAAAGCCCTGTATACCAGATATTTTTTTCACATCAGCATTTGCAATATCATTTATTGACCTGTAACCCATGGTGTATAGGCGTCTTGCCCTCACCCTACCAATGTTCGGCAACTGAACAAGGTCAAGAAGTTCATTCCTTATTCCATACTTCACCCTTATCCAGAGGTCATCCAAATTTTTAATGTAAAGAACTTTTTCAAGTGATGCAAGTCTTAGATATGAATAGAGAAGCCAGTCAGCAATCTCAACCCTCATATGAACATCCCCCGGACCTATTCCATACCTTTCAATCATTTCATTCATATCCTTTTCATCCATCCAGTCCATGAGCATGTATGCAGTTTTTAATGCATCCATATCAGGATTTTGAATATAATCTGGAACTGCAAAAACCTCACCATGGTAAATGAGTTTGACCATTTCTTCAGCAAGGGATACTGTGTAAAGAATCCTGAATTCATTGTATTTTTCCTTCAGAGAATCCCTGAACATTATACCTGTCATGGGATCAAGGTAAAGATCGGAGACCATCTTTCCGAATGGTGTTGCCTTAAGTTTCCTTATGTTTGTAACAAGACCATTTTCAATCAGAAAATCAATTGTCTTTTGAATTTCATACTCATTCATCTTTCCCTGGTATGCCATAAAGGTATTCATGAAAAAGTTCATAACATCATTCTCGGAATCAACAATTCCAGAAGAGATTAATCCAAGAACATGCATTCTCAGGGATGATGGTTCATCAAGCCTTGACTCAACCTTTTCAGGGTGGTGTAGAAAATCGAAATCCATTTCCCTCGTCCTTGCAACAACTATACCCTCTCCATACCTATCGTACTTTGGTCTTCCAGCCCTTCCAAGCATCTGTTTTATTTCAAAAACTGGAATATCGACAGAAAAGCCATCAGAATACCTTGTTATGTCCCTGACAATAACGGTTCTGGCAGGGAGGTTAACGCCTGCTGCAAGTGTTGGTGTTGCAACAAGGCATTTGATTTTCCTTTCCCTGAACAATTTTTCAATGAATTTCCTCTGAGTGTTTGAAAGTCCGGCATGATGGAAAGCAACACCGTAATTCAAATTCTCAATTATCTTCTCATCGTATATGTTCTTTTCCTCATCTATCTGTTTCGGTGCATCTATTTTTTCAGCATAATTCATAACAATGCTTCTCAAATTTTCCGCAAGCTTTTCAGCAAAATTTCTCCTGTTAACAAAAATCAATACCTGACCGTTTTCGCGTAATGAGAATTTTATAAGATTTCCAATTTTCAACCTATCCTCTTTAATATCGTACGATTCTCCGTTATCATAAACTAAAATACCGTTCCCGTAGATCCCAATTTTCAAAGGTACTGGCCTGAATTCACTGTATAGTTTATCAGCCTTCAACCAATCAGCTATTTCTTCGTAGTTACTTATTGTTGCTGAAAGTGCAACAAGCTGCGCATGTGAATTTGAAACCTTCAACCTTGTTAGAATCATCTCAAGTGTTGGCCCCCTTGATTCATCACCAAGTATATGCACTTCATCGGCAACAATAACACCGAGTGAATAAATAAAATCTGGATCATGGCGGAGAACGGAATCTATTTTTTCAAAAACTGCTACAATGATATCCGCCTTCTCAAGCTCCTTTGAGTTTGTGTCATAATCACCCATGGATAGAACAATTCTGTACCTGTCACCAAAAATTTCAACAAGTTCATCGTACTTTTCCATTGCAAGTGCCCTTAATGGAACTAAATATAATGCCCTCATTCCCAAAGTCATTGCCCTGAGTATTGCAAAATATGCAAGTAACGTTTTCCCGCTCGCTGTTGGCATGGATATTACAGCATTTTTTCCAGAGAATATTATTTCCATACCCAATTTCTGTGGTTCATAAAGTTCACTGATTTTCAATTTCCCGAGAAGCGAATTGATCTCACTTTCAAACTCACCTGTGTAATTCATTCAATAAACATAATAAGAAAAGGTTTATGAACCTTCACATTTTCACTATCACGATGGAAAGGGATCCATTAGACCTTGATGTATTTCATGAGAACGGTTATGTTAGAAAAACATGCAAAAAATGCGGTGCAAGGTTTTGGACAGCTGATAAAGCAAGGGAAACATGTGGGGAATTTCCATGCGATCCATATATTTTCATTGACAGACCTTTAATGAAAAAAAAGCTTGATTTTTATGAAATGATGGATGAATTTTTACATTTCTTTGAAAGAAATGGTCATGTGATCATAGACAGGTATCCTGTTGTTGCAAGATGGAGAAAGGATGTTTTCCTTGTTAATGCATCAATATATGATTTTCAGCCTCACGTTACATCTGGACAGGTACCACCACCTGCCAACCCTCTTGTTGTTCCACAGCCATGCATAAGGATGGTTGATATTGATGAAGTTGGTAAAACGGGAAGGCATTTGACAAGTTTTGTTATGCTGGGTCATCATGCCTTTAACTATACTGATAAAAAGATCTACTGGAAGGATGAAACAGTAGCATATTGCTTGAAATTCTTAGAAACACTTGGAATTGATAAAGAAATGGTAACCTTTAAAGAAAAGCCATGGATCGGTGGTGGGAATGGTGGTTTTGCAGTTGAGGTAATTGTTGGTGGACTTGAACTTGCAACACTTGTTTTTATGGACATGAAAGAGGATCCAAAAGGATCTGTGGAAATTGAGGGATTAAGGTTTTCACCAATGTCCATGAAGATTGTTGATACAGGTTATGGCCTTGAAAGGTTTGTTTGGATGTCAAAGGCAGAGCCTTCAGTTTTTGATGCAATTTATGGAGATTTTATAGATTATTTACTTGATATTTTAAAGATTAAAAAACCTGAAAATTACAGGGAAATAGTTAAGAAATTTGTAACATCAATGGATAAAAGTTCCATCGATTTCAATGAAGAAGAATGGAATTTTATAAACTTAATAAGGAAGATTCACATAATTACAGATCACACAAGGACAATTGTTTTCATGCTCAACGATGGTGCTGTACCGAGTAACAGCAAGGCAGGATACCTTTCCAGGCTGGTCCTAAGGAGGTTTTTCAGAATAGTTGAAGATCTTTCTTTACAGGATAGGATCAACGATATTATTGATTTTCAATGGCGTAAATTCGAAAGGATGCTTGATTCAGAAATGCATGGTACAGTTATGGACATGATAAAAATTGAGTACGAAAGGTACAGGGAAACGAAGGAAAAGGGAAGGCAGATTGTTGAAAGGGTAATAAAGAAAGGTAAGGTGGATCTTGATACTTTGATATCTTTATACGATACCTACGGTGTACTTCCAGAAATGGTGCAGGAAATTGCAGGATCACATGGCATAAATTTTGAAATACCTGAAAATTTCAGGTCTGTTGTTGCATCAAGACATGAAAGAGCACAGGAAGAGAAAGAGGAGGAAGTTGAGAAAATAGATCTTGAAAAAACTTATCCTTTATATTACCAGGATCCATACATGAAGGAATTTGATGCAAAGGTTATCTATTCAAATGATGGTATTATTGCGCTTGACAGGACAGCATTCTATCCTGAAGGAGGCGGACAGCCCGCAGATCATGGCTATTTTATTTACAATGATATGAAAATAAATGTGAAGGATGTGAAAAAATATGGTGATGTAATATTACATTTTGTTGATTCCCCTGTTGAAATTGGATCAACAGTTCATGGTGTAATTGACTGGGAAAGAAGGTCAAGGTTGATGAAGAACCATACGGCAGCGCATATTCTTCTTTACAGTGCAAGAAAGGTACTTGGAAAGCATGTTTGGCAGGCAGGCGCACAGAAAGATGTTTTTCTATCCAGGCTTGATATAACACATTACAAAAAGATAGGAGAAAATGAGATCAGGGAAATTGAAAGGGAGGCTTTGAAAATAATAATGGAAAACGTTCCTGTTCAGGTAGAATGGATGGACAGGAATGATGCAGAGAAAAAATATGGATTCAAGCTTTATGAAGGTGGTATTCCTCCAGGTGAAAAGATAAGGGTTGTAAAAATAAATGATTATGATGTTGAGGGTTGTGGAGGAACACATGTTTCAAGAACTGGTGAAATTGGTTTTATAAAGATTGTTAAGGAGGAAAGGATACAGGATGGTGTATCAAGGCTCTTTTTCTCATCAGGTATTGGCGCACTTGAAATTGTTCAGAATTATGAAAATATTCTCAATGATTCATCAAATATTCTGAGGGTTCAGCCAGATGATCTTCCAAAAACAGTTGAAAGGTTTTTCAAGGAATGGAAGGATCTGAAAAAGGAAAATGATGTTCTCAGAGAAACAATAATAAAATTAAAGATTGAAAATCTAAAGCCTGAAAAGAAAATAGGCAATGTTCCTGTTTTTAAAATTGATGCGGATGATGAGGATATCATTAAATTGGCTATGATTTTTGAAAAAGAGAATGGAATCCTTGTTGCGTATGGAAAAAATATCGGGACCATAGTAGATAATTCAGGAAAGGAAATTCTGAACTTAATTGAATTAAAGGGAAAAATTAATAAAAACGTGTTTATTGGTAAGCTGCCTGAGTTTGAAGAATTGATTGAAAAGATTGGAAGGATAATAAAATGATGGATCCAAATCTTTACTTTATAGATTCAACTGTAAGGAAATACTTTTATGTTTATGAGACAAAGCTTTTTCCAGAGTATGTGGAATTCAAAGTTGTTTTGCCAGATGATAAAAAAATTGTAGAGGAAAATTTCAGGTCATTGTGGAAAGAACTGAAAAAGCAGAATTTTGTTCCTGCACTTCAGCCAATAAAGAATGAATTTGTTATACAGGTAATACATCTGCCAGAGGAAAGGTTCCACAGGATACATTTGAACATAATATTCCTTATCGCAACATTAATTACAACAACAATCGCTGGTGCATTAAACTATGCTGGATATTTCAATCTTGATCCCTACACATTACATTCTTTTCTCATGGGCGCAATTACATTTGCCCTTCCTCTCCTTGCAATTTTAGGTTTGCATGAACTTGGGCATTACTTTGCTGCAAAGAGGCATGATGTTAAAGCATCTTTACCATTTTTCATACCTGCACCACCAATGATTGGAACACTTGGTGCATTCATATCTTTAAGGGAACCAATACCTGACAGAAAGGCATTGCTTGATATTGGTTTTTCAGGACCAATTGTTGGTTTCCTTGTTGCAATACCTGTTGCATTAATAGGTAACTATTTAAGTGTTTTATATCCTGCTGTTCCACAGAATACAACAATAATCACATACATTCAACTTCCACTTTTTTATCAGTTTCTGAGCCTTTTTTTACCCATCAAGAACGTCTATCCAACTGTTCTCGCCGCCTGGGTTGGTTTTATTGTTACTGCAATAAATCTATTCCCCATAGGGCAGCTTGATGGTGGTCATATTGCAAGAGCAATTCTTGGTGAAAAATCAAAGTATCTTAGTTATATATTTCTTGCCATTCTACTAATAATTGGTATCTTCTACATGGGCTGGCTCCTTTTTGCCCTTCTTGTTCTTATTCTTGGTCTAAGGCATCCACCTTCTTTGAATGAGGTATCAAAGGTTGGAAAGAAGGGATACATTGTTGGAATTGTTGCACTTTTGCTTGTTGTTGGAACATTCACACCAATTCCAATCTATCAGGAAAGTCTTACAGAGAATTTTTCAGTAAGCTCCTATTACAACAACACTCTCGTTCTCGGATCCATAAATGAAACAACGGGTTACATTATTGTTGAAAACACTGGGCAGAAGATGCTAAACCTAACTGTTATGGTGAATTCAACAGATAACCTTCGCATGAACATTAAAAATTACGTTTCGCATCTGCCTGTCAAATCATCAATGAGGTTAAATTTCACAGTTTATGCTTTACCCCAAACATTGCCCAAATACAATGCAACCTTAACAATATATTTGAAGAGCAATTTAACAGGAATTACAAATTACACAAAAATAAATTTAATAATTTATTCACTTTCAAAGAATCTAATTTGGGTACCTCCAAATGCCACAGTTTATTCTCCATATTTCAATGCAACACTCGTCAATACTGGAAATTCAACACTTAATGTTACTGGGCCATCATCAACAGCATACTACGATGTTAATTTTAGTGCTACAATTTTCAACAATATGATAATCCTAAATCCTGGGCAGAGTGTTAAATTCGCATTCATATTCAAAAGTAAAGGTAATTTTAACATAATCGCTCATTATGGCCTTGATGCCTGTGTTTTAAGGATCAACTATGAATGATAAAATATTCAGCATCACAGCTAAAAATGGAAGGTCAAGGACAGGTATAATTCAAACACCACATGGATCCGTAGAGACACCTGTTTTTATGCCAGTTGCAACGAAGGGAACAGTTAAAACCCTATCATCCGAAGATCTAAAAGAAATTGGTGCAAAGATGATAATATCCAATTCTTTACACCTTTTCCTCAGACCGGGTCTTGATGTGATTGATAAATTTGGATCACTGCATAATTTTATGAATTACAGCGGTGCAATATTCACTGACAGCGGAGGATTTCAGGTTATAAAGGAACATTTTTTCATAAGCGTGAAAGAAAATGGTATTAATTTTCGGTCGCCAATGGATGGGAAAAGAATAATCCTAACACCTGAAATGAGTGCAAACATACAGGATTCATTGGGATCAGATGTTGCCATGGCTCTTGATTACTGTATTCCATACGGTAGCACAAAAAGAAAGGTTGAAAGGGCAGTGAAATTAACATATGAATGGGCAAAGAGGTTCCATACATCAAGGAAAGGTATAATGTTCGGTATTGTTCAGGGGGGTGTATTCAAGGATCTTAGGGAAACAAGTGCAGATCAGATAACATCCATAGATTTCCATGGATATGCTATAGGAGGGCTTTCAATTGGTGAACCGAAGGAAACCATGTACGATACACTTGAATACACAATTGGTCTTTTACCTGAAGAAAAGCCAAGGTATTTTATGGGTCTCGGATCCCCAGTTGATATAGTAAAAGGGGTTATGCTTGGAATAGATGTTTTCGATTCAGTATTTCCAACAAGGAATGCAAGGCATGGAATGGTTTTCACATCAGATGGAATGATAAATCTAAGGAATTCTACTTACAGATTTGATAACAGACCAATCGATGAAAAATGTGAATGTTTTGTCTGTAAAAATTATTCAAGATCGTATTTACATCATCTTTTAAAGGAAAAGGAATTGCTTGCTCTGCGTTTACTATCATACCACAACGTTCATTACACACTTAGACTGATGGAAAGGATAAGGAATGAAATAAAAAATGGAAACATTGAAAAACTTTATATTGAAATTGAAGAAAAATACAATTCAAGGGACTAGTTTCATTATTCTTTTCAATGCATCCTTCCTTTCCTCTGAATTCAAACCATCTATAATGTTTTTTAAAAAATCTATACTTTCATCATATGCCTTTCTATCAACAGGTCTTGGAACACCATCCTTACCGCCAAGAGCAAATGAATACTTAACTGGATCCTTCCAGGATACCTGGGATCCGTATATCAATGTTGCAATGTATGCCAGTGCCCTGATTGTGGATGCACCCATACCCTTGAACATAACAATTTCCTCATAGTTTTTTGGCTGGAATTCATAGATTTCCCTCAAAACATCCCAGTTTATCTTCCATGGCATCTTAATTATTTTTTGATCCGTGAAATCATCAATAGTTAGCATATTTTTCTTTATTGTTACAATATCATTCTTAATTTTCAAAGGATTATCTCTCACAATTTCAAGGGTTGTTTTCCTTGTACCTTCACTCTTTGAGGATGTAAGATCAAGAACCCTTTCAAAAGAAATATCTGAAACAATGCCTGAATGTGGTTCATTAACATATTCCTTAACATTTTCACCAAGCCAGTGGTATCTCC
Organism: Thermoplasmatota archaeon; assembly: GCA_031961605.1. Taxonomy (GTDB): domain Archaea; phylum Thermoplasmatota; class Thermoplasmata; order Thermoplasmatales; family ARK-15; genus JAVRLH01. Next base: position 27,645 of record JAVRLH010000005.1, read on the forward strand.
TGGCATATTTTTCATTGTAATTTAATCCCTGCTGAACAACAGCCCAGTTTCCCTCATCTGTAATTATCATTGCATGAAAATAGATGCTGAAACCATCCTGTATAAGGTTATTATCAACCCTTGCGGATATTTTTGATGAATAAATGAGTTTATCCTTGTTTTTCAAACTGTATTTGTTTGAGATAATTTCTATGTCTTCTGGTGTTTTAAGACCAGCCAAAGCCTTTCCTCCTGCTATTGCCAGCCCTATATCTTTATTTTTCAAATACTCCTTAAGTGCACCGACAAGAACGGTTGTTGTCCCTGATGAATGCCAGTCAAATCCAACAGCTAAAGAAAATGCCTGGAAAAATAATGGGTCTGAAATTCTCCTTAAAAATTCATTTTTCCCATAAGAATCAACTATTATTTCAGCTATTTCACCTGATAGTTTCACCATCCTTTCAAATAGCCATGGTGGTGCTTTACCGTAATGCAAAGGTAAATCAACTGTTCCTGTCTTTTTCACAGTTTTAAAATTTATTCACACTATAAATTTTTTCCATGTATATGTTGAAAACCAACAACCAAACAGATAGGAACATTGCTTCCAGTATTTCAGGTATTGCCTTTCCCTGATGAATTATTAGGGGATATATTGATACAAGGGCGAGAATTGCCATAAGAATGTTGAAAACACCTATCCATTTCTTTTTGTAAGAGTAGTATGATCCGGTTAAAATCATACCAACTGGGACAAGAATAAAGAAGCCCTCTGAAACAATAAGATGAATGTGATCAGGTGAATTTTCTGTAAAAATTCCTATCAGAGCAAGACATATAGTTCCAATAATAAGGAAAATTGATGAAATCTGCAGAAATTTCCGTCCTGAAAATTCTTTGAATAGACCAAAGGTGAAAATTGTGTTTATTATTCCACCAATGAAAAGTGTTGCATTGAATAGAATCATTGGAACTGTGCCAAAAAGCCCTCCTCCAATATCACTAAGATAATTGTTTACCCAGGAAAATTTTGGCGAAATCAAAGCCGATATGTAAACAAAAAGGATTGTGAATATAGGCCCAACTATGCCGGAATAATAGTATAACTTTTTCATAAATAATGATGATTGAAAAATTGATATAAATAATTTTTGCATAATTTTAAAGTATGTACTGCCCCGAAATCATTGAATATAAAAGACAACAAAAAAGTATTTGCTATGCAAAATTGAATAAACACAAAAAATAAAAGTGAAGAATATTCAAAAATTTTGCATTAATATTCTTTATTATATATTAATGTGGCTTTACATCTAAACCAAAGATATAACGTGCCAGAACACCTCCACCAAGGCCAAAAAGATTAATGCAATTATTGTATATTTTACATGGAGAGGTTTAATTTTCTTCATTAAATATGAGCCAGTTAATCCACCCAGTGCTCCAGTTATTATAAGAAAAGGCCATAAAGGTATAGATTCAATGTGAAGCAAAAATAGGTAGGTGAACAAACCTGTCAATGAAATTGAAAATGCCACAAGACCAGTTGTGCCAGAGATCTTTTTTGTATCAAGTATAATATAAGAAATTGCGATTATTGCAAAAGGGCTTCCGTCAATTCCTATCAGCCCTCCGATGTAACCTGCAATTATACCAAATGCTATTGCCAGCAAATTTCCTTTTTTTCCCTTTATTTCAGATATTTTTCCATTCATTGAAAAAAGGCGATAAAGTGCGAACAATAGAAAGGATGCAAAAACAATAAAATCAAGTATCTTTGGTATGCTTATGTTGGTATAAACACCCAAAGACACCATAATTATGGCCGCTGACATACTCTCCGCATTTAAATGCGAAGGTTCAGGGTATAGGTTGTTTTGGCTATCACAACCATTTCACCCCTATACTCGCCGTGTCCCGACGAGAGAGCTTTACGCTCTGATTTATTATATACAAAATTACTATATAAACATTTTGGCGATTCATCCCCGCTTTAAAAAGCGAGGCTTTCTCGCCGTGTTTTTGTAATTACTGTTATTAATATTGAATTCATATGCACAACTTCCTTTATTTTACTGAACTTTTCTTATTTTTTGATCATCAGGTAAATTTCTATTAGGAAGAAAACGAAGGTTATTAATGCAAATATCCACATGGTAAATGTGAAACCTACAATGGATGAAAGGTATCCTACCAATGGCATAAGGGCTGACATTACCATCATGGATGAGCTGAAGAATGATGTGGATGTTCCTATCTCCTCTGGTTTGAATGTTGTATTGGCAATCTGTAAACCAAGAGTCCATGCAATTCCATCCGGAATACCTGCAA
>JAVRLH010000006.1:0-26480 GCA_031961605.1 Thermoplasmatota archaeon
CTGATGCACTTAAAATGTTCGGAAAGGAGGATATAATACCTGATAGGGCTGATAAATTGCTCTTCAGGATTGCACCATACCTTTCATTCACACCATTGATTTTATCATACCTTTTAATTCCATACGGATCATGGGCAACATTTGTCAATTTACCTGTTACACTTCTTCTGATTATAGGTTTTTCAGCCCTTGCACCAATATCTGAAATCATTGCTGGTTTTGCATCCGGTAATAAATTCTCACTATTAGGGGGTCTGAGGGCAGCGGCACAGGATCTTAGCTATGAAATTCCCATGGTACTTTCAGCTGTTTCTGTTGTAATAGTCACCGGAAGCCTCAATCTTCTCGATATATCAAGATCACCAATTCCACTGGGTGCACTTGAGCCAATAGGCTTCTTCATATTCTTCCTTGCAATGATAGCAAAGATAGGTGTTGTTCCTTTCGATTTACCCGAAAGTGAAAGCGAACTTGTATCTGGATTCAATGTCGAATATTCAGGTTTAAGGTTCGGTATTTTCTATCTTGGAGTTTTTGGAAACATATTTTTCACATCATTGTTCATTTCAACAGTATACCTTGGTGGTGGGTCCAGTTTCATAATTCCTGGAGAAATATGGATGCTTTTGAAGGCATTCATATTCACCTTCATATTCCTCACAATATGGGTAACATTACCAAGGATCAGGGTTGACAAATTCATGAAAATGGGCTGGAAGATACTCTTTCCACTTGCAATTGTTAACCTGATATTGAGCATATTTATTGCAATATATTGGCCGGGGGTGGCATAATTGATAGGCATAATCAAAGGCCTTGTACAGGTAACAAAACATTTAAGGAGAAAAACAATAACTGTTGAATATCCTGAAGAACAGATACCATGGCATACGAAACGTTTCAAAGGCAGGGTTATACTTAACCTTGATACATGCATAGGATGCACATTATGCTCACAGGTGTGTCCCAATGGATCGGATCATATGGTTTTTTACGATTACGAGAATGGGAAAAACAAGAGGAAAATTTTTCCTGCTGTTAATATTGGTACATGCACATACTGTGGTTTATGCCAGGAAATCTGTCCAACGGGATCCATAAGGTTATCCGAAGAATTTGAGCTTGCACATTACAATAAAGATTTTGATTATCTACCCGACAGATTATCAAGAACAGAAAAGGAGTTGAAGTATCATGATTGAATTTTATATCATTGGAGCAATAGGATTTTTTTCAGCAGTATGGGCAGTTATAGAAAAAAATCTTTTCAGGGCAGCACTTGCATTGACAATATTTTTGTTATCAATTGCATCATTTTATTTTGCCCTTAACGCACAGTTTCTTGGATCCATACAGATAATTGTTTACGTTGGTGCTGTTGTAACACTTCTTCTGTTTACAATAATGCTAACAAGGGGTGAGGAAGTTGAAGGTTAGCTATGCAATAATAATAACAGCATTGTTCTTCATCCTTGTTTCAGTTTTCATTGTGAATTATGTATCAACAATTTCAGGAATAAGCCTTGTTGGTGGAAATGAAATGCTTGGTTACGTTGGTACCATGATGGTGAATAATTATTACACAATACTTGAAATCATGGGCATTTTATTGTTTGGATCCCTGATTGGATCCTTCTACATTTCTGGTAAGGAGGAATAAAAATGAATGAATCATTAATTTTCATTCTATTTATGAGTCTTGCATTTTTCAGTGCTGGATTGTATGGAATTCTTACATCTAAGGGTGGAATAAGGCTCATAATAAGTGTTGAAATATTAATAAACAGCGCAAACCTTAACATTGTTGCATATGCACTATCAAATGTTCAGAGTGCTGCCCAGGGTGTGTTTTTTGTTCTTCTATCCATTGTTATAGCTGCAGCGGAATCTGCTGTTGGATTTGCAATTCTTGTTGCCCTCTATAGAATAACAAAGGGTGTTGAACTTTCATCATTAAAGGATCTGAGGTGGTAGAGAATGGAAACATTGTCAATTGCAGGAATATTGATATTCCTTTTACCATTGCTGGGTTTTCCAATCATCCTTCTAATGGGAAAATTCAGTGAATTGTTGAGAAAATATTCAGGAATAGTTGCAACATCACTCATTTTTATTTCATTTTTACTCTCCTACTATGTTTATTTAAATGTTCCTGGAAAGGCTGTATTTTCCTATCCCTGGTTCTATAACTTTACCTGGGGTATTTATCTTGATCCTCTATCCATATCCATGGCGCTGATGGTTTCTGGTGTATCGTTTTTGATTCATATGTTCGCAATCGGTTACATGGGAAGGGATCCAAACAAACATGTTTATTTTGCTGAAACATCTTTGTTCACTGGCGGGATGCTCGGTGTTGTTTTAAGCTCAAATCTTGTAATGCTCTTTCTTTTCTGGGAGCTTGTTGGTCTATGTTCAATGCTTCTGATAGGATTCTGGTGGCATAAGCCAAACGCTGCATCTGCAGCCAAAAAGGCATTCATTGTTACAAGGGTTGGGGATATGATGCTCATACTTGGACTTGCAATACTTTTCTGGTCACTTTATAATAAAAGTGATCCTCTTTCAATATCAACAATAATACAGAATGCATCTTCAATAAACAGGATAAACCTTGCACTCGCAACCATTTTCATACTTGGAGGAGCAGCGGGCAAATCCGCACAGTTCCCGCTTCATGTATGGATACCTGATGCCATGGAGGGCCCAACCACAGTATCTGCCTTAATCCATGCTGCAACTATGGTTACAGCAGGAATATACCTTGTGGCAAGGCTCTTTCCAATATACATGATCGCAATACCAACTGTCGGTTACATTGTCCTTTACATGGGTGCAATAACACTTTTCGTTGCAGGAACACTTGGCATGGTTATGAACGATATAAAAAGGATACTTGCATATTCCACAATAAGCCAGTTAGGATACATGCTTACCGCACTTGGTCTCGGAGCTGTTCTTCAGCAGTATACTGTTGGTATAAGCATTTATCATCTTATTGTACATTCCTTCCTTAAAGCTCTATTGTTCCTTTCAGCCGGCGCAATCCTTTATTCTCTCCTTGACACAAGGGATATAAGGAAAATGGGTGGATTGTGGAAAAAAATGCCTATTACGATCACAGCCATGTTCATAGGATCCCTTACGCTTGTTGGTTTTCCTCCAACAGCAGGATATTTCAGCAAGGATGAAATTGTGTCCCTTGCATATTATCTATACCAGAACACAGGAAACATAATACCATGGATAATCCTTGTTATAGGTGTTCTTCTTACAACAATTTATACATTCAGAATGTTCTTCATTGTTGCCCTCGGAAAACCCAATAGTTACGCCGCTGAGCATGCAAGGGATCCACCATGGGTTATGATTGTTCCTTTAATTATTCTTTCAATCCTTTCACTCATATATGGAATATTCCAGGAATCATTCTATTCATATGTTGGTTCATTTTCATTTTCATTGAACAATGCCTTCATTGAATATGTTCCACTTATAATGTTCTTGATTGGATTTTTCATCACTCTCGAGGTATATGTTTTCCACAAAGGCTCTGCTGATAAAATTGCAAAAGGCTCCGGAGTTTTATATAGAATACTCAAGGAAAAATATTATCTTGATTTCCTATTTACAAACATAATAGCTGAAAGGGTTATTGTTTACCTTTCCTATCTATTTTCACTCTTTGACAAATATGTTGTTGATGGCTTTGTGAATTTTGTTGGATATTTTGTAGAGTGGCTATCGGGAATAGCAAGAAAGGTACAGACAGGTGTTGTACAGAACTATGCTGCAATAATGGTTATAGGTATTCTCTTCTTTCTTTTGCTCGCACTATTCATGGGGGTGATATAAGATGGATCCACGGATCCTTGTTGCAATAATTTTCATACCGCTAATATTTTCAATCATAGCCCTTTTCATGGGAAAATATGGAAAGATTATTTCATCTATTCTTCAGGGAATTTATCTTCTTTTTGCAATTTTTTCATTCTATTTCATAAACTTGAATTTCATAACACAGCAGTTCTATGGTATAGATTTCAATCTTAGCCTGGATTATCTTTCATATCCCCTTATACTTCTTACATCAATAGTTTTCTTCATGGCAATTATTTACCAGGATCCAAAAATTGAAACATCGTACTTTTCATTCCTTTTCTTCCTGGAATTTGCTTTGATGGGTGTATTTCTAACACAGAATCTCTTTGTATTTTACATATTCTGGGAACTTGTTTTGATTCCAGCTTACTTCCTAATAGGTAGATGGGGTGAAAAGAGGAAGGATTACACTGCATTGAAATTCCTCATATACACGCATGTTGGAAGTGTTTTGATGCTTGTATCAATATTCATTGGGGCTTATTATTATTACTCAGTACATGGTGTTTTCAACTTAGATTTCTCAATCCTTAATAATCTATCATTTATACCATCAAACCTTATTTTCTTCTTCATGGCTGGATTCTTCCTTGCATTCTTCATAAAATTACCATCATTCCCCTTCCATACCTGGGCTCCGGATGTCTATGTCGAATCACCAACCACATCAGCAATGATTTTTTCGGGCATTCTTTCTAAAATGGGTGCATATGGAATATTCAGAATTTTTGTTCTATTCAGCGGTGAAACTTCATACGATCTTTTCTATTTCCTTCTTTCACTTGGTATAATAAGCATTGTTTATTCTGCCCTTGCTGCACTTGGACAGAAGGATCTAAAAAGGATGGTTGCATATTCAAGCATAGGGCACATGGGTTTCATAACACTGGCTGTATCAATGATATTTTATCCAGGTTCGGGATTGAACGCTGAACTAGCCCTTGCAGGCGGAATGTTTATGATGTTTGCCCATGGTATAATTGTGCCAATCCTTTTCGGAAGTGTTGGATCAATTGAAAGGGCAACGGGAACAAGGGCAATAAGGGATCTGGGAGGTTTAACAAAAATGATGCCAAATCTTGCATTCATAATGCTTGGTGGTTTCCTTGCCTCTCTTGGTCTTCCTGGAATGGCTGGATTTGTTGCAGAATTTTCCGTTCTAGTTGGTGTATGGTACTTTATAGGATTTATTTCCCTTTTTGTCATATTTGGTGTTCTTGTCGTTGCATCATACCATATATGGGCAATTCAGAGAACTTTATTCGGGCCATACAACGATTACCTTGGACAAATTCATGATATGTTGCCCAGGGAAATCGTTCCGATGCTTATCCTTCTTTTGCTTGTTGTTGCCATTGGCATATATCCAACACCCATATTCCATATGTTTCAGGTATATGCACAAAACCTTTTAACGGGAGGTGTTACAGGTGTTTAATTTTTATGTACCATCAATGGAACTTTTCATATTCGGTATTGGAACAATTCTTCTTGCAACTGTGACAAAGGATAAAAAAATTCTATTTTCCCTATCCATGGTTGGTGCAATACTTTCATTCATTTCATTGATTCTTCTATTTAATTTAAATGAAAGCAACAACATTTTCCAATTTGATTTTGCAGGTACAATATTTTCAATGATATTCGTTTTTTCGCTCATTGTTACAATAATTGGATCATACAATTTCAATTACAAAAAGATGGAAATATTCTATGCTCTACTTTTATTCAGCACAGGAGCAATGATACTTGCATCCTATTCGAACAATCTAATAGCCATGTTCGTTACATTCGAAACAGCAAGTATTTCCACCTATGCACTTTCAGCCTTCACAAAGGAAAAAAGATCACTTGAGGCATCACTGAAATTCTTTGTTATAGGTGCACTATCATCTGCATTTTTACTACTTGGTATTTCATATTACTACATTTCAACGGGTACATTCCAGATCACATCGAATTATACGAATTTCACCATGTTTATGCTGTCCTTCATATTCTTCATAATAGGTTTTGGTTTCAAGCTTTCACTCTTCCCGTTCCATAGCTGGGCCGTTGATACATACACTGGTTCAAGGGCACCAATTTCATCATTCCTTTCAACGGCAAGTAAACTGATGGCCCTTGTTATAATGTTAAGGTTGATGCTTGTTGCATTTCCATTGAAATATGTTAATACATTCTTCATTGTTCTTTCCCTAATAACCATGTTTTATGGTAACATAACAGCAATAATGCAAAAGGATGTTAAAAGGATGCTTGCATACAGCAGCGTAGCAAATGCTGGTTACATGGTTCTTGTTTTCACGGTTTCAAATTCTGCGCTTGGTGATGCCCTTGGTGCAATAATCCTTTTTGCAATAGCCTATGTTATTATGAAGGGAGGATCCTTCATTTCAATGGAAGCATTTGAAAATAATAAAAAAGAGACAACACTTGAATCCATTTCAGGTCTTGGTAAAACAAACCCAATTCTTGCATTCTCCATTTCTGTTCTTCTTCTAAGTCTTGCAGGAGTGCCTCCAACAATAGGATTCATGGGCAAATTCTATCTTTTCCTGAGCCTTGTTGAATCGGGTCTTGTATGGCTTGCAATTGTTGCAGTTATAAATTCAGCAATCTCTGTATACTATTACTTCAGGGTAATCATGTACATGTACTGGAAGGAACCTTCGGGTGTTGTTAAATTAAGGAATGTTGATTTCCTTGTTTTATTCCTTGCATTGATTGCAATAATTCTGGGTATTTTTGCACCATTCTACTTTTCAGGTTTACTTAATGCATGGGGTGGTATTCCATGATTCTTTTAAGGATTTACCAGAGTATACTTAACACGAATTTGATTTATGGTGATATAAAAAGTGCACACAGAGCACTTGAAAAAATTTTTAAGATTTCACAGAAGAATAATGAACTGGAAGGTTTCGGTGAATTCTCAAAAATACATATTGATGCGCTTGATGGAAAAATTACGGTGAATGAGGCAAAAAAAAGGTTGAGGGATCTTTCCTTAAAGCATCCTGAAGTTTTTCTATTGGATAGGGATAATACAGGATCTGTGGAAAAATCTCTGAACGCTTACATCCACAGGCTTGAATATTCCATTAACAGGTACGATGTTCATTATCCATACTTCAACATGCAGAGGTGTGATGATCTATGAAGGAATGCATTCAAGAGTTTGAGGAAAACAGGAACGAAGAGGGTGCTGCTGAGGCATTGAGATGCCTTAAGGAACATGCTGAGGAAATATTTTTCGATGATGAAAGCTTAAGGCTTTACCTTTCAAGGGAAGTATGGGATAAATCCATAAAAAAGTTCATGGATGAAATAAACGAAACACTGAAGATAAAAACAAGGGATGAGTTTATAAAATTCAAGGAAAAGTACAACTTAACCATGTACTGAAAGAAAGTATTATTTAAGTAAAATATTTTATCTTTCTTTATGTACACAATTCTGAAGATTGAAAAAAAAGATTCACAATGCATAGATCAGATTTACGGGGATGATGTAGTATCAAGGCAGAGCATAATAAGAAGGGAAGGTATTGCGCTGGGTATTAAGGATGATGCAATGTATGTTTTAATTGAAGGATCAGAGGAAGGAGTTAAGAGGGCAGAGGAGATTTGCAAAGATAAGGGAAAAATTCTCAAGGACAAGGAAAGGGAAGAAATCTACAGTAAATTCAAAGAGCTTGAAGACCAGTCCCTTGAAGGCATGGGATCCATATTTGGTTAATATGCTGCATTTAGTTCTTGCGGATTCAGAATTGGAAACAATTCCATCAGAACTATGGACACATCCATCCGTTGTTAAGGATTCTAAGAAGAGGGGTAAAAGGGCAAAAAATATTCTCCTTGATTCAACATATCATCACAGTGCAGTAAGAAAATTCTTTCCCGGTGAAGAGAAAAGAAGAGGAAGGCCCGATATTGTTCACTATTTTCTTTTAAACACACTGGAATCTTACCTTAACAGAATAAACCTTTTGAGGGTTTATGTTCACACAAGGAATGATGAAGTTATTTTTGTAAATCCTGAAACAAGGATACCGAAGAGTTACAACAGATTTGTTGGTCTTATGGAATCCTTATTCCAGAATTTGTATGTCCCGGATAAGGAAAAACCTTTGTTATGGATGAAGAAAATGGGATTGAGGGATCTTGTAAATTCTTTGAAAGTTGAAGATGTTTTTCTACTCACTGAAAAGGGGAAAAAATTGAAGATTGAAGGTTTTTTAACCCTTAAGGATCAGGTTTTTATCATAGGAGGTTTTCCATCAGGTGATTTTTTATCCAGAACAAACTTTGTTAAGGAATACATATCAATTTTTGATGAAACCATGCTTGCCTGGGTCATTGCATATGAGATAATTGTAAGGTATGAAATGGTGAACAAAATTTTTTAATTAATTAATGCTTTTAATTGGTATGAAGATCCAGGCATCGGAGAATGATCTAATTGTTCCAAAATATTGACAATTCCATACATTGAAGGGGATGGTATTGGCCCTGATATAATGAATGCATCCATACCGGTCTGGGATGAAGCGGTCAAAATATCCTATGGTGATGAAAGGAAAATAGAATGGCTTGAACTTTACGCAGGCGAAAAATCATTGAAATTTTTTGGTGAACAGTTACCAAAGGAAACGATTGAAAAATTAAAGGAAAATATAATTGGAATTAATGGTCCCACAAAACCTGTTGGTGGATTAAAAAGCTTAAACATAACAATAAGGGAATACCTTGATCTTGTTGTGAATTTCAGACACATAAAATATTTTAATAATGTTCCAAGTGTTGTGAAAAATCCTGAAAAATTAAACATTTTTCTTTTCAGGGAAAACACAGAAGATCTATACAAGGGAATTGAATGGGAACCTTTCTCGGAGAATCAAAAAAAATTCAGATCCTTGCTGAAAGAAATTTTGGTATAGATATTGATGATGATACAGGCGTTTCATTAAAATTAATGAGTGAAAAGAAAACAAAAAGGTTTGCGAGAATTTCAATTGAATATGCACTAAGGAATGGAAGAAAAAAGATTACTGTAATGCACAAAGGTAACATTATGAAATTTACCGAGGGTTATTTTCTTAGATGGGTGATGGATGTTATAAATGAAATGAAAAATGAGAATGTTGTTTTTGAGAACATTATTGCTGATAATCTTTTCCAGCAATCAATAATGAAACCTGAAAATTTTGATGTTATATTTGCAGGGAACCTGAACGGCGATTACATAAGTGATTCATTGGCTGGTCAAATAGGAGGTTCGGCACTTGTTCCATCTGTGAACATGAACGAAATTTATGCAATTTTTGAAACATCGCATGGATCGGCCCCAAAATATGCTGGAAAAAATGTTGCAAATCCAACATCTTTAATACTCAGCGGTTCTATGCTTTTCAAGCACATAGGATGGAATGAAGCAAGTGAATTAATAGAGAATGGTTTGATAAGAACGTTTGAAAAAAATATTTTCACCAAAGATCTTGCAAGGTATTCAAGAGCAGAACCATATTCAACCATGGAATTTTCAAGGGAAGTTATAAAGAATATGAGGATTGAAAAAAATAAATATTGAATTAACCATGCATATTTATGAACTTTTCTGAAGAAGGTCTTAAAAAACTTTACTGGGCGGAATCAAGAATGCCAATAATATCATTTGTGAGGAAGAATTTTAAAAAAGAAAAACCGTTCAGTGGAATAAAAATTGGTATGGCTTTGCACCTTGAAGCAAAAACGGCTGTGCTTGCAAGAACATTGAAGGATGGTGGAGCTGAGATTGCAATAACATCATGCAATCCACAAACGACGGATGATTCAGTTGCTCAGGCACTTTCTCAAGAAATGAAAGTTTACGCAAAAAGGGGTCAGACGAAGGAGGAATACTATGAAAGTCTAAACAGTGTTCTTGAAATTAATCCAGACATAATCATTGATGATGGTGGTGATCTAACATATCTTGTTATAAAAAATGGTATGAAAATAATGGGTGGCAATGAAGAAACAACAACGGGTGTTATCAGATTAAAGGCTATGGAAAGAGATGGAGTGTTAAAATTTCCAATGTTTGATGTTAACAATGCCCAGATGAAGCATCTCTTTGATAACAGATACGGTACCGGACAGAGCACAGTGGATGGTATAATGTCAACAACAAACCTTTTGATTGCAGGAAAAAGAATTGTTGTTGCAGGATATGGATGGTGCGGTAAAGGAATAGCAATGAGATTAAAGGGTATGGGTGCCAGGGTAACTGTTACGGAAACTGATCCTGTTAAGGCTGTTGAAGCACATATGGATGGATTTGATGTTACAACCATGGATGATGCCATAAGGGATGCTGACATTGTTGTTACTGCAACGGGAATGAAGGACGTTGTTAGAAAGGAGCATTTAATACTTGCAAAGGATGGATGTATTTTCGCAAACGCTGGTCACTTTGATGTTGAAATAAATAAGAATGATCTTATGGATATATCCATAAAGCATGGTGAAGTGAGAAGATACGTTGAAGAGTATGTTACAAAGGATGGAAGGAAACTTTATCTTCTTGGGGAGGGGAGGTTGATTAACCTTGTTGGAGGACAGGGACATCCTGTGGAAATTATGGATCTAAGCTTTTCAATACAGGCACTTACAGCTGAATACATTGTTAAAAATCATGAAACACTTGAAAACAAAGTATATGCTGTACCTGAAGAAATAGACAGAAAGGTTGCAGAACTGGCATTGAAATCATTCAACATTAAAATAGATTCATTGAATGATGATCAGAAAAAGTATCTTGATACCTGGGGAATGGGAACTTGAAAGAATTGAAGTTCCTTGTTCTGTCTGATCTTCATGGAAGTGTTACACATTATTTCATAGATAAAGTTCAAGAATTACATAAAGCTGATGCTGTCTTAATACTTGGGGATATCACTCACTTTGGCCCGGCAAATTTTGTTCATGATGTTTATACAAAAAAAGTTCCAATTTTTGCAATACCGGGGAATTGCGATCCTCCTGAGATTTTTAACATTTTTAATGAAACTGAAATTGTTAGTATGCACAAAAACACATTTTTATTTTCAGATTATAAAATAGTAGGTTTGGGTGGATCGGATTTCAATAACGTTACTATGGGTATAGGATTCAATGACAATGAGGCTTATGATTTTCTATCAAAAACTCTTGATAAAAGAACAATTTTAATGCTGCATCAGCCTCCTTTTGGCATTAATGATGAAATAAATGGAAGGCATCTTGGTAACAGGGGCATAAGAAAGGCAATAGATGAAAAGAAACCTTTTGTTGTAATGTTTGGTCATATCCATGAAAATGCTGGGAAATACTTTGATGGTAAAACTTTATTCTTTAATCCTGGACCTGCAAAGGATGGAAAATATGCAATTCTGAAAATTTTTAATGAAATGGCGGATGTAAATCTTTTCGAAACATGATTCACCTTTTTTCCAGATCTTCTCCACCTGCAAATGATAGCTGAATTTTTGAATATACATCCTCAAGTCCTGAAAGATCCTTTGATGAAACAAAACTTGGTCTGACATCATAGTTACTTTCTTCAAGAGATTTGAACAGTTCACCCATAAAGATGTTCTGAATACCCCCCTTTTCAGCCCTAAGATCATCATAAAGTATGTTTCTATCTTCACTCCACATTTTTAGCTTATCAAGATCCGTTTTCTGCAATAAATCTATTTTATTTATAATGTTTGAAAAAGGCAGGTAAAAGCGGAAGAATACGGATGCTGAAAGTGTAAGCAATGAAATGTAACCTGATGGTGAAATTGCAACCATGGGATCCATTATGAAAAAAATATAACCTTTTTTCTCAGAAAGTCTATCAACTATAAACTCGCTTGATGTCCTGAAGGCAAAAAGTTCAAGCTGGCCTGGTGTATCAATTATAACATAATCTGTATCGAAGGAATCAATTTCATTTTTAATATCATCTATGCTGTTTGCAATCATGTCGGATGCAAGTATCTGTGCTCCATTGGGTCCAAGGGAATAATCATCCATAATATCCTGAAGAACAACCCAGTTTCTAACATCAACATCTGGAGAATATGGAATTGAATCGGCACCTGGATCCAAATTCACTGTTACTGCATCATAGCTGTTGTTTCTCATCCATTCCTGGAATGCGCCAGTAAAGGTTGATTTTCCGGAACCGGCAGGACCAACAACAAACAATGTTGCAATCATATAAAATCCTCCAACCTTTTTCCATTCTGCTCATTTTCTTCCATAAATAGTGTTTTTATTGCTTCTTCTGCAAATAAAAGCCTCTGTTTTGTGTATGTGTTAACATTAAATTCATTAAGTAATTTTTTCGCAATATCTAGATATTTTGTTATATTTCCCTGTGATGTGGTCAGGATTATATTACCCCCGCATTCACATTTACCAGAGAGAGGTATCCTTCTGTATTTTCTGTTACATTTTGAACACCTGAACTCCTGCGTTCCATACTTTCTCATGTTTCCCATAATATCAGGAATGAAATGGTGTGAAAGTATCCTTGTGGCAACATCCATTTCATCAACTGCCCTCAACTTTGTTGCAAGTTCAAGCTGTGCTATAGTTTTTTCCTCCATGGATTCAAGTGTTCTGTATGAACTTTCAAGTACACAGTTATTTATGTTCAGAGTATCATTTGTGAAACCATAGGGATAAAGTTCATTTTCCTTTCCAAGCCTTGATTTCACTGTTTCAATTATATTCTCAGCCTCTGAAGGTTTTCCTTTTCTTTCAGCTATTTCGTAAAATTCAAGAGGATATGCCCATGATATATCAACGTTCAGAGCCTCTTTGTCAATCTCCCTTGGATCAACCCTTAATGACATGAACAAAGGTGCATCCATCTGACCGCCCCTGGTTCCTGGAAGATAATGTTTAGAAAAATTTAAAAGAGCATCAAGAAGAAGAATAACGGAATCCTCATCACCATCACAGTTTCTTCTCTTCGCTGCATGGAAAAAGGGATGCGCAAAACATGCTGAAAGATCTGTGAAACCTATAACCCTTCCAAGGACAGCTCCAGATGTATGGGGGGAAAGACCTAGCACAAGTTTTCCTATTAAATCCTCCCTCTTTTCACATCTATAGTACACCGGGAGACCATAGAATTTTTCAAGAAGATCATCAACAAATTTTGAAACATTTAAAAGATAATCCCCTCCAGACTTTGATATTATCAGATCCTGTGGGAAAATCTGACAAATCTGATCGGGTGAAATAAGATCTTTCCCAAAAACATCGTGCGTGTATCCAAGTTCCCTTGCTTTTTCAACACTAAGACCAATTTCTTTCGGCCTGAAATGTGTAAGAGCAAGGTTGCTCATGTCAAACCTTGCCGTACCATCCTTGTAAACCCATACACCATTTTTTGCCCTTAGAATGCCCTTTTCAACAGGTTCGGGTAATTTTTCCTGTGATACAAGACCTTTTACACCTTTTACATCAGGAAAATTTGACACATCCATTCCAAGGTTCTTTATTGATGAAAAAAATATTTCGTTTAAGGAAATTTCGAATTCTTCCTCCTTCCCTGTGTAATTTGTCCTTACCCCACATTTTTCGCACTTTACCCTGTATGTTTTTCTGCCACATTTTGGACAGATCCTCAATCCTGCAGAAACCTTAATTTTTCCTTCCGAATCCTTAACAATGTTTGATATTGATCTCCTGTTTCCAAACGTATCACCAATGGGGAAAAGAACATTTACGGGTGGTCTCATTTTTCGTTCTGCTGCTTTTTCAGGTCTTCCCATTCTCGCACCAACTCTTGTTGGTGCTCTTGCCTTTACCTTTATGCCACATAAGTATGATATTAAATCCAGAGTATTTTCAAATTCCTTCATTTCCATTTCAGGGTAAATTTTTCCATTTTCTATTTTTAATCCAAGACATTTAACCAATGCATGGGAATAATGTTCTATTATGTAAAAATCGCTTTCTTTGTGAAGAGCACCAAGTTCGCATAATATCTCTTTAATTTCCTTATTCTTTTGAAGGAATAATTTTCCATTTTCAAATTTTCCATAATTGACAATATGATCCCTTACTTTTTTAATATCCTCAAGAGAAACATCATGCCAGAACAGATTGTACCTTGGATGCAAAGGTAAACCATATTCCTTTGATAATTTCCATGCATCATCAAAACTGTCAATTTTTATTTCTTTAACACCCTTCCTTGCTGCAATCTGGTTCCACCATTCATCCGTAAAGCTCCCTGGCTTTAGAGGATAATTATTCTCCAGGAATTCTCCAAATGGTATCAATATTTCTCCATTATCGTAGACCTTTACAATTTTAAAATTTTCCAAATTTTCAATGGTGTTTATCTGTACAAGATCACCATTTTCAAGAAGAACAATAGGACCTTCAACAGAATCGCAGGCTGTCATTCCGGCTGCCTTACCTGGAAATTCAAGCTTTAATTGTGTTCCTCCAGCTATAAATTTATCCATAACGTACATGGTTGCAGGATTAACAGAAACTGTTGCAAGACCACCAGTTCTGCACCTCCCATATCTTAGCCTGAAACCACCCTTTTTTCCAGGATGCGCAAAAACAGGTCTTCCGGCAACAATATCCTCAATGAATTTTTCTGATGTATCACTACCCTCATCAACATTCTTTTCTATGATTTTATCCAGGAATTCCCATCCATCAATTTTCAAATTTTCAACCAGACCTTTTATTTTCCTTGCTTTCTGAATTATACCTTCAACCATTACTAGGCACATTCCTCCCCTTACCCTGTTTGTTTCAATCTCCTTGAGATCCCTGTACCCGGATACCTCCTCATCAAGTGTACCCTCACCATCTATGCATACTGGGCAGTTTGAAACAACAGTTTCGATCTCTATTGTTGATGGTCTGTATTGAAGATGCTCCACATTTCCATAAATCTGTATTTCTTCCTTGTATCTTTCAATTATTTCCGGTCTTGGCTTGAATTTACCAATACCAAGATCATTTCTTACAATATCACCTATAAGAACACTCAGTGCCTGAGCAGTTCCACCTGCTCCTCTTATTGGTCCGGAATAGTAAATGGATAAATATTCAGTTCCATCATCATTTGTTTTTACCTTAACATCCGTAATGCCTTCAAGTGGTGCAACTAGTATACCTTCAGTTAATATTGCAAGACCAACCCTTATTGAAATATCCAGTGCCTTCTCTCTGTTGTTTGAAAATTTTTTCGCTATTTCCCTTGCAGCGAGTATGCTTGTTATCTCCCTGTTGTTGTTTTTTGATATTTCTCTTATTGTTTCAGCAATACCCTCAATACCTATGAGTTTTTCCACCCTTGATGCAAGATCCTCTGCCATCGGAATTTCTACAAAATCTTCTGGATCCCTGCCCCTTGATCTTGCATTCACCGCAATTTCATATGCCTTCTGTGCCTCCGACCTTAAAAAAGAAAAATATTCCTGTGTTTTCATTTTAGTAACTCCGAAATAAGAAGTTTATCTGAGAGAGATGATTTAACAACAATTTTTCTTGTTATATATGCTGACAGTGCATCAATTTCTTTGCTCAGTAACTTTTTGAAAGTATCCGTTGAGAGTTCAACGGTAATGTCAGCCTTGGTAAAAGGATCTTTAACCATCTCAATCCTTGCATGGTCAAGTATCATGTAATATTCTCCATCATCTGAGAATTTAACAACTATGTTTCTTTTCAGGTCCTTTACATTATTCCTTAAAGATTCATCCCTTTCAGTTCTTTCATTGAATTTTTTAACAATATCCATAAGTTCATTCATATATGTCCAAATTGCTTTTAGAATTTAAAATTTTGCGGATGGTCTTCCATGATCTTCTTACATATTTTGGTAAAGAACCATTATTTTTGTAATATTCAGAAAGGAATTTCATTGTCCTTGGATCCGCAGGATATCCTGATCCAAAATCGCCTATTTCCAGTTTTATTTTTTCAATCTCGCTGTCCCTTATTACCTTTGCTATGATTGATGCTGCTGATACAATAGGAAAATCCCTATCAGCTTTGTGTTTTGAAATTATTTTTACTTCAAAGTTCAGTCTTTTTTTTAAATTTTCCTCAAATCTTTTTTCATCCACATCCACAGCATCAACGACAACAATTTCAGGTTTCAATTCTTTAATAATTTCAGCAAAATGAATCTCCTCTATTTCATTAATTGTCATTTCTTTCATCATTTCATCTATTTTTTCAGGTGGTATTATTTTTACAACATATTTTCTTGCAAGGGAAATTATACGGTCAAAAAGAAATACCCTTCTTTTTGGTGAAAGAAGTTTTGAATCTTTAACACCCAAATTTTTTATTTCATCTTCATCCGCACAGAGACCGCATATAACAAGCGGCCCTATTACTGGACCCCTACCCGCCTCGTCTATGCCGCAGATGATCATTTTTCTTTGTTTTCTGATATGAAATTTTCAAGATCCTCCAGCACAAATCCTATGACAATATCTGCCCTTGGATAAATCTCTTCCTCCAGTGTATCCTCAGAATAAAAGCTCTTTATTGCATTGAATACTGCTTCTCCAACAATCTCATCCTCATCGCTTTCTTCTGAGAACAATTTTGAACTTTCCTCATAAATTTTGTTTCTAAATTTATCCGTAACAACAAACTCATCACCTTTCTCTGTGAAAATACCATGCTTTTCCATATCTATTATTAAAGCCAGTGACATCTCTCCAAGTGCATCTTCAAGAAATTCCACGTATTCGTCCTTCTTAGATTTTTCTTTATTAACCTTTTTGTTGGCCATGGATTACATGAATTGTAATCACTATAAAATTGTTTTTATTGCCAATTTGTGAAACTAATCAATATATTTTTTTATTTCCTCAAGCACCCTTACGAATGATTCCTCATTTATTCTACCTGTGTTAACGTTTCTTGGTGATGGATGGTAGGAAAGATAAATCTTTATGCCATTAACTGAAAAACTTTCACCATGTTTGAATTTAACATTTTTTAAATTTATTCCCTTTTCTTTAAAATATTTCTTCAAAACATCAAAGGCTATTCTTCCAAGAACAAGTATTGCCTTTAGATTCTTCATTGAATCTATTTCAAATTTAAGGTATGGAAAGCAATTTTCAATTTCATCCCTGTTGGGTTTATCGTTTGGTGGAACACATTTGAGAACAGCCGTAACATAGGTGGAATAATAAAGAAGACCATCGTCCCTCCTTTCAGATTTATCTTTGTTTGTCAATCCTACTTTATAAAGACATTTAACAAGAAACTGTGCACTTTTATCACCGGTGAATATTCTTCCAGTTCTGTTTCCTCCCGTTGCAGCAGGTGCAAGACCAAGAATTAACAATTTACCACTTATATCCCCATAACCAGGAACAGGTTTGCTCCAGTATTTTTCACCAAAAAATTTATTTTTTCTCAGACCAACATCTTCCCTGAATTTAGCAAGTCTGGGGCATTTTTGGCATTTAACAAGAATACTGTTCATTTCTTCCATTGATGAAAACATACTCTCAGAATAGCCTTAAAGATTCAAGATTTTTCGGTGCATAAGAATCAAACTCATACCTTCTCCAGAGCGTCTCTGCAAAATATTCGCAGTTACCATTATCCCCATGGCATGTAATGATCTTTGTTGGTTTTGGACGCATTGATGTAACAAATTGAATAAGTTGTTTCCTATCCGCATGTCCTGAAAATCCTTCAACAGTTATAATTTCCATGTTTATTTCAACGTTTGTCATTTTACCCATGTAAGGAAGGATTATGCTTTTTTCACCCCTCTGTATCTTTCTGCCTAAAGTACCTTCAGCCTGATAACCAACAAAAAGTAATGCGTTCTTCGGATTTTCAGCAAGGTTTATGAAATATTCAATGACAGGACCACCGTTCATCATACCCGATGTTGCAAGTATAACAGCAGGATCAGGGCTATTTATTATTTCAAGTCTCTTTTCCTGCGTTTCAACCCTTGCAAAAATATCAGAAAGGAATGGATTATCAGCCTTCTTGAAAATTCTTTCCTTTAGATCCCTGTTCAGATATTCAGGATATGCAGCATGTATTGCTGTTGCTTCCCATATCATTCCATCAAGGTAAACAGGTATTTTTGGTAATTGACCAGTCCTTATATATTCTTCAAGAACAAGCATTACTTCCTGACTTCTACCAACGGCAAAAACAGGAACAAGAACCTTTCCACCTCTGTTTATAACATTTCCAACTATATTCTTGAGATTTTCAGATGCTTCTGTTCTTGATGGCTGAAAATCATTTTTACCACCGTACGTAGATTCAATTATAACCGTTTCCACCCTTGGGAATTTGTTGTTTGCAGCATTGAATAGCCATGTTCTTTCAAATTTTATATCTCCAGTTATTACAACGTTATGCAAACCTTCACCAATATGGAAATGTGCTATTGATGATCCGAGTATATGGCCCGCATTGTGAAAAGTCAATCTTATATCAGGTGTTATATCTGTTGTTTCACCATACTCAATTGTTATTGTTCTTTTCAACATTTCCTTAATGTCCTTTGAATCATAGGGTACCTTTCCACCTTCAGAATGTGCCAGCTTAAGATAATCCATCTGAAGAAGAACAGAAAGATCCCTTGTTGGAGGTGTGGCATAAAGCGGGCCCCTGTAGTTGTATTTGTATAGGAGAGGGACAAGGCCCGAATGGTCTATGTGTGCATGTGTGAGAACAACAGCATCCAGGTATTTGAAAGGATTGTTCTCATTTATGAATGCATCCTGTGACCATATTTCTGGAACATACAAATATGGTATTCCAGACCATGGCTCTTCTGGACTAACGTTTCCCGTGTTTAGACCACAGTCTACAAGTACTCTGCTGTTTCTTGTCATTATAAGTGTTGCTGATCTTCCCACTTCCCTGTATCCACCAAGTGCTATAACCCTCACCCAGTTTTCTCCCTTGAGCATAGGTTTGTTGAGTTTTTTTCCAATTTCCCTCAAAAATTCTCTCCTTTCATCCTTGTGCATTTTTAAAAATTCCCTTGTTTCGTATACAGTTTTAGATTTAATGGGAGGCGTTCTTACAACCTTCGGTGCCCATTTTATATGCTTCTTTATTTCGTTCAAAAGTTGTCCTTCCTTTCCAATGACAATTCCAGGTGCGTCAGCTTCAATAACAACTTCACAGGTCTCAGGTTCAAAATAAATTTCATTTATTCCTGCCTCGGGTGGAACTATTTTCATTATTTCCTTCTTTGCCTCCTCCTCGTCCATGAGTATTGATGGATCCGGTCTTATGGAAATCCTTCTTCTTATTTTCTGTGCTATCTGTTTTACAACATTTGGGTTGTCTGTGAAATAATCAATATCCTTTGTATAAACAACTATCAATGATGCTTCAAAATCTATGCTACTTATCGAAATTTCAGGTGCGAATTCCAAAACCGCCAACCTTGTCTGCTCTAATATATCCTCCCATTCTGCAGCTGACATAATATGCGCCCACCAGTTAATTAATTACTAAATTAAATAAGCTTTAACTTTTTCATCCTTTTTTTGACTTCTTCGTCATCAAGTTTAACAAAACCATCCTTCTGTGTAATTGTTGCAACATCAATACCGTCACCAGAAGCAGCATCCCTTTTCATGGCAGCACTCACACCCCTGATTGCAATGTTTATTGCATCATCAAGGGTTAAATTATCATTGTATGAATCCTCAAGAACGCCATAAACAAAAAGTGATCCGGATCCAGCACTAACATACTTATCTTCAATTGCCCCTCCCGCAGCATCAAGTGCAAATACATGATAACCTTTACTATCATAACCACCAACTATCAAACTAACATAGTATGGATAAAATTTACTTTGATTGAGTATGTTTGAGAGTAAAGTTGCAGCACCCTGGACAGAAATAGGTGCCTTGTTTTTAAGTTTATAAAGTTCCACTTCCGCTCTCAAATACCTAACGAGAACCTGAAGATCACCAACAAGTCCTGCAGTTGTCATTGCAATATGATCATCAATCTTGAAAAGCTTTTGAGTTACCTTATGCGCAATAAATGTTTCCATGGTTGCCCTCTTTTCAGTTGCAAGGACAACACCTTCATTTGTTACTATACCAACAGTAGTTGTTCCTGTTTTTAATTTTTCTTCCATAAAAATTCACCTTTTCGTTCAATAATAATAAAATGATATTTAAAACTTTTTTAATTGAAAATAAAAAAAGTAAAAAAGATAGGGCTTATGCCCAGCCCCTTATTTTTACGGCTTTTGCAACTCTATCAACTGAGACTATGTATGCTGCTGTCCTTGGTTCAACCTTATATTTCTCCATTGTTTCCGTAACGTCCCAGAATGCTTTGGTCATTTTCTGATCCAGTCTCTGATATACCTCCTCCTCAGTCCAATAATATCCGTTTATGTTCTGGACCCATTCAAAGTAAGAAACTGTAACACCACCAGCATTTGCAAGAAAGTCAGGTATATCAAGAATTCCTTTCTTGTAGAGTATTTCGTCCGCTTCTGGTGTTGTTGGACCGTTTGCAAGTTCTAGCACTATTTTAGCTTTGATGTTGTTTGCATTCTTTTCTGTGATCTGGTTTTCAAGTGCAGCCGGTATTAAAACATCAACGTTTAACTCAAGAAGTTCTTCGTTTGTGATATTTTTTGCACCTGGGAAGTTTATTACAGATCCTGTTTTTTCTTTGTATGCAAGTACCTTATCATAATCCAGGCCTTTTTCACTGTAAATTCCTCCCTTTGAATCACTCACAGCAACAACCTTTGATCCAAACATTTCTGTAACAAGCTTGTGCGCATACTGCCCTGCATTTCCATAACCCTGAACTGCAACTGTTGCTTTCTTTAGATCAAGTTTTATTTTCTTTGCTGCTTCTCTCAGTACATACATTCCACCTTTTGCTGTGGCATCTCCCCTTCCGAGGGATCCTCCAACTTCCAGCGGTTTACCAGTTATAACACCGGGTGTATTATAACCAACAATCTTTGAGTATTCATCCATCATCCAAGCCATGATCTGTGGTGTAGTATAAACATCCGGAGCAGGGATATCTTTCTCAGGTCCTATGAACCTTCCAATTGCTCTTATATAACCCCTTGATAACCTTTCCAGCTCAGCCTCGCTCATTTCCTTTGGATTGCAGATCACACCGCCTTTTGCACCACCGTATGGTAGATCAACAACACTTGTCTTCCAGGTCATCCAGGCAGCAAGTGCCTTTACAGTATCAAGTGTTTCCTGTGGATGGAATCTTATGCCACCTTTTGTTGGTCCCCTTGCATCATTGTACTGAACCCTGAAACCTTTGAAAACTTTAACAGATCCATCATCCATCTTCACGGGTATTGTTACCTCTAGTATTCTCATGGGTTCTCTAAGAATCTGGTGCACAGCCGGATCGAGTTTCATTATCTTTGCCGCTTTGTCAAGTTGTTCCTGCGCTATTTTAAAAGGATTTAATTCCTCTGCCATTTTTTTCACCTCTATTGGTGTTCCGATATAGCATTGTTGTATATTAAACATATTTGACAAATATTAACATGGAAAACGATATGTTTTTTGGAGCATAAATAAATTTATATAACATAAAGTCAATAATTGATTGGTGAGTTTTTATGTATGGTGGTTATACAGGGAAAATCCTGAAGGTTGATTTAACAAATGAAAAACTGAACGTTGAGGATCTTAACATGGAATGGGCAAGGAGGTACATAGGTGGAAGGGGTCTTGCAACAAAATATTTTTATGAAATGATCAAGGACCCAAAGATTGATCCATTGGATGAAAAAAATGTTCTGATTTTTGCAACAGGTCCTTTAACTGGAACACCTGCACCATCTGCAAGCAGGTATATGGTTGTTACAAAGGGATTTTTGAACAATGCAATTGCATCCAGTAACTCAGGTGGATTTTTTGGACCTGAATTAAAATTTGCTGGCTTTGACATGATTATTATAATGGGCAAGGCAAAATCACCAAAGTATCTTTACATTAAGGATGGTAAGGCTGAATTAAGGGATGCATCACATCTGTGGGGAAAGGATACACATGAGACAACAGATATTTTACATAAAGAATTGAATGATCCAAAAACAGAGGTTGCATGCCTTGGACCTGCGGGTGAGAATCTTGTGAGATTTGCAGCTGTTATAAACGATAAGCATAGGGCTGCCGGAAGGACAGGTGTTGGTGCTGTTATGGGATCAAAGAAATTGAAGGCAATAGCTGTAAGAGGAACTGGTAAAATAAGCATTGCAAAGAAGGATGAATTCACAAACGTTCTTAAGGATAAACTAAAAAAGATTAAGGAAAACGCGGTAACATCTCAGGGTCTTCCAACATACGGTACGGCTGTTCTTGTAAATATAATCAATCAGCAGGGTCTTTATCCTACAAAAAATTTCCAATTCGGTCAGTGGGAGCATGCAAATGAACTGAGTGGTGAATCCATGTCAGAAAAATATCTAATCAAAAACAAGGCATGTTTTGCCTGTCCTATAGCATGCGGAAGAGTAACAAAACTTGATAATCTTGACAGTGAAGGTCCTGAGTATGAATCTTTGTGGACCATGAGCGCAGATCTAAACATAGTGGATTTCAAGAAGGTTATAGAGGCAAACTATTACTGCGATAAGTATGGTCTTGATACAATATCATTTGGTGGAACGCTGGCAAGTGCAATGGAACTCTATGAGAAAGGAATTATTAAGGACAAGGATCTTGATGGTATTAAGCTGAACTTTGGTAATGCAGATGCACTTGTGAAATATCCTGAATTGATAGCATTCAGAAAGGGTTTCGGTAACAAGCTTGCTGAAGGATCATACAGGCTGGCTGAATCATACGGCCATCCGGAATATTCAATGAGCGTTAAAAAACAGGAATTGCCAGCTTACGATCCAAGAGGAGCATACGGTCATGCGCTTGAATATGCAACAAGCAACCGTGGTGGCTGCCATGTAAGAGGTTACATGATTTCACCTGAAATTTTGGGTTTACCTGAGAAACTGGATCCACTAAAGATTGAAGGTAAAGCAGAGTGGGTTAAAACGTTCCAGGATCTAACGGCTGTTATTGATTCATCAGGTGTATGTCTTTTCACATCCTTTGCTTTTGGAGCGGATGATTACAGGGATATGCTTAATGCAGTGACTGGATTTGATTACACAACAGATGAAATGATGCTTGCAGGAGAAAGGATCTGGAACCTTGAGAGAAAGTTCAATTATTCTACAGGTTTTTCAAGCAAGGATGATACACTACCATCAAGATTCTTGAAGGAGCCAATGCCTGATGGTCCTGTGAAGGGAAGTGTTGTACCGTTGGATGTGCTTCTCAAGGATTATTATAAAGTCAGAAAATGGGATGAAAAGGGAAATCCAAGGAAGGATCTGGACTACTAAAAATTTTTATTCAATAATTTTTTCTCTTTTTTCATGAAGGTAAAATATTTTGCCACATTAAGAAAAATAACGGGTAAAGAGGAAGAGGACTTGGATTTCAAAAAGGTAAGGGATCTTCTGGATTATCTTTTACAAAAATATGGTGAAAGTTTCAGGCAGTCACTTTACGATAGAAAAAGTTTCAAAAAGGGTGTAATTATACTGAAAAATGGTAAAAATATTATATATTTGAATGATCTTGATACTGAACTTGATGAAAATGATGAGGTATCGATATTTCCCCCCGTTGCAGGTGGATAGAAAATATTTATAATGTTTGTTAAATTATGAAACATTATGAATGTAAAACAGATTCTTGAGGCTTCACTTTTTTCGTCCGAAGAGCCAATTAAGCTTTCAAATATAGCCAGGGAATTTAACATAAGCAGGAAAGATCTTTACAAGGCATTGAAATCTCTGAAAAAAGATTACGATGAAAAGAATAGTGCAATTGAAATAGTGAAAGTGGGACAGAAATATGTTATGCAGCTCAGGGAAGAATTTCTGGAAATAGGTTACAGGTTTGGAAAACCGGAACTGGACAGAGATGTGATTAAGACTCTTGCTATCATTGCATACTATCAACCAATCAAACAGAGTGATCTCAGGGATATGCTTGGTGAAAAGATCTATGAGCATGTTGACATGCTTCGCAAGAAAAGACTCGTGAACTTGAAAAAGGAAGACAGAACATTTGTATTAACTGTGACGAAAAATTTCAGCACATACTTTGGTATAGATGCAAAAAATCCACAGGAAATAAGGGAATATTTATCAAAAAAACTGAACCTTAATCTGGGTGATGGTAAATGAATATTTTGCTTATAGGTGGAGGAGGAAGGGAACATGCAATGGGTGATGCAATAGTAAGATCAGGTGAAAATCTTTTTACCGTCATGGGAAACCTTAATCCTGGCTTAAAGAGATTGAGCAGGGAATATGCAATTATAAAGGAAACAGATGTTGAAAAAATTTTAGAATGGTATCCAGTTAAATCGGGAAAAATAGACTATTGCATTGTCGGCCCTGAAGCACCTTTGGAGGCAGGGGTTGTTAATGCATTGAAAAAAAATGGAATTGGGTGTGCATCACCATTAAAAGAGGCGGCTCAGATTGAAACGAGCAAATATTTCATGAGAAAAATAATGGAAAAATATTCAGTTCCGGGTTATGTGAAAAGTTACTTTTTTAACAATGAAGATGAACTAATAAGATTCATGAACAATGTGGATTTTGAATTTGCAGTAAAGCCTGTTGGTCTTACAGGTGGGAAAGGAGTAAAAGTTCAGGGAGATCATTTTCAGAAAAAGGAAGAGGGTATTTCATATGCACTTGATGTTTTGAAGGAAGGTATAGGCGGTGGAAAGGGTGTCCTTATTGAAGAAAAAATGGTTGGTGAAGAATACACTTTGCAGGCATTTACAGATGGTAAAAACGTAATACCCATGCCGCTTGTTCAGGATTTTAAAAGGGCATTCGAAGGTGATAATGGCCCAAACACAGGTGGAATGGGATCCTATTCATACTACAACCACCTTCTTCCCTTTATTGCCAAAGATGATTATGAAAAATCCATTGAAATAATTAGAAGGATAATTGAATCAATGCGAAAGGAAGGAATAGAATACAGGGGAACAATATACGGTCAGTTTATGATAACAAAAAATGGACCTGTTGTGATTGAGATAAATGCAAGGTTTGGAGATCCTGAGGCAATTAACGTTCTACCCATTCTTGAAGGTAATATGGGTGGAATTATTGAAGCCATTGCGGAAGAAAAGTTATCAGCAGATCTTGTTAAATTTGAGGATAATTCAACAGTTGTTAAATACGTTGTTCCTGTTGGCTATGGTACAAATCCCAAGTCCGATATTGAACTTATTGTTGATGAAGAAAGCATAATAAAAAATGGTGCAAAGGTCTATTTTGGATCCGTAAATGAAAGGAATGGTAAACTTTATACAACGCATTCAAGATCAATAGCAATCTTTGGAAAGGACATGGATCTTTACGAGGCTGAAAAAATTGTTGAAAATTCAATCAAGTACATAAAGGGAGAATTCTACGTAAGGCATGATATAGCAAAAAAGGAAACAATTGATAAAAAACTGGAAAGAATGAGGATGATAAAAGGATCTACCTGATTATTTTGAAATCATCCAGATATTCAGGTTTTTCCCATTTTATTTTTACATCCGTTACAATTGCTTCAGGATGCTTTGTTCTGCAGATTTCAATAAGTTCCATGATTTTATCATATTCCCCCTCAAACACAGCCTCCACATCACCATTCATAAGGTTTCTTACCCATCCTTTTATACCAAGTTTTTCCGCATTTTCTTTAACGAATGCACGGAAGAATACTCCCTGAACATGACCTGAAAAGATAACATGTGCCCTTTCCATGATTAATAAAATAAATATCATCAATAAAATCTTTTCCCAAATATCCAAGTGCAGTTACAAATCTAAACAGGAACAGGGATTATCTATTTACATACTACAATTATCCAGAAAGTATAAGGAAATCAATAAGATCAACAAATATAATTGAAAGGATGAACAAAAAATTCAGGAGAAGGATAAAGATCACTGATTCGTTACCAACGCAAGATTCAGCAAGAAAAATTATATACCTAAGGGTGATAGAGCTAAATAACAAAATGAGAGCAATGCATGGATTCAGAGAATGTAAAGATGAAATTGAGGATCTCTTCAGGAGTAGATATCCATTGACACGGATCCCTGTTTACACAAAATTTGAATCACTGCTTAATTAAACATAAAAAATCAAAAATAAATGTACTAAATGTTGACAAAAAAAATTTATAATGGGAATTATAATTGAATTTATTCAAAACTTTAGATAAATGCTGTTATGTTCATATAGACCATATATATTCCCACGAGAATTATGATTATTGCATATATTTTTGTTAATTTACCTTTGGACACCGAATGTGCAAAGTGTGTACCGATCCATCCACCCACAATACCACCTATTATGTAGAGAAACGAAATAAATGTGTCCAGATCACCACTAATTGCATACCTTGTTGCTGTTGTTAATCCAAAAAATCCTACAGGAATTAATGATGTTCCTACTGCCTGAAGTATGTCAAGACCAG
>JAVRLH010000007.1:0-25173 GCA_031961605.1 Thermoplasmatota archaeon
GTGATCTCTGTGTTCCTGCCCAGTTGTTGTAAATGAAATAAACTGTATTCTCAATTGCCCTTGCCGGCATGAGGCTTTCAAAAAGTGCCCTTGATGTTATCGGTGATGCAGAAATATTTACTATGAATTCCGCACCATTCAATGCCATTTCCTTTGTTATTTCAGGGAAGAAAATATCGTAACAGATCTCGATACCAATTTTACCATGATCCGTTTGAAAAACATATGTTTCCTTTCCTTCTTTAAAATAAATCTTTTCTTCAAATGGACCGAAGTTTGGTAATTTCATTTTTCTGTAAACATTTATGTTTCCATTGTCCATGATTAGCATGGCTGAATTGTATAAAAATCCATTCTCCTTCTCAGGAAAACCAAATATGATATTTTTACCAGAATTCATTATCTTTTTTGAAATTTCCATGAAAATATCATCATCCCTGCTGAAATTGAGCCTGTAAACATCATCCCTTATAAGATATCCTGTAAGGTACAGTTCAGGGAAAATGTAAAAATGTGCCTTATATTTTTCAACAATATCCATCATTCTTTTTAAGTTTCCTTCAACACCGAGATTCATTTCAGGTTGATATAGAAGAAAATGAACCATATTTTTTAGTATTGCATCTCTTTATTTTATTTTTTTGTATAAATTTCATAGTTTCTGAAAGAATAAAAGAAGAATGAAATGGAAATTATATAGAAAATTGTACAGAGAATGAATGGCATTGAAAGTGAAAAGTTGTGCATTATCCACGCACCGATGAATGTGCTTATTGAATTTGGAAGTCTCCAGAAAATACTGCCTATAGATGATACCGTTGCCCTTTCTTCAGGATGAACAATACCAAGAATGAGCGCATTTTCGGCAGGATTTGACATATTCATAAGGAATGATCTTATTATATAGATTATGGAAACCATAAAAAATGATGGAATAAATGGAATTATGAAAAGAAAAATTGTTGATGAAAGCTGTGTGAAAACAATGGTTTTTACCGCTCCTATTCTCTCTGAAAGAAAGGGTGTTGCAAGGGATGATAATGCTATGAAAAGACCAGTTATTGATAGTAAAGGAGCTGAATATGCATCATTCAAATTAAACTTTAAAAATATCCATGTTGGAAAGATTGGAATAATAAGACCAGCACCGAAGGCAAGAATTCCACTCGCAATTACATATTTAGTGAAAATTTTCATTGATTTTCTTGGTAAAAAATTGAATATTTTTGTTTCATTTTTATCCTCAGATATCTTGAATAAAAGAATTGGATCAAGCAAACTTACAATGGATAATATTAAAAAAAGGTATCTGTGCAAACCAATAAAGCTGTAACCGGTTGAATTTGAAATGTAAAGAAGAATAAGTGGAAAAAAACCTCCAAAAAACATTGCAAGGTTTGAAAGGAAAAAGGAAAAACTGAAGGCATTTGTTCTTTCAATTTCGGATGTTTTATCTGCAAGTAAAACTCCTATTGTTGCCATTGAAGCCGCATCAATAAAACCTGCAACAATGGATGCTAAATAAAGTATTAGAACATCTGTTGTTAATCCAAAAGCAAGTATTATGAGGGATCCTATGAAACCCGATATAATAGCAATTTTTTTCTTACCATACCTGTTTGCAATTCCACCTATAAACAAAGAAAAAATCGTTCCAGAAACACCCATGATTGTAAAGAGCATGCCAACAACGGAAACCGGTACACCTTCAAGTGGAAGAAAGGAGGGTAAAATCATAAAAAGTGGAGAATATGCTAGTCCGGCAAAAAAGCTGCTGTATATTATTAGTTTAACATCACGTGGTAAAGAAAAATATTTGGAAAAATGGTTTTGCATGAATTATCCTTTTATGATTTTTCCAAGCTTTAAACCAATTTCCCTTGCCTTTGCATAATCATTTTCAAGTGGTTTCATAGGTGCCCTGAAATATGGTTCCGGTACCTTTAACTTTAGATCCTTTAACCTGTTTTCAATTAGCTTTGCTGCCTCACCGCTCCAAGCATACGTACCGAATGCAAATCCGATTTTGTTTTTTAAATTCAATGTACCAAGGCTTGCAAGTAGGACCCAGACAGGTTTTATTGCATCACCATTTATTGTACTCGAACCTACAATAAGAGCATCAGAATCTTCAATTATATCCAGAATTCCATCATCTATAACTGTTCCTGATAAATCAAATATTTCAACCTGTATACCTTCGGATTTAAGGCCATCAGCAATGCTGTGCGCAAGTTTTCCGGTTGATCCATAGGGTGATGCATAAAATATCACAGCCCTTTTGAAATCTCTTTTCTTTTGTTCTGACCATTCCCTGTAAAGCTGAACGTACTTCCATGGATCCTTTCTCAATATTGGACCATGGCTTGGCGCTATTATCTCTATTTCCCTGTTTTCTATCTTTTTAATCGCCTGATATGCGTATTCTTTAAATGGTCTCATAATTGTCTGAAAATAATGTTTGAATGCAAACGAAAAATCAAGCGTTTCATCGTTGAAAATTTTATCATCACAGTAATGGCAACCCAGAAAATCGCACGGAAATAGAATTTTGTCCTCAGGTATGTAAGTGAACATGGTATCAGGCCAGTGTAAAAATGGTGCATGTATGAACTCAAGTGTTTTATTTCCAAGAGAAACCCTGTCCCCTTCTCCTACAAGCATTGGATTCACATCCCTCTGCAAAACCTCCTTGATAAAAAGGGATGCATTTTTTGAAGCTATTACCTTTGCGTTCACTCTTTCAAGAAGCCTTGGTAATGCCCCTGAATGATCCGGTTCCGTATGATTAATGACAACATAATCAATTTTTTCCAAAGGAACAATTTCTTCAATCTTTTTGAAAAATTCATCCGTGAAGTGTTCCTTCACAGTATCTATCAGTGCAACTTTATCGGATCCAACAACAAGATAACTGTTGTACGTTGTTCCAGTTTCTGTGTTCATAATAACATCAAAAATTCTCAAACCAGGATCCTTTACACCAACCCAGTAAATACCATCTTTAATCTTCATATCAATCACCTTTTTCAGACAATATTTCATTAATTATTCTTAAATCTTGCGGATAAAGATCCTCCCCACCCGGTGTTTCAAGAATAAGTGGAATTTCAGAAAATCTCTTATCAAAAAGAATATTCTTTATTCCCTGTTTTCCAATATAACCAAAGCCTATTTGTGCATGTCTGTCAACCCTTGTCCCCAGAGCTTTTTCTGAATCGTTTAAATGTACGGCAACGAGATTTTTAAAACCGATTTTGTTATCAAATTCCTCCATGGTTTTCTCATAACCGTTTTTGCTTCTTAATTCATATCCTGCTGCAAATATATGGCAGGTATCCATACACACTTTCACCATATCCTTATCTGAAACATTATCAAGCATGTACTGTATTTGCTCAAATTTATAACCAAGGTTTGATCCCTGTCCAGCTGTTGTTTCAATTGTTATTTTTGCTTTACCTTTGAATCTTGATATGATTTCATCCATGCCCTGAACTATCCTTTTTAACCCATATGATTCACCCTTACCCATATGTGCACCTGGATGAAATATTAAATATGGAATGTTGAGTGTATCACATCTTTCAAGCTCATGAACCATTGAATCTATTGATTTTTTGAAATTTTCATCAGCGGGTGCGGCAAGATTAACAAGGTATGATGCATGGGCAACTGTGATTTTTATCCCGAAACTTTTCATATTTTTCTTGTATTCATTTACATCATCAATATCAAGTGGTTTTGCTATCCACTGCCTCTGATTTTTTGTAAATACCTGCATTGAATTTAGACCTATTTTATTTGCCCTTTCAGGAGCCTCCCTGAATCCTCCTGAAATGGACATATGGCCACCTATTATCATATTATCACCTGAATTCATCGTACATTTCTTTTATACTATAATCAACATTCAATTCTTCAAAAGGTAAAAATTTTTTCTTCCTTGGTATTTTTTCCTCAAATGTTTTTTCTTCCTTTTTGTAAATGAGACCTAACGCCAGTTTATCCTCATTGCTCAAAATCTCAAATGCCTTTGCCCTATCAGTATAATCATGATCCTTTAGCTGATACGAATGTTCCTTGTACCAGTCATATGTGTTCAATTTGTTCCATGTAACGCAGGGGCTTAGAACATCTATTAATGCAAAACCCTTGTGTTTTATACCATCCTCAATAAGTTTTACAAGACCAACAATGTCTCCAACAAACCCTCTTGCAACATATGTTGCCCCGGCTGCAAGAGCAAGTAGAGGACCATTAACAGGTTTTTCAAATGAACCGTATGGTGTAGTTATAGAAACAAATCCCTCCTCGCTTGTTGGGGATACCTGCCCCTTTGTGAGACCATATATCTGATTGTTCATAACAATGTATGCTACATCCAGATTCCTTCTTGAAATGTGAACAAGATGCTCCGTACCTATCGCATATGCATCACCGTCACCACCTGCAATTATGACTTCAAGATCCGGGTTTGCAAGCTTTATGCCTGTTGCAACTGCTGCTGCCCTTCCATGTATCGTGTGAATACCGTAACTGTAGAAATAACTGTTGATTTTGCTTGAACATCCAATACCTGTAACAACAACAGTCCTGTTCGGGTCAAGCTCCAGGTTTGCTGCTGCTCTCTTCAGAGCATTCAAAACACCATAATCACCGCACCCCGGACACCAGGTTGGATTTTCCCTATCGTAAAGTTTCAGATCAATCATTCACATCTCCTCCATTATTCTCTCATAAATATGTTTTGGTTTGAATGATCTACCATCATACTTCCTTATCCCCATGTAATTCTTTTTACCAACATGTAAGCGGAGAAGATCCATAAGCTGTCCTGTATAGTTCTGTTCAACAACAAAAACCCTTTCGACATCTTCCAGATTTTCCTTTACATCATCAGGGAAAGGATGTAATGTTCTTACCCTTATGAATTTAATATCCTTTCCATTATTCTTAAGTTTTTCCATGGCCTCCAGAATTGGACCTACTGTGGATCCAAAACCCACAACTGCATCTTTGCCGCTTCCGTAAACAACACTGGGGAAAAGATCCTTTTTAACAATTTCCAATTTTTTCATCCTTTTTTCCATCATTCTATTCCTGAATTCTATTCTTTCAGTAATATGTCCATACTCATCATGCTCATCACCAGTCTCAAGATGAACACCATTGATCACACCCGGGATCGTTCTGGGTGAAACGTAATCATCCGTTACCTGGTATCTTCTGAATTCCCTTTCTGATGATTCAACGTTGAAAAGAAGCTTTCCCCTTTTAATTTTCAAGGAATCAAGATCAAACTCTCTAACAACCTGCTTGTTCCAGCTTATTAATTCATCCGTTAAAATTATAACAGGAAGCTGGTATTTTTCAGCAATATTGAACGCATAAAATGTGAAGTAAAAAGATTCCTCAACGGTGCCAGGGGCTATAACAACCCTTGGTTTTTCCCCATGGCCACCATAAACAGCATGGTTAACATCAGACTGTTCCGTTTTTGTTGGCATGCCCGTGCTTGGTCCTGCTCTTTGTGCATCCAGAACAACCACAGGCACTTCAATCATACTTGCAAGACCAAGTGCTTCAGTTTTTAGATCAAAACCTGGACCGGATGTTACAGCCATGGATCTCAAACCAGCATAACCAGCACCAATCGCCATGTTTATTGCAGAAATTTCAGATTCTGCCTGAATTGCAACACCTCCCCTTTCAGGTAGATGCTTTGCGAGAAATTCAAGTACATCACTGGATGGTGTTATTGGATAGGCAGATATGAATTTAACACCTGCTGCAAGTGCACCAAGGGCTATTGCTTCATTGCCCAAAAGGAGAAGTGCATCACTGTTCCTGTCTATTTTCTCAATCACATAATTTTCCATTTTCGAAAACTTCTTTCCTTCATCGTATCCAATTTCAAATGCTTTTAGATTTTCTGAAATAATCTTATCCCCTTTGCCCTTGTATGTGTCTTTTATTGTTTCTTTCATTTTTTCTGAATCAAGACTAAAAAGCCAGGAGAGAAGACCAAGTGCCATGGTGTTCTTAATTAACTCCATTCCCAGCTGTGTCTTTGAAATGTTTGCTAGGGGAATTTTTATCTCCCTTATATCCTTCCTTTTAATTTCAACATCCACTTTACTGTTATCGAAGATTATCAGTCCATCTGAAATTATTTCATCAAGATGTAAATCCACGGATTCTCTATCAAAGCATAGTAAAACATCTATGTAATCACCTATGCCATACACTACCTTTTCAGATCCCCTTATGGCATAGCTTGTATGTCCCCCTCTGATCCTTGATGGAAAATCTTTGTCAGTTGCAACAAAAAGACCTGTTCTTCTGAAAAATTTTGAAAGAAGTTCACCTGTTGCAAGAGAACCGTCCCCGGCGGATCCGCCTATTCTCACTGTAAGTTCATTTTTCCTCATTTTTACACCTTTAAATTATTTTGAACATATCTTTTGCCGCACCGCATACCGGGCAGGTCCAGTCATCTGGAAGATCATCAAAGCTTGTACCTGGTCCTATTCCCCTGTCTGGATCGCCTTGATCCGGATCGTAAATGTAACCGCATACAGTACACTGATATTTTACACTCACCTAATCACCTCCTTAAGATAATTCAGAACATCATCAGCATGAATTTTCACATCAACCTTTTTCCAGATCTTTTTGACATTTCTGTCGGGATCTATTATGAACGTTGTCCTTTTTGCCTTTCCAATGTTCAAAACTCCAAATTTTTCAACAAGTTCCCTCTTTTCATCACTAAAT
Source organism: Thermoplasmatota archaeon (assembly GCA_031961605.1). Classification (GTDB taxonomy): domain Archaea; phylum Thermoplasmatota; class Thermoplasmata; order Thermoplasmatales; family ARK-15; genus JAVRLH01. Next base: position 6,781 of record JAVRLH010000007.1, read on the forward strand.
AATGGGAATTGCAGTGATAATTTTTCACTGAATTTTTTGTGTGATTCTTCAGAATCAACGCTAACACCCACAACTTCAGCATTCAATTTCCTGAATTCATCTATTTTTTCATTGAAACTTTTTGCCTCAAGTGTACAGCCTGATGTGAAATCCTTAGGATAAAAGTACAATACAATCCATTTTCCCTTTAATTCTGGTAGATAATCCTCAATAAATTTTACACTCGTTCCTTCCTCAACCATAACATCACCCTTTCAGAATTCTTTATAAACAATTTCATCGTAAATTTCTTCTATCTTTGCCTTGTGCCCTATTTCCTGCTGTGCCAGGAATTTAAATAATTCCCTGTTTGTTTCACTTACCTCTTCCATTTTTTTGTAAAATTCATACTCACTTCTTTCCCTGGACATTGCAAGTTCAAGTATATCTGCAATGTCAGCATTTTCATCCACTTCAGTCTTTTTTGGCAGATGGTCGGTGAGTTTCAGATCCACAGCGGTATTAATAACAAGCGTTTTACCCTGTTTTAAGCCTTCGAGCAATTTTTTATGGTTCAATTCCTCTTCAGCAAGGAACTTCAATGTTTCCTTAACGTTTGTGAACTTTACTATTTTTATGAGATCCATGTAGAATCTGTATGATTCCTCTTCAACCTTTATCGCGTTATCAAGAATATCATTTACCGTTTCCATAAAAATCACAAAAAAATAAAAAAATTTATTGGATTTTCACTTCAAGAGAATTCTCCCATACACCATGAACATTGCAATATGCAAGGGCAAATATTGTTGCGTTTTTATCCAGTTTCATTCTGAATGTAACTGTTGAATCCGCAAAGGTAGGTCCCATGTCAAATGTTGCAACATGGACAGGGTTGTATGGTCTCCCCTCAATCTGTGCATAGACCTGTATCCACTTTATGTGGTGTTCAATTAGGTTTGGATGTGGTACATCCTTTCCAACGGTAACCTTCACTGTAAACCATTCGTTTGCCTTCACTTTTTCAGGTGCCTCTATGATTGGCACATGCTTTTCCTTTCCTTCCTTTTCTGCCGTATAAACAACATCTCCAAATCTTTTCATATTTTACACCTCCATTTTTTCAAGCTCATCCTCATGATCGACCTCATCTTTAATTATTTCACTAATTATCTGGTATGTTATTACATCCTTTCCATGGCATTTTTTCAAAATTCTGCTGTAAGCTTCAATGAGACATCTTTTGTATTCAAGGAGCGATGAAACAAGGTTATTCTTATTTTTGAGATCAACGGATGGTGGAAAGTTACAGTTTCCTATCCTTATCATTTCTGATGGATTGTATATTGCTTTTCCACCTAGGGCCGTGATTCTTTTTGATAAAATTTCGCTGTGTTTCAGGTCATGGCTGAAAACATCAAGAAGGAATTCCTTCAAATGTTTATTTTCCAAACCACTGATATTCTGTTCAGCATACCAGAATATGTAGAGTGAAAGCCATTCATCCGCATAAATTCTGTTGAGATCATTTATGAGATCTGTAACGTTTAATTCCACAATTTCCCTACCTTTCTTTCCCATATGGATACCTCAGAATTTTTTAAATGCGGATTTTGGAGCTCCACATACAGGGCATTTTTCAGGTACCTCACCTATTGCCGTATACCCACAGACAGTGCAAATGTATACATCACCTATTTCAATGTCCTTTTTATTTTTCACACTTTCCTTTGCCTTTTTGTAGAGTTCAGCATGTATTTTTTCTGCTTCCAGGGCATAATGTGTTGATGTTTCAGCCCCTTTTTCTCCCTGGAACTTTGCAACCTGATTAAAAACTGGATACATTTCCTCAACCTCGTATGTTTCACCATCAATGGCAACCTGCAGGTTATCCTCTGTATCCTTTATCATACCAAGGTTTCTGTAATGATTTGTTGCATGAACCTGTTCAGCGTATGAAATAGCCCTGAAAAGTCTTGCAATGTTTTTGTAACCAGCTTTTTCTGCAACATCACCAAAAATTAAATATCTCATGTGCGCCTGACTTTCTCCTGCAAAAGCCTCACTCAAATTCTTTTCTGTCATCTTCCTCATATACATCACTGATTAATTTAATTATTTAACATTATATTAATTTTTTGTGTAAAATTTTTTTAAAATCAGTATTCAATGCCCTCCCTTGCCCCAATACCCTTCTGGTAAGGATGTTTTATTTCCTTCATTTCTGTAACAAGATCTGCAGCCTTTATAATTTCATCTGGTGCGTATCTTCCTGTAAGAACAAGTTCAACATGATCAGGCTTTTTGTGAATCATATTTAAAATTTCTTTAACATCAATTAGATCAAAGTAAAGTGCGGTGATGATTTCATCAAGTATTACAACATCCCATTCACCCGAAGAAATAATCTTTTCACTCTCCTCAATTGCATTTTTTATTATTTCTTTATATTCTTCAGGTGGTTTACCAGCTTCAAAAACAACAACATCCTTCATAATTTCCTTAATTTTTTGATCCTTTGTTATGAAGTATGGTTTACCCATGTATACTTCCCTTATGTTTTCTATATTCTTCAAAATATTACTTTCACCGTAGCCCCTTGATTTCATAAAATGTATTATGTAAACTTTTAGACCCCTGCCCGCAGCCCTTACTGCAAGTCCTATTGCTGCCGTTGTCTTACCCTTTCCATTACCCGTATAAATTTCAACAAGTCCTTTTTTCAGCATTCTATCACTTCAGAATATTATGGGTTCAATGTATTCTCCCCAAACATCCTTTAAAGACTGAATTATTTCACCAAGCGTTGCCCTGTTTCTTATTGCATCTATTATATATGGCATAAGATTTTTCTCATCTGCGTTCAATCTCAACATCTTCAGGGAATATTCAAGTTTACCAATATCCCTTTTTTCTTTGTATTTCCTTAACCTTTCGAGATGCCTTGTTTCAAGTTCATCAGGAACCTTAAGGATTGGTATTTCGAGCTTTTCATCTATTCTGTATTTATTCACACCAACGAGAGTTCTTTTCATTTCCTCAATCTCTTTCTGGAATTTGTATGCAGATTCTGCAATTTCCCTCTGGAAAAATCCTGACCTTATGCCCTTAATCACACCACCCATTGCCTCTATTTTGTCAAAATATCTATAAACTTCTTCTTCAATTCTATCTGTTAACCATTCAATGTAATAACTGCCCCCAAGAGGATCAACAGTTCCAGGAACATTGCTTTCTTCAGCAATTATCTGCTGTGTCCTTAAAGCAATCATGACAGCCTTTTCTGTGGGCAAGGCCCAGGCCTCGTCCATACTGTTTGTGTGTAGGCTTTGTGTTCCCCCAAGAACTGCCGCAAGCGCTTCCAGTGTTGTTCTTATTATATTGTTCTCCGGCTGCTGTGCTGTCAAACTTACTCCAGCTGTCTGTGTGTGGAACCTTAACCATAGTGATCTTTCCTTCTTTGGATTGAATCTTCTTTTCATTTCTCTTGCCCATATTCTTCTTGCTGCCCTGAATTTTGCAATCTCCTCAAAAAAGTCTATATGCGCATCAAAGAAGAAACTCAACCTTGGAGCAAAATCATCAACATCGAGGCCTCTTTTTAATGCCTCTTCTACATATGTTAAACCGTTTGCTAATGTAAATGCAAGTTCCTGAACAGCAGTTGCTCCAGCTTCCCTTATGTGATAACCACTTATACTTATTGGATTCCATAAGGGCAATTCCTTGGATCCAAACTCAAAAGTATCAATAACAAGCTTTAATGATGGCTCAGGTGGAAATATGAATGATTTCTGTGCCATGTATTCCTTAAGGATATCGTTCTGTATAGTTCCCCTAAGATCACACCATTTCGCACCCTGTGACTCACCTGTTAAAATATAAAAAGCCCAGATAACAGCGGCAGGACCATTGATTGTCATTGAGGTTGAAATATCCTTCAAACTTATACCATCAAACATCAACTGCATATCTTCAAGTGTATTTATTGCAACACCTGCCTTTCCAAATTCACCCTTCGTCAATGGATTATCTGTATCAAGGCCCAAAAGTGTTGGGTAATCGAAAGCAATACTGAGACCAGTTTCACCATGGGCTATTAAATATTTTAACCTCCTGTTTGTTTCTATGGCATCGCCAAAGCCTGAAAATTCCCTTAATGTCCATAACCTTGCCCTGTACATGGTTGGATGTATACCTCTCGTGTAGGGATATTCACCTGGAAAACCAAGTTTTTCAAAGTATTCAAAATTTTTTAGATCGAAAGGTGAATAGAATGTTTTTAATTCAATCCCAGAAAATGTTTCAAATTTTCCCCTTTCTGGCAACAAAATAAGAGATTTTTTATAAACTTTTTCTTCCCATTCCTTCAATTTTTCCTCAAACTTTTCCTCCTTTTCCATATTCCTCACCCATCTTTATAATGATTCTTCTTACAACATTATCTATTTTTTCACCTGAAAGTATTGATTCAACGTAATTATCAATATCATTTTCCTTAAGCATGTTTTCCATTATTCCAAATATATGTTGTTTGATTGTGTATTTTAATCTTTCTCTGTTTTTAACCTCAATCTCATTCTTTTCTTTAAGGAAATTCCAGTGATCCAGTATTGCTTCCTGTATTTCTTTTATACCAACATTTTTTATTGCAATGGACTTCAAAACTTTTGGAGTCCATCCATTTTCCCTTTCATTTACTATTAAAAGCATTTCCTTTATCTTTTCATCAGCAGGTCCGCTATCCGCTTTATTTACAACAAAAATATCTCCAATTTCAAACTGTCCTGCCTTAATAACCTGCACCTCGTCCCCGAGGTTTGGTACAAGAAGGACCAGAATGGTATGGGCAAGACTGTATATATCAACCTCATCCTGCCCCGTTCCAACCGTTTCAACAAAAATTACATCATAACCTGCGGCATCAAGGAGATTAACCATGTCTGATGTGTAATAACTAACACCACCTATTTTACCCCTTGTTGATACACTCCTTATGTATATGTTTTCATACTTGTTAAGTTCATGCATTCTAATTCTATCCCCTAGTATGGATCCCCCTGAAAAAGGACTGCTGGGATCCACTGCAATAATGCCAACAAATTTTCCTTCATCAGCAAAGGTTTTTGCCAGCTTTGATATAAGTGTTGATTTACCACTTCCAGGAACACCTGTTACACCAACAACCATTGCATTTCCCGTTCTCATCAATATTTCGGATGGTATTCCCTTATTGTTTTCTATATCGCTTATTGCACGTGCTATTTCTCTTCTATCCTTTTTTATGATTGCATCAATGTTCATAAAGATCTCCTTATGTTTTTTCTTATAAATTCAGAGATTTCAGAAATACTTGCCCCTGGATTGAATATCGCATCTACACCCCATTCAATCAATTTTTGTTTATCCTCTTCAGGTATTATTCCTCCTCCAATTAAAATAATATCGTTTAGGTTCTTTTCCTTCATTAACTCCAGAATCCTCCTGAAATGGTACATATGTGCACCTGAAAGAATGCTGAGACCAATTACATCCACATCTTCCTCAATGGCAGTTCTTACTATATCCTCCGCCGTTTGATGTATGCCTGTATAAATTACTTCAAACCCCTCATCCATAAGTGATCTTGCAAGGACCTTTGCACCCCTGTCATGGCCATCCAAACCAGGTTTTGCAATAAGGATCCTGATTTTTCTCATAACAATCACCTCAATACTTCTCTTGATATTACAATTTTCTGTATTTCTGAAGTTCCTTCATATATCTCTGTTATTTTCGCATCCCTGTAGAACCTTTCAACATCAAAATCCTCAATGAAACCATAACCACCATGGATCTGAACTGCAAATCTTGATGCATCCATGGCAACCCTGCTTGCAAAATATTTTGCCATACTTGCCTCTTTTATGATTGGCAGTTTTTTATCAGCCCTTTCCGCAGCGTCGTAAACGAGAAGTCTAGCAGCCTCCAATTTTGTTGCAATATCTGCAAGATCAAACTGTAAACCCTGAAAATCTGCTAATTTCTTTCCAAAGGCTTCCCTCTGTTTCATATACTCAATACTCTTGTCCAACGATGCCTGTGCTATTCCCAATGCCTGGGCCCCTATACCTATTCTTCCCATGTTCAACGTGTTCATGGCTATGTAAAATCCCTTTCCAATCTCACCAAGAATGTGACTTTCATGAACATGGACATTTTCAAAAACAAGCTCTGCGGTACTTGATCCCCTCACTCCCAGCTTTTTGTAATCTTCACCTACCTTGAAACCATCATAGTTCCTCTCTATGACAAATGCGGTTATCCCCTCATGCCTCCTTTTTTCATAAGATGTCCTTGCAAAAACAATAAAAACATTAGCATGGTTTGCATTTGTTATGAAAAACTTACTTCCATTAAGGATATACTCATCACCAACCTTCTCAGCTTTCAGCTGAACATTTGCTGCATCTGATCCTGCCTGGGGTTCAGTTAAAGCATATGCCCCAACCCATTCTCCTGAACACAACTTTGGAAGATACTTTTTCTTCAAATCTTCATTACCATATGTGTAAATGGGATATTCAACAAGTCCGTTCTGGACATCCATTGCAACAGAAACGGATGGAGATACCCTTGCAAGTTCCTCAAGAATTATTACATAACTTAGTGTGTCAAAGCCATTACCACCATATTCTGGAGGGATAATAACACCCGTAAAGCCAACCTTTCCCATTTCAATATAAAGATCCCTCGGTATGGTCTTTTCTTCTATAACTTTGTTTATTGGCTCTATATGTTTCTTTCCAAATTCTCTCGCAACATTTCTTACCAGATTGTAATCTTCAGTCAGTATCAAGAAAAATCACCTTTTTTAACTTTTGAGTACTATGAAAAATTAACATATTAAACTTTCTTTTTTGGTTAATATGAGGATAAAAATTAAATAATGATTAATTAATATATGACAATTGTATGACAGATGATATTGTTAAAAGATTCGAAAATTATCTTCTTGCACAAAAAAAGAGCAGGAATACTGTTAAAGAATATAAATCAATTGTCAAAAATTTTCTTGATTATGAAAAGAAAGATCCAAAAAATATTTCAATGGATGATATTGAAAAGTATAGAGAATATTTGGTTATAAATAAACAATCCAGCAAACAGACAGTCTATTTAACCATAAAGGCTCTACAGGCATTTTTTAAATTTATAAACAGAAATGACCTTGTAAAAATACCATCACCAAAAAGATCTAAAAAATTACCTGTTTATTTGAATTCTTTTGAAATGAACAGATTGATTGAAGTATCTTCTGAAAAGATAAGGGATCATGCAATAATTATGCTTCTGGCATACTCCGGAATGCGTGTGAGTGAGCTCTGTTCTCTTGATATTGAGGATGTTGATTTCATTGAAGGTATTGTTAAAATAAGGTCAGGAAAAGGAGATAAGGATAGGATTGTTGTTGTTGATGGGAAGGCACTCGAATCATTAAAGGAATATCTTCATAAAGAGAAAAGGTTCAACGGCCCTTTGTTTATAAGCCAGAAGGAAACAAGGATCACACCTGTTCAGGTTGAGAGATTAATAAAAAAATATTCTCAAATGGCAGGAATTAAAAAGCATGTAACACCGCATGTTATAAGGCACACCTTTGCAACAACTCTCCTGAAGAATGGTGCAGATATAAGGTTTATACAACAGCTTCTTGGTCATTCGAGTATTTCAACAACGGAAATATACACCCATGTAGATGAAAATACTCTCAGAAACATTTATGAAAAAACAAAACCAAACTATTGAAAAGAAATAAATACGATAAGATTATTCAAGTCTTGCAATGGAACCCGATAATGAGGAAGAAAAGGTAGGGCGCGTTCCCGTACCAAACAAGAACAATGGTGAAATGTACGGTATAGTTGATAAAATGTTAGGTGCAGCCAGGATGGTTGTTATGTGCGAGGATGGAAGGTCCAGACAATCAAGGGTTCCAGGTAAGATAAAGAAGAGGGTATGGATCAAAGAGGGGGATCTTGTTATTGTTAAACCATGGAGCTTCCAGGATGAAAAGGCAGATATTGTTTACAGGTATTCTTCAACCCAGGCATCATATCTGAGCAGAAACAAACTTTTGCCTGAAATTATTGATATATTTGGTAAAGTATGAAGGATGATTATTTTGATGAGGTTTTTGAATTCGTATCTGAAAGAATAAAATTTGAAAGGCTTGAAAGGGATTATGATCTGATAAAAGTTGAAAGTGATGTATTTGACAGAAAAACCTTGTTGGTACTCTACGATCTTATGAAACATAATGTTTTTGATACAGTTGAATTCCCTTTGAAAATTGGGAAGGAGGCAAATGTTTTCAGGGCAAAGAAAGGTAAAAGGTTCAGGGTGGTCAAAATTTACAGAACTTCAACCATGAACTTTAATGCAATTATTGAATACATTTCAGGAGACCAAAGATTCGAACATTTCAAAAGATCAAAAAGATCACTTATATCAATGTGGGCACAGAAGGAATACAGAAATTTATCAGATTGCTACGAAAATGGTGTACTTGTTCCAAGACCCTATGCATTTCAGGAAAATGTGATTGTAATGGAATATCTGGGCAACAGATTCGGTTCTTCACCAATACTTAAAGATGCAAAATTGGAGAGCATGCAAAAAATTTTTAATGATGTTAAAAATAACATTGAAAAAATGGTAAACCGGGCAGGGCTTGTTCATGGGGACCTGAGCGAGTACAACATTGTTTATCATAAAGGAAGTGCTTATTTCATTGATGTTTCCCAGGCACTCCCTGTAAAACACCCAAAGGCAAAAGAGCTCATTGAAAGGGATATAAGAAACATGGTAAAATTTTTCAATAGAAAGGGTTTTGAAGTAAAAATGGATGATTTTAATATTGAATGGGGGTTATTTGAATGAAAATGGAGGCCATACCAAAAAGCAGAATAGGCGTTTTGATTGGTAGGAATGGGGGAACAAAGGAATCAATAGAAAGAACATTTAATGTGAAATTAACAATAGATTCAGGAACAGGAGAGGTTTATATAGATGACGAAAACTCAGATAAATTTCTTTCAATGAAAGCGGGTGATGTTGTTAAGGCAATAGGTAGAGGTTTTTCACCAAAAAGGGCAATGCGCTTATCTGAAGATGACGTTTTGATGGAAATAATAGATCTTAAGGAATACTATGGAAAAAAGGAAAACAGGATAAGAATAGCAAGGGGAAGGATCATTGGAACGGGAGGAAAGGCAAGGAAAACAATTGAAGATTTTACAGGTGCGTATATTTCTGTCTTTGGTAATACTGTAACAATAATCGGGAAGTATGAAGAACTTGAAGTTGCAAGAAAATCTATTGAAATGCTTCTCCAGGGCAGTAAACATTCAACAATATACAGATTTCTGGCTGAAAAAAAGAGAGAAATGAAATACTCAAGCCTTGATTCATACTAGATCTTTCTTTTTGAATATCCAAAACGGATAGCACTACCTATCATATGCGCTGTTCTTATAGGTTCAGGTATGTTCCCTCTGATTGTAGAATTGTTTAATAAATTTAAAACATCCTTCTCAGTTAGACCTATAAATTGAACAAAGATTTTTGATTTTCCTTTTTTAACTTTAATGTTTTGTATATTCTCAAGAAGTTTTATCCTTTTTTCCCAGTCATCAAAATGTTTTTTTAAAGCATCTTCAATAGCCTTAAAATCAGGTTCTTTTCTTACAATGGTAACAATAGGTATATTAGTTTCAATATATATTTTTCTAATATCAGGTATATTGAATCCGCCGAACGTTAATCCATGAAGAAATACAACACGTATCTGGTCTGAAAATTTTCCCTGCAACATTTCCATTATCTTCTGTGTTGAATCCATACCATCAACAAGTATTTTTTTTATTGTTATACCCTCAAGATATGTTCCCCTAAAAACAGTTCCGACAAGATATGTTTCTTTGTCAACCCTTGAAAATGGTGAATCATCAATACCCAAAACTCTTATAAATTTCTTCATAATTTAAAAATGGATTGTCTTTAAAAAAATTTTGCAAAATTTTTAAAGAAACTCTGGAAATTCATCTTCTTTTCTTCTTTTCTTTTCAAGTTTCCTTTCCTTCTCAATCTTTTTTACAAGAGAAGGCTTTGCCCTTGGGACTTCAACATATTCCTCCTTAAGCTTTGGTTCGAAGATTTTGAATTTTCTTTTGAATGGAATTTCTTCATTTCTTGGGAACATGCCACCGATATAACCAAATGCGATCATCAATGCAAAGGATGGTAGAGAATATTTCATGAAATATAATATATTATTCAAAAGGTGTGAAAGAACATTCATTGTACTGAAAACATAAACAACGATTCCCGTAAAATCCCAAGATGCGCTGAGATTTGTTGGGGGAACATTGATGTATCCATAGGTGAAAAGGTAAGCAAGTACATAAAGGGTAATTGCGGGTATTGAACTCAAAATTGCACCCCACCTGGGGTTTTCACTTCTTCTTCCAACAACGTATCCCACCACAATAGGACCGAATGCAGGTATCCACCAGAGAAGTGAAAGAAGCAAATATCCCAGACCTATATTTACGAACATCTTCTTTGTTTCCATTTCTTTCACCTTGTATGACAAATATCATACAAATATTTAAATTTTGTCTGCCATCTAACCACATAAAAATATTTTAATGCCAAATGATTCATCTATTCAATGGATCTTTTATTGTTTTCAATGGATGATGAGGCTTCACAGAACATATTTAAAAATCTATCAGAAATTGTTAAACTTGAAAAAATAGGTTATTTTAAAAACATTCCTTTTTATGTATCTGAAAAATTTTATTTTGTAACAATTGAAAGTGATAAGGTTCATGCAGAAAAAATTGATATGGAAATAGAAAAGGAATTGGGTATAGATTTTGAAAACATAATCGTTGCATCTAAACATAGGAGTGAAAGTGGTATGAAGAGTTTAACTGTTCATCCAATTGGGAATTTCGGTTCAGCGGATTTGGGTGGTCTGGAAAAGACAGTTGTAAATGTTGATGCAAACTATATGACATCTGCACTTCTCACCATGATGGATTTATCATTTTTAAAAAATTATTCAATTTCTTTTGAAGTTACCCACCATGGACCTTTTCTTGAAAAAAACACATTTTTTATAGAAATTGGAAGTAACAGGGAAGAGTGGAATGATTTAATGGCTGGAAAGGTTATTGCTGAAACAATCCTGAAAACAAAAAAGGGAAATGATCCAGTCGCAATTGGTATTGGTGGAGGTCACTATGCTCCAAGATTTACAAAAATAGCAAAGTTAAAAAAAGTTGCATTTGGGCATATGGTACCAAAATACAAGGCAAATCTTTTGGATCTTGATTTGATTCTTCAGCTGGAAAAAAAATCAAATGCATCAATGGTAATAATGGAAAAAAAGGATCTTAACTCAAAGGATAGAAAAAGAATTGAAGAAATTTTACCATCCACTCATCTCGAACTTGTGGACCCTGACTCCCTCTCAGATAGATGATTTTTCACTATTTCAGCAATATCCATCACTTTTACATTTTCCTCCATTCCAAGGGTTCTTGATGCATCTTCAAGCATGCCAAGGCAGAATGGACAGGCAACTGCAACATTTTTACTTTTTTCAACCGCTTCCTTTAACCTTATCTGGTTGATTGGCTCCTTCTCCTGCACTTTATACCAGTAGTTTGCTCCTCCACCACCGCAGCAGAAACTCTTCGATTTACTCCTTTCCATTTCAACAATATCCCCAGCCCTGTTAAGGATTAACCTTGGCTTATCGAATTCACCATTTATTCTTCCAAGATAGCAGGGATCATGGTATGTGAATTTAATATCCTCCTTTTTTATATTCAATCTATTTTTCTCAATCAAATCCCAGATTATCTGTGTGTGATGGTAAACCTCAAGACCATCGTAAAACTTTTTGTATTCATTTTTGAATGTATTGTAGCCATGTGGACATATTGTTATTATCTTTTTTACATTGTACTTTTTAAATGTTTCAATGTTCTGAAGAACAAGTTCCTGGAATCTGCTCTCCTCGCCAAGTCTTCTGGCAGATTCACCGCAGCATGTCTCCTCTTCACCAAGAACACCAAAACTAACATTTGCCTTTTTAAGTATATAGATTAAATCTTCCATAACCTTTTTTGTTCTTGGATCAAAGCTTGCCATGCATCCTACCCAGAGAAGATACTCATTTCCATCATATTTACCAGCCTTTTCAATCCATTCATTTCTTTCGGATGGAGAATTCCCAAGAGGATTCCTTGTGTATGTAAGATTGTTAAGAAACTGAACCTTTTGTTTGTCAAGCTTGCTTTCCAGAACCACTGTTCTCCTCATTTCAAGTATCAGTGATTGTGGGTCTATTAAAACAGGGCACTCCTCAACACATGCCTGACAGGTTGTGCAGGACCATAAAAAATCATCCGAGAATACATCAGGGGTGAGAACGGATCCAGTACCAACTCTGGATTTTATGCTCTGCATAAGCAATCTTGGGCTCAATTCTCTTCCTGCTTCAAATGCTGGACAGGCCCTCTCACACCTTCCACAATCCGTGCAGGCTAAAGACATAAGTTTGTTTATTGAATTAAGGTCTGATTCATTCTTAACACCAAACTTAAAATCAAAGTTCCCTGTCTTCAATGCTTCTTCCAGTGAGAATGGTGTTGTCATCTCACCCCTAACTTTATCTTTTCTCACAGCCACATATGTGGGTGAAAGTATAACATGCGAAAGTTTTGAGTTCAGGGCATAAATCAATAATGTGAATACTGTCATGAAATGTATTAACCATAATATCTGGTAAATTTCAATACCAAGATTAATTGAAATTCCTGAGTATATATATGAAAAGAGAGTTCCAAGGAACCTGTAACTGTTAACATATCCATAATTAAGGGTTAAATTTTCAAGATGAACGTTTAGACCTTCAAGGAAGAAACCCTCAAAGGCAATTATGTAAAGTGATGCAATAACAATATAATCATCCCATATGGTATGTAGTTTAACCTTTTTCCTCAATCTTCTGTATAAAGCCATTGTTAAACCGGTCAGAAGCATCAATCCTCCTAGATCTGAAAAAATTTCAAAAAGTAGATAAAAATCACCAACAAGTATTCTATAGCCGAATGGTTTAAGAATATCGTTATCAAGAGCAACAAGGGCTGTTGAAATTGTTAAAACTAATATACCATAAAAAATAAGTATGTGCATTAAACCTGCGTATCTATCTTTTATAACCTTTTTCTGAAGAACACCATAGAGAATAAGGTTCTTCAATGCTTTCCACCAGTGATTTTTCATATAATCAAAAACTTTTTTCCAGTTCAGGTCAAGCTTTTTATATGTTCTGTAAATCCATAATATATAAAGAATTGCTGTAAGAATTGTCATTCCATAGTGAACATACAATTCCCAGTCAGGAATAAAAATGAGATTCTGTCTAATTATTTCAGCAATTACCTGAAACTCCATGTTTCCTTAATCAAAAATGCAATAGTTAAATTTTTTCCGTAATTAAAAGAAAAAGTGGATCATTTGTGAGATCAAGAATTCCAGATCAATTTGAAAAGGAAATAGCGTTGAAAATAATAGCATACAATATAAGGAAGATAGTGTTCTAAATGATTCTGGATTTATTATAGGGTTTTCTGCAGAGCTCTTAAAACCAATAAAATTTATTACAGCAAAAACATTCTAAAAATGTGAAAGCCTTAGCTTTAAAGGTAAATTTGAAGGAAATAGAGAACATACTAAAGTTTTTAAAGGAATCGGATCTTTTAATACAGAAACTCAAGATTATAAAAAATGATTGTTATGCATTCATCCCAGTGAATGAATGTCCCCAGGGTTATGAATGTGAATACATGGAATTCCAGGAAATAAAGAAAATAAGAAATTATTACGATCTTTTATCAATACCTGAAAACCTTAAAAACATCTTACCAAGATCATACGATAGAATTGGAGATATTATTTTATTAAAATTGAATGATGATCTTAATCCTTACAAAAATGATATTGGTGAAGCTTTGTTAAAATTTCACAAAAGTTGTAAGACTGTTGCAATGGATAAAGGTGTGAAAGGTGAATTCAGAATAAGGGATCTTGAAGTAATTGCAGGAGATGGTCTTGAAACCATTCATATGGAAAATGGTGTGAAAATTTATGTAGATCTGTCAAAGGCATATTTTTCACCAAGACTTGGTGGTGAAAGATTGAGAGTTTTTAAAAAAATTAATGATAATGAAATTATTCTTGATATGTTTGCAGGTGTTGGTCCATTTTCACTTCTCATTGCAAAGTTCAAAAAAGTTGTTGTTTATTCAATAGATAAAAACAGTGATGCGATTGAATTATTAAAAAGATCCATGGAAATTAATCATTTAAACAATATAGTTCCAATTGCTGGAGATGTAAGGGATGTTGTTCCAAAGCTTGGTAATTTTGATAGAATAATAATGAACTTCCCAACAAAATCCCTCGATTACATTGATCTTGCATTTGGAAGTATTAAAAGGAATGGATTCATACACCTCTATACATTGCAGGAAAATATTGAAAAAACAATAGATGAGATAATTTTAAAGAATAAATCCATAAGAATTGATGAGTATGGAATTGTTCATGGGTATTCACCTAAAGAAAATATATACTATATTGATATACAGGTTGTGTGAATTAGATGAATGTTCCCGTACTGAGGGATATTTTTCGCATAAAAGGATTCCCAAGGGATCCTAAACTTATGCTCCTTTCATCAATAATTATGAGCATGTCTCAGGGTTATATGTTTGTTGATTATTCAATATATCTCGCCCAGATTGGTTATGATTCCTATACAATTGGTATTTTACTTTCAGTACCAACGCTTGTTGGTGCTCTCCTAATGATACCAATTGGATCACTTTCTGACAGATATGGAAGAAAAAAATTTATTTTAATATCAAGGTTCTTTCTTCTATTTTCATTCGTTATACTATTTTTTACCTATGATTTCTATCTTTTAATATTAAGTGGAATTTTACAGGGAATTGCATTTTCAAACGCTTCATCAAGTTTCAGCGCTTTACTGGCCGAAAAAACTGATAACAAAAACAGGAACGTAATATTTGCAAGTAACAGTTTCCTTTCAGGTACTTTTAGTGGAATAGGTATGATTGTTGGTGCATTTCCTCCATACCTGAGAACAATACTGAACCTTTCAATCTTTGATGCCTACAGGATTCTTTTCCTTATATCCATTCTTCTTGTTTTTATTTCAGCCTTCATAATATATCTTGTGAAGGAGGAATACAGGGGAAGCGTAACATACAAAATTTTTCCGAAAAAATCTAAGGGTGTGGTTATTAAATTATCAGTCCTTGGTTTGATCGGCCTTGGGGCAGGTGTAATTGTAAGACTATTTTCCTACTGGTTCTATCTAAAGTTCCATGTGGATGTTAATGTTCTAGGGCCCATATTTGCAATATCAACGTTCGTTACAGCATTTGCTTCAATGACAACACCTGAAATTGCATCAAGAATAGGTGAAATAAAGACAATTGTTTTAACTGAATCTTTATCAGTTATAATACTTATAACAATGCCTCTTTTACCAAATTATTACTTTGCAGGTGTTTTCCTTGTTTTAAGAAATTTCTTAATGAACATGTCAGGACCGATAATGACAAGTTTTACAATGAGTCTTATACCACCGGAAGAAAGGGCTCTTGGTTCAGCAATCATTCAGTTCTTTGATGCAGTTCCGAGATCCTTTGGACCATATATAGGTGGATATTTCTTTTCACTTGGCTACATTGATCTTCCATTCTATTTCACAGGAACACTTTACACAATTTCAATAATTCTTTTCTACACTCTTTTCAAAAATGCAAAAAAAGTTTATTGAATTTTATTTCTCAAACAATTCCTTATCCTCTCTCTCATAATCATCATAGCCAATGATCTCATAGAATTTTTTTCTTGTCATAATTTTATCCATAATGTTTCTCTGTGTTCCTTCATTTTTCAAGATCTGGTAAATTTCATCCATTGTAAGTAATGATGCCCTGAATGCTGTCAGGGGAAAAATGATTATACTGTAACCAATGTTACCGAGCTCTTCAGCACTCAGCAATGGGCTTTTACCAAACTCTGTCATGTTGGCAAGCAGTGGGCCATGAACAAGTTTTGCATATTCCTGGAATTCCTCTTTAGATTCAAGAGCCTCGGGAAATATCATATCAGCTCCAGCTTCAAGGTACATATTCCCCCTTCTCACCGCCTCTTCAAAACCCTCAACAGCTCTTGCATCCGTTCTTGCAATTATAATAAAATCAGGATTTTTTCTTGCATCAACAGCAGCCTGTATTTTCTTCACCATGTCCCTTTCTGTTATTACCCTCTTTCCGGAAAGATGTCCGCATTTTTTTGGCATTACCTGATCCTCAATATGTATTGCGGATGCTCCAGAATATTCCATGCTTCTTACAGTTCTTATAACATTCAATGTTTCACCGAAACCTGTGTCAACATCAACTATTAATGGTAAAGAAGATACAGCAACAATCTTTCTTACCTCATCAGCCACCTCTGTTAGGGTTGTCAAAGAAAGATCAGGCAAACCCATTGCTCCAGCTATACCTGAACCGGAAAGATAAAGTGCCCTGAATCCTTTTTTCTGGGCTATTATTGCTGAAATACCGTTAAAAACACCTGGAGCAACAACATATCCCTTTTTAAGCTCATCCCTCAGTGCCTTTGGCCCCAAATTGACGTTATCACTGAGAATTGACATTTCTAACTACCTCTAAAATATCACCCATATTCCTTGTTTCAAACCCTTTTCCTATTTCAATGAGTGAATTCAGTTCATCTTCAGGGAATCCGTTTCTTAACCCCTTTTCCTTCAGATCATCCCAGGAATATGGATTTTTGTAGTGGCCCTTTGGTACGAAAAGTTCATCCTCAAAAATGCCAGATGATGTTTTAACAGAAATTCTAACAGGAAGATTTTCGGGATACATTTTATCGTAATCCTCTCTGACCTTAAACATCATATTCTGCATAAGGTAAAGTATCTTTGGATCCTTAAGATATTTTGATGTGTACGATTCTGTTGTTGGCTCACCATAGAGAAGTGTGTAAGCAATTAAATACGGCAAACTATGATCTGCAGTTTCCTTAGTTTTTGGAGAGAATTTTTCAGGATCCTTTACAATTATTTTATAAGCAACACTGAATGTATCAACATCAATTCCCTTAATTTCACCACTCATTTTTTTTCTAATTTTTTCAGCAGCTTCAACAGCACTCATGGCATGGTATTCAACAGGGTAATTCTTAATCATTGTCTTTAAAACTCTATTGGAATTAAAATCAAGGTCAAATTCACCAGATACCTGCTTGAAGAAACCCATTTCACCCTCAAATATTGGTCCTGGGCCTGTGAATCCTTCCTTTGCAAGTAAAACAGCAAAAACACTATTCCTTGATGCATTCGCAGCAGTGCATCCTTTCCACATGCTCAGTTCACCTGCCCTTGTCTGTCTCATGCTTATGTTATTGTTTAGGCCTAGGTTTATAGTATGAATAAATTCATCCTTTTCAAGGTCAAGTAAACTTGCTATTCCTGCCGCAGATGAAATTGAAATATACGTTACATGATCCCATCCTCTCTCCCTTATGGATACAGCATCTGAAAGTGCTCCAACTACCTGATATGCAGTATTAATTGCTCCCAATATCCTTTTACCATCAATTTCCATAGCCTCGGCAAGTGCGAGGATAGGAGGTATATTATCCGAAGGATGGAGGGCTTCTTTGGAAAGGTATGTATCGTTGTAATCCTGGTACCTCACCATACACCCATTAATGAATGTTGCAATATCCACTGTGGCTTTTCTTTTTGTGAAATATATTGTTGAATTGTATTTTCCTCTGCTTGATGAAAATGCCCTTTTGGATATTTTTACTGGTTCCGCATACCTAGCTGTGTAAGCAACAATTATAGAATCAACAATCCTTTTCTTTAATTCATCCATTGTTTCTCTGTCCATTTCTTTCTGAAACTTTTTTGATACTTCGAAAATCTTTTCTGTCACTAACATAAAAATTCCTCCTTATCTTTACGAATATGAAAAACTATTACAAAACCTTTTTGAAAAATTATAAAAAATGTACTGTCCCGAAATCTTTGACTATAAAAAGCCCATACCCAAATATGAGTCCCGCAAAACTCAACAAACGCAAGATCAACTATATTATCAGAGCCAAAACAAAAGGACAGAGCTACAAACAGATTGCAAGGGATCTAAAAATAAGCGTATCAACAGTGAAAAGAGTATGGATCCATTGGTTAAATTATGGAGAACCAATAGAAATCAAAAGGAG
>JAVRLH010000008.1:0-24683 GCA_031961605.1 Thermoplasmatota archaeon
AAACTCTTTAATGAATCCATATAAATCGACAAGAAATATTCTAAATATTGACAAAGAAATTTATAATGGGATTGTAATATAATTAACGCAAAACTCTAGGTGATGTTATTGATTCAATAACATCAAATCCTGTATTTGTTGATCATTTATCTCTTTCTGAAATACCTCACTTCACAACAATTCAGAAATTTTCAGAAAGGATTGATAAAGCACTTATTATCTTTGTTTTCAATCAAATCCTGAAATTTTTTATGGGATTGTTAGGAAATAGAATGATAACTGACAGTACTGGATTTTCTGTGGATACCATTCTTTTTATTACATAAAGACTAGATGATTTTGGAAGGAAGTTTAAGAAAAAGTATGTGAAATCAAAATTATTTGTAATGATCAATCACAACTGATTGTTTCATATAGTGCATATTTTGGCATATTCACGATTCGAAAGAATTCAAGAAGATATTGGAAAATACGGATAGTGAAATAATTGGTAAATTCAAGATAATTATGGGTGAAAAAGGCTACGATTCATAAGAAAATTACATTATTGCAAAAAAATGGACTTTCGGCAATAATACCTGCTAGGTATGAAGATGTTCCAATACATTGTAATAAAGGAGAAAACAGGAAAAGGATGAAAAGGCATTTACCTGAAAAATACAATAGAAGACCTACATTGGATAAAGTGCATTTTGTAATAAAAAGAAAAAGCTGATCATTTGTAGGATCAAGAATTCCAGAACTATTTGAGAAAGAAATTGCAATGAAAATAATAGCATACAATATTAAGAGGATAGTAGTCTTAAATGATTCTGGATTTATTTTTATTATAAAGGTTTTCTACAGAGGTCATTTTTTAACAAAAATATTCTTGTTGATGTTTATTTTTTTAAGATATTTATAGTATAACGCTATGGTCTAAAGGTAGTATATAATAAAGGCAATCCCAAAGTAAATTAACCCTATGATGATGTATATTAAGGTCATCTTAAGTTGTTTTCTATGGATAAACACTATATCATCATCTGTAATCTTTATTTTTGAATCCATAACATCCTTTAAATACATTTTTGCACCAAAATCCCAAAAAGCTCCTATTGCTATAACAATAATCCCACTTAAAAATATAATAAGAGGCATTACCTCTATATAATTAAAAATACCTTTGAGATAAAAAGGAATAGGAACAATAGTCAGAACTAATAAGAATATCAAAGGAAAAGATGATAATCTGATTATCACCTTTGTTTGGTCATTCATTGTCGAGACTCTTATTTAACTTATTTTGTTCCTTTATTCTATATAACTCCTCCTGTGAAAAATGGCACACATACCAGTGATTTCCTTGCTTAATAATGGGAGGCTTTTCATCTTTGCATTTAGGTTGTGCATATATACATCTATCGTAAAATCTGCAGCCTTTGGGTATATCCACTGCATTCCCTACCTCGCCCTTGATATCAAGATCAGATAGAGTCTTTGTTACTGCAATGTCTGGAATTGCTTTGATAAGAGATTTGGTGTAAGGATGCAATGGTTCCCTTATTATTTCCTCGGACGGGCCGTATTCTACCGCAATTCCAAGATACATAACCATGATATTATCGCATATATAACGTGCAGATGCTATATCGTGAGTAATGTACACAAGGGTTATAGAAAAATCTTTTCTCAATTGTAATAATAGATTCAAAAAGTCTGCTCTTAAACTAACATCAAGCATAGATATAGGTTCATCAGCAACAAGGAACTTTGGTTTAAGTACTAATGCCCTGGCGATGGCTACTCTCTGTCTTTCTCCACCAGAAATTTCATGCGGAAATCTGTAAAGATATCTTTCAGGAGGTGTTATTTTAGCTACCTCAAGCGACTCTATAACCATCTCTTCCCTTTCTATTGGATTTTTGGTAATTTTATGTGCTATTATAGGCTCCTGGACAATATCTAGTATTATCATTTTAGGATTTAGGGAGTCGTATGGATCCTGAAAAATCATCTGCGTATATTTTCTGTACTCTTTTATAATTGATGATTTCTCTTTTAACTTTGAAATATCCGTTAATTTTATATCATTTTCATCTCCAAAGTTAAATTTTATGGAACCGCTAGTTACACTGATAGTTCTCATCAAGAGTCTCCCTAGAGTAGTTTTGCCTGAGCCGCTTTCTCCTACAACACCTAATATTTCAGACTTTTTAATTTCTATTGATATATCGTCCACGGCGTGAACCATCCTTTTAACATTTTCTCTTGAGAATAGTTCACCGAATGCCTTAGAACGTATATCAAAATATTTTGTTAAATTCTCAAATTTCAATAACACTTTCTCATTACTCAGATCCTTCCTGACCATTATTGAAGAGTCGTATGAAGATGCAAATGCTTTTCTGGAATTGAAAAATGCTGTTGGGTTTGATTCTATTTCCTTAGCAAAATGGCAGTAGGACTTACTATTGTTAGAAAGAGCTACGAGATCTGGTCGATCACTCAAGCATTGAGGTGATGCATATGGACATCTATCAGAGAAAATGCACCCTTCCTTTTCCTCAATCAAATCCGGGACCTTTCCAGGTATTCCCATTAATATCTGATTTGTCTTTGATATGGATGGATAGCTATTTAGGAGTGCATAAGTATATGGATTGAGTGGATTTTGAATAATACGTGATGTGTTTCCCTCCTCAAATATGTATCCCCCGTACATTACTAATATTCTATCAGCTAACTGAGAAACTACACCTATATCGTGGGAAATTATAATGAGAGATTTTATTTTACCTTCTTTTCTTAATCTTTTGAGTTCATTTATTATCTTTGCTTGAGAAATAACATCCAGACCTGTCGTTGGTTCATCAGCGATTACTAGATCCGGGGAGAGAGCTAATGCCATCGCTATGATAGCTCTCTGCTTCATTCCGCCACTCAATTCGTGCGGATAACTCTTCAGTATAGATGGGTCCAAGTTTGCGGTTTTCAAGATTTCAATCAATTTTTTGTGTATGTCTTCCTTTGATAGGTTTGTGTGTAATTTATAAACTTCTTCGAGCTGTTTTCCTATTGTATATACAGGATTAAATGCATTCATTGCCCCCTGGAATATCATTGATATGCCTTTCCATCTTATATTGGCAAGCGTATCGGTAAGAATTTTTTTCTCAGATCCTTTTACCTTTTTATATTCAACGCCAGAAATCCCTTCTCCTGCAATTTTTTTTCCTTTAAATTTAATATATCCCTTTGTTTTCGCATTTGGAGGTAAAAGAGCAGAAATTGCTAAGGCCAGTGTGGACTTACCCGATCCGCTTTCCCCTACAATTCCAATGAATTCATTGTCCTTCATCTTCAAATCAATATTTTGAAGGGCCTTCACGTTACCGTAGTCCGTTATGAATTCGACACTAAAGTTAGATATATCTAGCATTAAATTTTCATCCAATTGCTCTTCTTTTATTTCCATCATTGTTTTATTGCCTCCTTAATCTTGGATTAACTACTTCATCCAATCCTCTGGACACAAATATGAATGCCATTATGAATGCTGTTATAGTGATTGATGGTGGTAAAACCCACCATGGTGCCTGAGCTGCCAAATAATAATTATTGAATATTGGTTGCAGCATTCCACCCCACGTTGGAATAGTTAATGGTGCTATTCCAAGAAATTGCAATGTAGCTACACCTGCTACAGCGCCTCCAATTGCAAGTGCCATGAAGTAAACCAAAAGTGGAGTCATATTAGGTAACATGTGTTTCATAAGTATCTGCCAAGTAGATGTACCTGATACTTTAGCTGCCTCCACAAAAGTTCTTGCTTTTATCTGCCTCACTATACCAATCATTGTCAAAGCAGTAAATGGCCAGCCTATCACTGTCAAAACGATTATTATGTTTATCTCCGATGGCCCCAGTACCGACGCCAGGGCGATAAGAAAAGCCAATCCTGGTATCAGGTAAACAACCAAAGAAATTGTTTCCATAACTGAGCTGGTAATCGGGCCAGCATAACCCACTAACATTGCAATTAATACAGATATCACCATAACCCCGATAGCAACTGAAATACCGAATTCCCAATCTGGAAGGAAGCTTGCTATGTACTGACTCCAAAGATCATTTCCATCACTGTTAGTACCAAACAAATATATGTTACCGGATGGAGTGTGAAGTGTTGGAGGAATCGGATTCTCATCCACACCTGCAGACGCATATATATATAAAAATCCATTTGAAGTTAAAAAGCTGATAGAAGATCTTCCCGTCTCTGCATTTCTGAATAATATCGGTTGTTGAATAGGGAGTGAGGCTGATGAAAGAGTTATTGACCACAGCGCTGCATTTTTACCTAACTGTGCAGAAACTTCCATCATAACACCTTTATCTGTTGCAAAAATAGCAGCACTTTTATCCTCTATATAGAGTGGTGAATATACCAACGCTCCATCGGAAGTTGGAATATTGAGTGATCCACTTACTTTACCTATTCCTGTTACTGAATAAATTGAGTAATTGGTTTCAACAAGGACATGGGATGGGAACCCCGAGCTCCCCTGTGAAGAAACGATTCCATTAACTCTTTCGTTAAAATTTGAAATCTGTATATATGATCCATTCGCAAGATATATTCCATCTAGATAACTATTGTTGCTAACGTAAAACATCATATTATAAGAGTTAGGGGCTATCTGATAGTCATAAGGTATAAATGGTTGGGCATTAAGATTTATGTTTCCATCAACTGTTTGCATCCATCTCATTTTACCAGAAACCATAGAATACGAAATTATACTGTTACCATTTATCAGTATTACAGAAGCCTTTCTAAATTGTGCTGGACTAAAGAATACACCATAGAGGAATGGCTTACTGATTTGACCATTGTTCGGAAGATTAATATGCCAATTCAACACATTAGAATTTAGAAAATATGATGAAATATTGATTGTGTTATTTGGCTCAACTCCTTCCGTAATAACCATCGCGGGCATAAAGCCATAAGATAATGCACTCATATTATCAAATGGAATAAAAGCTGGTGGCGATTGCGAAATAGGGATTGAATTAATTTCAGCTGGATATATAAGAGGATACTTCAATAATATTCTTTGTACATTTGTTACAGAAGGTGACCCATATCCCTGTGTTCCCCCAGACCACGTTATCTCGCCCGTTACTACCTGTGAAAATGTACCGTTAGTGGCACTCAATACGAAATATGGGTTATATTGTAATGAGGAATATCCACTAGATATGAAATGATTATAATTTGCTATTGGAACTACAGAAACAGGGAAAACCTTGTATCCACTTCCAAAATTCGGGTTGTAAATACTAATGAATTTGCCGGCTGGAGTACTTGATGTAGCTCCGAGACCTATTCCATATAAAGAGCCGTTGGTTGAAGTAGTATAGAGAAGATAGCTGCCCTGTGAATTTATTGATGTTGTAGATAAAGAAGAGTTATTTTCATTAAAATTACTAGGGAGTGGGGATGATAATTCTAACTTTGCCGTATAAGTATCAGATAATGGTGCTACAAAATTCATTGGATCGTGAAAGGTAAGTACTGGGGCAAGAATAGTAAGTACCACAAAGAATACTATTAAGTAAAACCCTGCTTTACCATAGCCTGATTTATAATAGATTTTCCAGTTTCTATATAACCTCTTAAAGAAAAATTGCACTCTTATTCTCCTCAATCCTTTCATTTCAATATTACTTTTATTATTTTTTTTCAATCAAATCACCTCAAACACTTATCCTCGGATCCAGCCAGGCGTGTATATAATCTATTATCACATAAGCAATGATTGTAACGAGAGATATCAAAAATAGTGCCCCTTCAGATAATGCATAATCCTCATTTAAAGTGGCATAATAAAGTATATGACCTATCCCGGGCCAGGAAAATAGTATTTCCACTATTACAGCACCACCTGTCAAACCAGCGAACTCCAGTGCCATTCTTGTTGTCACAGGTATCATAGCGTTGCGGGCTGCATGATGGAACATAATAGAGCGTTCAGGAACTCCTTTAGCCCTTGCAGTTAAAATAAAATCTTCACCAAGCGTCGATACCATAGCTGCTCTCATAGTTAATACGTGAGCAGCTGCCTCTATGATCACTAACGTTATCAAAGGAAGAGCCATTTTATAAAGTATATACTCCAGATTTTGCAATGTTAGATTGTAAAGATAAGAATAACTGAATCCAGAGGTAACCGGGAATATGTGGCCATATGATACTAGATATATATACAAAATAACCCCTAGAATAAAGAATGGAATTGAATTCAGGATTAGGCTTACTGTTATACTAACACCTTCACTTACTTTGCCCCTTACCCAAGAAGTTAGAATTCCCAGAGGTATACCTATAAGAAATGATAGAGCAAGTGCTGTACCTAGCAATAATAAAGTGTAAGGCATTGCATAGTCAATTATCTGCCATACAGTTTCTCCCCTTATGTAGTCATAGCCAAAATTAAAAGTAAACATGTCTTTCATGTATATTAGAAAATTCATTAGATTCCATTTTCCACCACTTAAACCAAGTTCAGCAAGCAGCGCTTTTTCCTCCGCTGCAGTGGCTCCGTTATGTTTGGCTCCAAATAAGAATAACTCAGCAGGATTACCTGGCATTAATCTATAAACTATGTATATTATCACAGCGAGAAGAATAGCCAGAACAATTGCTTGAATAACTTTTCTGATTAACAGATATATATTCATGTGTCCTCTATGATAATATTAATTAACTATATTTAAGTTTTTTTCTCACTTGTCTGACTGATGTCAGATAAATATAAATAGAGGAGTTATTTTTTACTTTATGATCAACCAAACACAACCCCCCTCAGAGAACAATATTAAGGAACTTAAAAATTTTTCCACAAATCTCGTTTTTATTATCATATTTGGTAAAATACATTAAATAATTTTCACACAGTCTCAATTAGACATGCGGAGAATCTGTTTTTGGATAAAAGATTTTATTTTCGTAATTATTCATAAATTTATGATTGTTGGATTGACAACAACTGTTCCAATAGAACCAATTTATGCTGGAAAACACATTCCCAGGGATCTGAACAATTTATTCATTACGGATAAAAATCCTGAAAGGTTTGTTGAAAAGGCTGAAGTTGATGGCTTTCCATCAAACACCTGTTCCTGGATCAAGGGCCTTTATTCTGTTCCATTTTTTACGAAAATTGATGCTGTAATTGGTGTTGTGAGGGGTGATTGCAGCAATACGGAATCACTTCTTGATTTCCTTTCATTCAAGAATATGAAGGTCATACCCTTTTCCTATCCTTACGACAGGAATTTTGAAAAATTGAAATTGGAAATTGAAGATCTTATGGAAAAATTGAACACAAATTTAGAAATTCTCCCTAAAACTGTTGAAAAAATTGAATATTTGAGAAAATTAGCATGGAGGATAGATGATTTAACATATAAAGATCTCGTAACAGGTTATGAGAATCACTATTTCCTTGTTAACACAAGCGATTTCCTTGGGGATATGGATCTTTACAGAAAGGAGGCTGAAAAATTTATTAAAAATGCTGAAATAAGAAATAAAATTGAATACAGCGTTAGGCTCGGATACATAGGTGTTCCCCCAATTTTCACAGACATATATGAATTCCTTGAAAAAAATGGTGCACATGTTGTTTTCAACGAAGTACAGAGACAGTTTTCAATGCCATTCCCTGAAACTAACTGGATTGAAAAATATCTGAAATACACATATCCATATTCAATATTTGCAAGGATAGAGGATATAAAAAATGAAATTAAAAGGAGAAAAATTGAAGGAATAATTCATTATGTACAGAGTTTCTGTCACAGGCAGATAACAGATGCAGTTGTAAAAGAATCTCTTGATGTTCCTGTTCTAACAATTGAGGGAAACAGGCCTGGAAAGCTTGATGAAAGAACAAAAATAAGGATTGAAAGTTTTATAGATATGCTTCTCTGACTATCCTATACTGCTCCATTCCCATCCTTAGAGCTTTAAGGTTCGATTCCCATGTATTTTTTGGAAATAGGTCCATTATTGCTTTCTCAAGATCATCATCTTTAACAGGTAAAACTCCTGTTGAGTATGCCGCTCCAACCATAACAACATTCACAGATAGAACATTCCCTGCTTTTTTAGCAATGTCTATTGCATCAATACCCACAATATTTTTTCCACCTATTTCTTCAATTAATTTTTCAATTTTTGGATATTCATAATCACCAACATTTACAGTGAAAGGAACAATACGTTCAGTGTTCATTATTACAACTGTATTTCTGTTTGCTCTTTTCAATGCTCTTAAAGTTTCCATTGACTCAAAGCCAAGAATAAGATCAACCATACCATCTGGTATTATTGGGCCATAAACATCACCTATTCTCAAATCAACGGATACAATACCTCCTCTCTGTGCCATTCCATGTATTTCGGACATAACAACATTAAGATTACTGCTCAAAGCTGCATTACCCATGATTATTCCAGCGCTGACAACACCCTGTCCACCAACACCTGTTATCAGAATATTTATATCCTTCATGGCTCCACCCTCTCTATTGCCTTGAAACCACATACCTGTGTCTGTGAGCAAACACCACATCCATCACATAGAACGGGATCTATTCTAACCGATCCATCTTCAGCAACATATATGGCAGGGCATGAAAAGTTCCTGACACAGTTCATACATTTTGTGCATTTATCCTGGTTTATCTGGTATGATATCCAGTAACCCTCATCTCTCATTCTTTCATCCCTGAGCAGTGAACATTCCCTTTTTGAGATTATAACAGCTGTATCATTGAAATTAACAGCATCCCTTATTGCCACAATTGTATCTTTCAAATTGTAGGGATCAACTGTTTTTACAAATTTCACGCCCATGGATCTTACAATATCCTCAATGGAAATTTCTGGTGCCCGATCTCCCATTCCATTGAAAGGTAAACCGGGATTTGGTTGATGTCCCGTCATGGCAGTTGTTCTATTATCAAGTATAATAAGAACAAGTTTATGCTTGTTATGAACAGCATTTATGAGTCCTGGAATTCCAGCATGGAAAAATGTGGAATCCCCTATGAAAGAAATAACAGGCTGATCAGTGACAGTTGAAAAACCGCACCCTGTTCCAATTGAAGATCCCATACAGAGCAAATAATCCGCCTCCTGATAGGGTTTCTGAATTCCTAAACTATAACATCCAATATCGTTTGGAAATATTGGATCGCTTAACCTAAGCTGTCTTGTAACAAGTTTCACAGCGTAAAATGTTGCACGATGAGGGCATCCTGGGCATAAAACAGGTGGCCTTGGTGGAAGGTCGATATCGGGAAACTTTTCAAAATTTTTTAGTTCAAAACCAATAACGTTTGAAAGACCAGAAGAAACAATATCCGGATTATATTCGTAGCTCATTGGGAATGTATTGTCCATTTTTCCATGGATTTTAACATCAATACCATTAATTTGTCCAATGTTCCTTACCTTTGATTCAAGGAAAGGATCCAGCTCTTCAACAACAAATACATTTTTGAATTTTTTCAAAAAATCCATAATTTTCCTTTCAGGTAAGGGGTTGGAAAATCCAAGCTTGAAAACAGATGCTTTTATATTATAATTTTTCAAAGCATCCATTACTGAATTATATGCTGCACCTGATGTTATTATTCCATATTCATCCCCAAAGTTTTCAATCCTGTTTATTGATGTTAATTCACTTTCCTCTTTAAGGTTTTCAAATCTTTTAACATTTTCGATTTTCTTCCTGTAGGCTGTTGATGGTAATAAAACCAGATTTGAAGGATCCTTCTGGAATTTTCCCCTATTTTTTATTCCAATCAATTTTCCAAGCTTTACAGATGCCCTCTGATGACTAACCCTTGTTGTTGTTCTAAAAAGAACAGGCGTTTTGAATTTTTCTGAAAGCTCAAACGCATATATCAAAAAATCCTTAGCTTCCTGAGGATTTGAAGGCTCTATCAACGGAACCCTTGCAAGATCTGAATAGTGCCTGTTATCCTGTTCATTCTGTGAAGAGAACATGGACGGATCGTCACCTGTCATAACAACAAAACCTGCCCTTGTACCCGCAAATCCTGTACTTATAAAAGCGTCAGAGGCAACATTCAGACCAACATGTTTCATGAATGTGAATGCTCTTACACCCGATAAGGCTGCTGCAGCAGCAACCTCAAGTGCAACTATCTCATTTGTTGAAAACTCAAAGTAAATTCCTGCCTTTTTTGCAATCTTTGAAAGCACATCACCTATTTCACTCGAAGGTGTTCCAGGGTAGGTTGTGGCAACACCAACACCAGCTTCAAGAATACCCCTGGCAATCCCCTCATTCCCAAGAAGAAATTGAGTTGTTTCATTTTCAAACAATTTATCGTACGAACTCATTTCATATTCACCATACTTTTCGTGAATTTTTCTTTTTCGTTAAGCAAATTCCAGGCTTCATCAACATCCTTTTGAATATCGTTTATCTCATCATCTGTAAGATGCCTGAACCTTCCCTGAATTTTAAGGTAATCCTTTACAGGTATGACCTTTTTTGGTCTGTATGTTATGTTGTAAACACCATTTTCAACTTCATATAGAGGAAACATGTTTGATTCAACAGCAAGCCTTGCAACCTCAACACTCTTTCCTGGAGAAATTCTCCACCCTGTTGGGCATGTGGCGTAAACATGGTAAAACTTTGGACCCTTTATTTTCATACCCTTCTGAAGCTTTTTAATGTAATCCTCAGGGAACGCTATGTTTGCTGTGACTGCGTAAGGAATGTTATGTGCAGCCATTATTTCAACCATGTTTTTCTTCTTCTCCTTTTTCCAGTCCCTTATTTTTCCCACCTGCGTTGTTGTTGTCCATGCACCTCTGGGTGTTGATGAGGATCTCTGTATCCCAGTGTTCATGTATGCTTCATTATCATACATTATGTAAAATACATTTTCACCCCTTTCAACTGCACCGCTGAGAGACTGTATACCAATATCGGCAGTACCCCCATCCCCTGCAAAACCCACAACGTTTATGTTATTTTCTCCCTTCGAATCCAGCGCCTCTCTTATGCCTGATATGGCAGCACCAGTAACCTCGAAGGCGGTATAGAGCAATGGGACATCAAGTGCCCTGTAGGGATAAACACCAGGTATAACTGCCCAGCAGCATGCGGGTATAGTTAAGATTGTATTTTTTCCAAGTGCTTTTAACGTATACCTCATTGCAATAGTTGCACCGCATCCAAGGCATGCATTATGCCCGGGAAACATGTATTCCTCTTCCGGAATTGTAATATTTTTCATTATAGCCACCTCTTATCTCCAATCAAACCAACCCATTCGTAATTCTTATCCAAACCTTCATCCCCTATTTTTACAATATCCATGAAAATCTTTTCAAGTATTGATGGTGTAATATCTCTTCCCCCAAGACCTCCAATGTATCCTTTTATTGGTATATTATTACCATACATTGCGTTCCTTACCTCATTGAAAAGTGCACCACCATGACCAAACGTGTAGCTTCTATCAAAAACACCAACGGATTTTTTATTTTTCAGTACTTCAATGATCTTTTCATCTGGAAATGGTCTGAATGATCTAATCCTCAGAAGGCCAACAGAATAACCATTATCGTTCATTACATCAACAACATCTTTGGCAGTTGAGGCTGTGCTTCCCATGATAACAAGAACATACTTTGCATTTTCAGTCCTGTACTCTTCAACTAGTCCACCATAACCTCTTCCAAACTTATTCTTGAATTGATAATCCACATCATCAATCTTTTTCTTTGCCTTCATCATTGCCTCAAAACCCTTATACTTAAATTCCATGAACGGACCTTCTGGCATAACAAGTGATCCAAAACCGGCCGGATTTTTTAAATCAAGCATATACTTTGGTTCATATTCAGGCAGGAAATCATCAACCATTGATTGTTCTGGTATATCAACAGGTTCTGTTGTATGCGAAAGAATGAAAGCATCCTCTATAACCATTACAGGGAGAAGGATTTCTTCACTTTCAGCTATCCTATATGCCATGAGAACTGTATCCAAAACCTCCTGGTTGTTTTCAGTGTAAATCTGTATCCACCCTGTATCCCTCTGTGAAACAGTATCCTGTTGATCGCTCCATATGGACCATGGTGGTCCAAGAGCCCTGTTTACAACACTCATTACGATCGGTAACCTTGCACCAGATGCCCAGTGGAGCATTTCGTGCATCAATGCAAGACCATGGGAAGATGTTGCTGTGAATGTTCTTACACCTGTGTTTTCTGCAGCTATGCATGATGCCATTGCTGAATGTTCACTTTCCACTCTCACATACTTACCTTCAAATTCACCGTTTGCAATGAATTCTGCAACCTTTTCAACAATTGTTGTCTGTGGTGTTATTGGATATGCTGCAACAACCCTTACCCTTGCAAGCTTTGCACCCCATGCAGCAGCATAATTCCCTGTTAGCATTTTCATCATTTTCCTCACTCCATATTTTCCTCAAGAACCATATCAATACATTTCACAGGGCATTCATTTGCACATATTCCACATCCCTTACAGAAATCATAGTCAATTTCAGGAGCATCAAGCTTTGCGATTGCCTGATTCTTTGCAGTGTATCTGGAAGAATCAACAATTTTAATTGCAGGTTCAGGACAGAATTTCCAGCATATCATACACCTAATGCACTTCTGATAATCTATGACAGGCTTGAAAGTTCTCCATGTACCTGTCTTATTTTTTGTACTGGGTACTGTTGCAATTGGTGTTGGAAAATCATCCATTTCACATCACCCTCGCAGAATTGTAAGCATCTTTAACAGCCTCAATGTTTTCATCAACCATTGTTGTAAGATATTCACTTATTGCCTTTATTATTGATTCCAATTTAACCGTCCCACTTACCCTCGAATATGCACCAAGTATTGATGTGTTCACAATGGGGGCTGAAGGTGATCCTAAATTATGCTGTAATGCTATTTCAGAAGCATTCACTGTTGCAATCATCTTTGCGTTCAATTTTATTTCAGAAGGATCCTTTGGTGTGTTTATGAGAACAAGACCATTTTCCTTCAATCCTGCTGTGACATTGACTGTTTGCATTAAACCATGATCGAGAACTATAACATGGTCAGGGTTGTATATCTGTGATTTGATCCTTATGGGTCTTGTGTCAATCCTTGTGAAAGATGTAACTGGTGCTCCTCTTCTTTCAACACCAAAGTAAGGAAAAGAAGATACATGTTTTCCCTCATAAAAGGCGGCTGATGCCAGCAGTTCAGATGCTATAACTGCACCCTGTCCTCCTCTTCCGTGAAAACGTATTTCCAGCATTTTTCAGCACCAATACCACATTATA
Organism: Thermoplasmatota archaeon; assembly: GCA_031961605.1. Taxonomy (GTDB): domain Archaea; phylum Thermoplasmatota; class Thermoplasmata; order Thermoplasmatales; family ARK-15; genus JAVRLH01. The sequence goes on from JAVRLH010000008.1 coordinate 13,402, forward strand.
GGAACATATATTAAAATTTCTTAATCCATAAAGGAAAAAAAAGATTTATTAACCATGGAACATGGGGAAATTGTGTTTAGAATTGATGATTTTGATTTTGAACTTCCCGATGAACTTATTGCACAGAAACCTTTTGAGCCGAGGGATCATTCAAGGTTGATGGTTATTGATGATAAAATAGAGCATAGAATGTTTTATGAATTACCATATTACCTTAAAAAAGGGGATGTGATGGTTTTTAATGACACAAAGGTGATAAGGGCAAAATTTTATGCAAGAAAGGAAACAGGAGGAAGGGTTACATTGATTCTTCTTGATCCAAAAGAAAAAACATTTATATTCATGGGAAAAAATCCTAGAATTGGTCTGAAAATCTATATTAATGATATTCCTGGAGAAATTATTGAAAAGAATGAAGGTATATGCAAAATTGATTTTAAAGTTGATATGGATGAATTGATAAAAAATTATGGTGAAACACCCCTTCCACCATACATAAAAGAGAAAATTGAAAACGATAATTTATATCAGACAGTATATTCAAAAAATGATGGATCAATTGCCGCACCAACAGCAGGTTTGCATTTCACTGAAAAACTTTTAAATGAAATTGATCAAATTGGTGTGAAAAGAGTATATTTAACACTTCACATTTCATACTCAACCTTCAAACCTATGAAAAAAGAGGATATGTTTAAAGAAAATCTCCATGAGGAATTTTATTCAATACCTGAAGAAACTGCAAAGATTGTCAATAAAGCTGAAGGGAGGGTAATAGCTGTTGGAACAACAGTTGTAAGGGCAATGGAAACATCATCGGTTGATGTTTCACTTTATCCTGGATTTGGAAAAACGGATATATTTATAAAACCACCATACAATTTTAAATCAAAAATACATGCAATGATTACAAATTTTCATATCCCAAGATCATCACTCATTATGCTTGTCACAGCATTTGGTGGGTATGAAAGGGTTATGAATGCCTATTCCATAGCAATAAAAGAAAAATACAGATTTTACAGCTTTGGTGATGCAATGTTGTTATTTAAAAAAAACTTGTACCAAAATATTTAAATTTACAGAAAAAATAAAACCAATTATGAAATCAATAATTGCTTTAGGATTGGTAGCGATTTTTTTAGCTTCAGTTGCGATTCCAGGAGCTTACGGCAGCTACCTTAACGTAACAATCTATCCACAGAAAAATCTTGCAAATGTAAACCTCAACTCTGATACATATTTAATAATAACATACCCTGAGAATCAAAACCTGCAGAATAAAACATGGACGTATACAGCTTCAGCCACGTTTACAAACTCATCGGATAGGGCAATATGGTTCATTGAAGGTTTCCTTAAATCAAGGTATCAAAATGTGAGCGTTGAAAATATGAGTGTGAATTTCACACTGATAGGAACACTGAACTGGACAACTTTCCAGTTATACAAACATGTTACGATCAACCTCTGGCTAACTGGCATTTTCAATAAAACAAAGAGTGAAACAAATGTAAATCTCTCATGGAAGGACTTTGAGGTAAAGGGTTCATTCAAAATAAAGGATCAAAACGGTGATGAGTTTGAAATAAACAATATGGGAGATTACCTTAACGGATTCTTCCTTGGAGCATTAATGGGAAATAACATGGAAAAGTTAAACAATAAATCAACGCTGAACTTCACAGCCCTTTCAAAACCATTGAGTGAATGGAACAAGACATACAATCCATCAACAAATACAACAACATTCTCATATACAGCAAGTGAAAACGTACTTTTAAATGCAAGTTTAACAACAAATGGAAACCAATACACTCTTATGCTGAAATACGATCCATCAAGTACAATAACAACACAGGGTTATGCAACCGCTTCAGGTGATTCCCTTGTTATACTTCCAAATGCACCATCATCAATCAACACTGGAACAATAATTGCAATCGTTGCTGCTGTTGTCATTGTTGTTGGTGTTGTTGCAGCAATTGCAGTAAGAAAGGCTAAAAAATAAAATCTTTTACCATTTTTTTCCTGCTATTTTTTCATAAAGTTCAATGTAAAGTTTGCTTACCTTTTCCACCATTTCAGGTGGTAATGGTGGTATATCTGGTTCAGGAAGACCATTCTCCCTTGCTTTCATTAGGTTTTCATGGTACCCTATTTCCCTGTAATATTTTCTCACAAACTCCTTGCTTAATTCAACAAAATTACCATTCTCATATTCCTTTGCATCCCAGAATCTATCCTCATCGGCTGTACCAAAGGTATCAACAAGAACAGGATCCCTTTCCCTATCCATTGCCCATTCCTTTTTTCCATCAACATGTATCAATCCTCTTGAATAAACATCTTTGTTTATTTTCTCATCTATCTTCAATATCTTTTCCTTTATTTCATCTATTTCCTCCCTTGAAATTCCACCTATTTCCATTGCCTCTTCAAAATCAAGATTTCTATCATACTTTTCAAACTTTGTTGTTACTTCAAAGAACGGTTCGGAAAGTGGTTCACCATATCCAATTTTCTTTAATCCAAGTTCATTTGCCTTTATCTTCCCTTCCTTAATTCTATCATACAATGATCCTGCAACATAATACCTTGTTATGAATTCAAGTGGAATAAGGAAATTCGAACCATTTTTTAATCCTTTGTCAATTATCTGAAACCTTTTAACAACCATTCTGTTGTTCCCATCAAGTTTAATGAAATGTGTTTTGATCCCCATGGATCCAACTATCTCAAACCAGTGGGCAGATGTTCTGCAAAGAGATTCACCCTTATAGGGTATCTTTGATGGAATTATTTTATCAAAGACTGAAATGTTGTCAGTGAAGTGAAAAAGCAGTGTTTCACTGTCTATAGAATAAACTTCCTTTACCTTTCCAACCTTTATAAGTTCCATGAATGATCATTTTGTTTCTTTATTAAAAACTTTCTTCAGAAAAATAGTTCCGGTATTTCCATGACATCTTTGTATTTAAACACAGGTCCATCTTTGCAAACATAATATTTGCCAAGATTACAGTGGCCACATATGCCGATCCCGCATTTCATTCTTCTTTCAAGTGAGAGATAAATTTTATTTGAGCCTATTCCAATTTTTTCAAGTTCTATGACAGCATATTTCATCATAACTGTTGGTCCTATCAAATAAAAATATGAATTTTTATTTTTTATGTTTTTGAATAAGGTTGTAACAACACCAACGTTCCCTTTCCAGTTCTCATCACCCCTGTCAACAGTTACCTGAACATCAAAATATTTTTTCCATTGGTTCAGGAGATCTTTGTAAACAAGATCCTGTGGGGATCTTGCACCATAAAGAAGCTGGATGTTGCTCATTTTCTTAGAAAGTGAATATTCAATGTAAGATCTTGCAGGTGGGAGGCCTATTCCCCCTGCCACCAATGTAACATTTTCTTTTATTGGAAAACCTTTACCGTATGGTCCTCTTATACCAATTTCATCTTTCTTTTTCATTCTGTGTATTGCATTTGTCACATAACCTGCTTTTTTAATGCTGAAAAGAAGACCATCCTTCCAGCTTGCAACTGATATGGGGATTTCTCCATATCCTTTAATGGATATTTCATAGAACTGACCTGGTAATGGATCCTTCCCTATTGTATTTTCAATAAGGAAGGATTTTACATCGGGTGTTTCCTCCCATATATCAATTATTTTTGATTTTACAGGTATCATTTTTCCACGCTCCTTATCACATCCCTGATGTCAATATTCACAGGACAAACCTCAATACATCTTCCACAGCCAGTACAGAGATAATATCCATAATTTTCATAATGGAACCTAAGCTTATGCATGAACCTCTGCCTTAATCTCAGATCAAGTGTTGGCCTTGGATTTACGTTTCCTGCAAGTCTCGAAAAACCTGAAAGTATACAGGAATCCCATTCCCTGTATCTTTCTTCGTTATCATCATAAACATCAAAACAGAAACAAGTTGGACATGCATAGTTGCATGCTCCACATGATATGCATCTTTTTGAAAAATCCTTCCATAATGGATTGTTCCAGTCCAGTTTTTTGTGTAAATTCTTTGTATTCAATGGTTTCATTTTTTTGTAAAATTCGCTTTCAATCCTTTCAGCAAGCTCCATATCATCATTATTTGCTTTTTCAAAAAAATCATTGATCAATTTTTTATCAATTGCCTCAACAAGATAATATTCACCCAGATCCGTGAATTGCATGTAAAAATGATCTTTAAGCCTTGGACCGTAAAATGTTGTACAGAAACCGTATTCACAGGGTTCATTACATACAAAATTTATGAAATATGTTTTTTTTCTTTTTGTTTCATAGATCTCATCCCTGTATTCACCAAGGAACACATCATCAAGCATTGAGTATGATCTTAAATCGCAGCTTCTAACACCTATGACAACCCTTTCTTTAAAATCAATAGGTGAAAATATGTTTTCATTCATTGGATATATTATTTCCTTTGGACCAAGTAAAGTTCTTTCATTGACAAAATCCTTTCCATTTTTAAGAACTGTAAAAACTGTTTCTTCATCAACTTTTGCAGGCCCCCATACCTCATATTTTTCAATCAACCAGTTAATGTAATCCTGCAACCTGTTTTTCTTTAATCTATAGATCATGCCGGAACCCCCTTTTTGATTATTTTCACAGCTGTCACCTTCAGTTCAGGTATCCTTGCCTTTGGATCAAGATGGGGGTTTGTAATTCTGTTTACAGGTGCTTCACTGTAATGGAATGGCATGAATACAATGCCTCTTGGAACATTATCAGATATCCTTGCCTGAACCTCAACCTCACCGTACTTTGATTTTAAAATTACGAATTCATCATTTCTTATACCCAGAGATTTTGCATCTTCAGAATTTATTTCAACAAATGGTAAAGGCGCTTCCCTTTCAAGAATATTAATTTTTCTTGTCATTGTTCCTGTATGGAATTGATAATAAACCCTGCCCGTTGTAAGAATGAATGGATAATCCTTATCCTGGAATTCTGAAGGCCTCAACCAGTAGGATGGCATGAACATTCCCTTTCCCCTGGTGAACTTTTCCCTGTGAAGTATCTCCGTTCCTTTACAGTTTACAACTGGCCACTGAACTCCATTGTATCCAAGGCATTCGTAATTTATTCCACTGTATTGTGGAACAAATTTTGAAATTTCGGCCATTATATCTTCAGATGAATTGTAATTCCATTCATAACCCATTTTTTTTGCAATAAGCTGAAAAATCTGCCAGTCATCAAGAACATTACCTGGTGTTTTCAAAAATGGCCTTATTACCTGTATTCTTCTCTCTGTGTTTGTGAATGTTCCAAGCTTTTCAGCAAAACTTTTGCTTGGTAATATTATATCTGCAAGGGATGCCGTTTCAGTCATAAAAATATCCTGAACAACAAGAAATTCAAGTTTCCTTAATGATTTTTCAATCATTTCTATCTCAGGTTCAGAAAGCATTGGATTTTCGCCCATTATGTACATGGCCTTAATTTTACCCATATAAGCTTCCTTAAACATTTCTGTTAATGAAAGACCGGGATTTGAAGGCAATTTACATTTCCATGCATATTCGAAAATTTTCCTTCCATTTTCGTCATAAACCCTTCTGTAACCTGGTAGAAAATCGCATAATGCACCCATATCACTTGAACCCTGAACATTGTTGTGTCCCCTCAATGGTGCAACACCTGTCCCGGGTTTTCCAACATTTCCTGTTAACATTGCAAGGTTTGCTATTGCCTGCACATTTTCCGTTCCCTGAACATGCTGTGTTATTCCCATTGCATAGAATATTATTGATCTTGATGTTGCATAAAGCACACTTGCCTTTTCTATGAGTTCAGGATCCACACCTGTTATTCTTGATCCTCTGTCAAGATCGTAGAAATCTATGACCTTTAAAAATTCATCAAAATTTTCTGTCCTTTCATCTATGAATTTTTTATCATAGAGGCCTTTTTCAACTATAACGTTTGCCATGGTGTTCAATAAAGCAAGATCCGTGCCAGGCATGTGCCTTAAATGAACAGTTGAATAGTTTGTTAGCTGAATCTTCCTTGGATCTGCAACTATTAGCTTTTTTCCCATCATAACATTTTTGATTATCCTTGATCCTATTATCGGGTGCTGTTCTGTTGTGTTTGACCCTATAACAAAATAAAGATCCGCATTGTCAATATCAGCAATGGATGTTGTCATTGCACCGCTTCCGAATGTGGATATCAAACCCTCAATTGTACTTGCATGGCAGCTTCTTGCACAATGGTCAACATTGTTTGTTCCAAATACCTGCCTTGCCAATTTCTGCATGAGGTAATTGTCTTCGTTTGTGCATTTAGCACTTGCCTGAAAGGCTATTGAATCAGGCCCATACTTTTCTTTTATTTCGGAAAGATTTTTCACAACAATATCAATTGCCTCATCCCATGAAATTTCAACAAATCCATTTTCCTTTCTTTTCAGTGGATTTTTTAATCTTTTTTTTGAATTAACATAACCAAAACCCTTCCATCCCTTTATACAGAGTGACCCATAATTTATGTCTTTTCTTTTTGATGGAACAACATTTATTATTCTGTTACCATCCGTAAAAACAATCACGTTGCAGCCTACACCACAGTATGGACAAACTGTTCTAACCTGCATAAGGTTAAAATTGATTCAAATAGAAAAATTTTATTGGTTCATTGAAAAATTTCAAGTCATTTCAGTAAAGTTTTTCACCATTTGTCAGTTTCTCTTTCAACTGATCAAGCGACAAATTTTTGTTTTTCCTTATTGTTTCAATGAGTTTTGGAACAATATCATAAAGATCACCAACAATAGCAATATCGGCGTACTTGAATATTGGTGCATTTGGGTCTTTATTTATTGCAATAACAAATTCTGAATATTTCATTCCTGCTATATGCTGAACAGCTCCTGATATACCAACCGCAATGTACAATTTCGGCCTTACCGTTTTTCCAGTCTGCCCAACTTGCCTATCCCTTGTTATCCAGCCAATATCAACTGTTGGTCTTGATGCTGCAACAATACCATTAAGTTCAGCTGCAAGTTCCTCAAGAAGTTTGAATCCCTCCTTTTTGCCCAGACCCATTCCACCTGCAACAATCACTTCTGCTGTTGTTATATCAATTTCCTCCTTTGGTTCAATTTTTATGACCTTTGTGTTTACCTGATCCTCTGGAAAATCTTTTTCAATTATTTCGATTTCCCCCTCCCTTCCGGGTTCTCTTATTGCTGGTGGGAAAGATCCAGGTCTTCCAGATGCCATTTGTGGTCTGTTGTTTTTGCAGAGTATATCTGCAAGAATTGTTCCTCCAAAGGCAGGCCTTCTTGCAATGAGGAGCTTTGTCTGTGTATCTATGTCCAATTCAGTGCAGTCAGCTGTTAGGCCTGTGATTGCTGATACTGCAATCCTTGGTGCAATATCCCTTCCATTGTGTGTGGCACCAAATATGAAGTATTTTGGTTTCTTTTCCCTTACAAGATCCATTATTGCATTTCTGTAAGGTATTGTTCTATAATGTCTGTAAACTTTACCCTTAACAAAAATAACCTTATCCACACCGTATTCAATCATTTCCCTTGCAAGATCATAACCATCTTCATCGCAAAGAAGAACACCTACAAGCTTTTCCCCTGCCTTGTTTGCAAGAATCCTTCCTATCCCAGCCATTTCAAGTGAAACCTTTGCCAGCTTTCCATCGTTCTGTTCAACAAATATCCAGAAATCTTTGTATTCTTCAGGGTTTGGTGTTGGCTTTGCACAGAGATTCTTCATTTCAGCATCCCCCTTTCCTTTAGAACGTAAACAACCCTTTCCATTTCCTTTGGCTCAATCTTTATTGTTTTCCTTGGTATTTCTTCAACTGTTTTCATATCCTTGACAATTGTTGGAGAACCCTTCAGACCAGCACAGTTTGGATCCAGGCCAATACCTTTGTTGTCCATTATCCTTATTCCTTTTTTGTATGCATCAATCTTTTTCCTCAATGTTGTTTCCCTAACTTTATTTGCGTTCAGTGTAATTGTTACAACGCACGGTTTTTTGATTTTTAGTGTTTCCGTTGCACCCTCAATCTCCCTCTCAACTATAAAGTAAGGATCCTGGTAATCGATATCCTTAACGTATGTTGCCTGTTCCATATCAAGAAATTCAGCTATACCAGGACCAATATGACCTGTGGAAGAATCTGTTGTCTCCTCTCCGCATATTATAAGATCGAAATTTCCAAGAACTTCTGCTGTCTTTGCAAGTGTTAGGGATGTTGGAAAAGTATCTGCACCTGCAAATACCCTGTCCGTTACGAGAACACCTTCATCCGCGCCCATGGCCATCATCTCAAGTATTGCACTCTCAGCCATTGGTGGCCCCATGCTTATTATTGAAACAAATGCACCATACTTTTCCTTTAATCTTATTGCTGCTTCAGTCGCATTTTTATCTGGTGGATTAACAACATTCCTTGCCTCTGCCCTGTTAAGTGTTTTTGTTACAGGATCTATTGTAATATCCTGGCTATCTGGAACCTGCTTTATCATTACAGCTATCCTCAACATTTCAATCACCCGTACTTGTATATTATGCCATGGTTCGATTTTGTATAATGCCAGGAAACTGAACCTCTGTCACAAGCAATTGAGCATGTACCGCATTCAACACAGTCCTCATAGTTAAAAACAATTTTACCATTAACAAGGTTGTAGCAGTTTGCAGGACAGGCAAGTACACAGAAATGATGGGGACATTTTTCACATATTTCCTCATTTATTGTTATATGTGCATACTCTTTATCAATGTCGTATTTGTTCAGGCCAAGTCTCTCCTTTATATCCATCATAATCATAACCTCCTATAGATCTTAATCAGCTCTGATAGCATTTCTCCATAACCTGTTCCAATGGTCTTCGTGCAGGTGGAGAAAATTTCACCTATCCTCTTCTTGGGTAAACCCCTTTCCCAGTATGTTTCAAGGAGAACATTTTCAAGAAGTGATGGGAATACTTCATAAAGATAGGGATCAGTTAGAACTTTCCTTATGCTTCTGAATCTTCTCATATCCTTCAAAACATATGTTTCATTAAGCTTTGATTCGTAAAGAGAAAGCATTGAAGCTGAAAAATTGTTCTTTTTCTTTGCTTCAATCACAGTTTCTGCAGCCTTTATTCCTGAAACAATTGCATAGTTCATGCCCTGCAGGACTAAACCATTGCTGAATGCAAAACCTGCAGCATCTCCAAGCAGAAGGTATCCATCACCGTATATCCTTTGTGCAATATCCAGACCGCTTTCAGGTATTAGGTGAGCTCCATACTCTGAAGGCTTTCCACCATCTATAAGGGGCTGTATGGACGGATGTTCCTTGAATATTTCAATTAAATCATATGCCTGATAATCACCCTTCTTTCTCAATGCTTCAATTGGTATTACAACACCCAGGGAGATTGAATCCTTGTTTGTATAAAGAAATCCGGCAGCTCTTAGATCCTTTGCAAATCCTAAAAGGTATTCCACTGCAGTACCTTCGCTATTCCTTAGATTGAAACGATCCTCTATCTTCTGTGAACTTAGTTTTATTATTTCCTTAATTCCCAGGGAAACATCTTCATCCTTCATGGTATTTCTAATGCCAGCCTCAATAGAAAGCCTTGAGTTAATACCATCCGCAAGAAGAACAACATCTCCCGTTATAACATCTCCCCCCTGTTCTATGCCAATTACTTTCTTATCCTTAAATACAAGCTTTTCAACAGTAATGCCTGGAATAACAAGTGCACCAACTTCCTTTGCTTTTTTAGCAAACCATGGATCGAACTTAGCCCTCAATAAGGAATAAGCAACTTTTTCCTTTTCAAAAAATTTTGTTTTAAAATCTATGTAAGTTGATGATTGTTCTGTGAGAAAACCTATCTTTTTGTTAGTGATGTATCTTTCCACAGGTGCTTCCTTTGTCCAGTTTGGAATTATCTGTGCAAGATCATTGCCCCAAAGAACGCCACCGGATAGATTCTTTGTTCCAGGGGGATCACCACGATCAATAAGGAGAACATTCAGACCATTCTTTGCCATTACATAAGCTGCTGCTGAACCAGCATTTCCAGCTCCAACAACAATTGCATCAAATTCTGACATCTAAACAGGTTAAAGAAAATCAAAAATATAAATCTTTACAAAACATACTACGAGAAAGTTTCACTTTTCAAAACGGATGGATCAATGAAAAGTTTATTAAGAATTTGTGTAAAGAGAAAATCAGAGCGTAATACTCTCTCTTCTGCACAATTTTAGTATGATGAAATTTTTATAGTTAAAACAACATATATTCTGAACCTTGAATTTAAATGTGGAAAATTTGTCAGAATTTAATCTTAATTTATTTTTAAAATAAATATTCTGGCAGTGCGGAGGGGGAGATTTGAACTCCCGAATCCCTATGGAAGTGGACCCTAAATCCACCACCTTTGGCCAGGCTCGGTAACCTCCGCTCTAAATCTCCATGTAAAGAAAATATATAAGTTTCTCTCAGAGAATTAACAAAATTAAAAAAATAAAAAATTTAGAAAAGGCCTTTTTTGTAGAAGCTTTTTACTGTAAACGCATCAATCTTCCATGTTGGTCCAAGTTGTGATGCAAGTTGCATTAATTGTTCTAATGATTCAGCCTCCCATTGACACACAGCCATATTTTTATTCTCTGCCAAATCAATGCTGAGCAGTTTTACTGTCTTAGGAAGTTTTTTCTCCTTCGCCATTGTAGTAACCCTGTTTGCAAATTCAAAAACCTTTTCCTTCTGTTTATCCTCCCAGGTATGTATCACTATTATATTTGCCATAGAAAAAAATAACAGGATCTCTAATATAAAATTTACCTTTGAATGATCTTTACCATAAAATCTTCTTCAAAATTTTATTGATAGAAGTCATGAAAAAAGTTCTTTTGTCTGCATCTGCATGACGATGATGTGTAAGAGTCGGAGTTTAGCAACCGTAAACAAATCTTGACCTTCGAGGTCGTTAGATAGAATGGTTGCCTACGCTTCGACCTAATACCCTGAAACAAGGGTGAATAGGAGATTGTCGAGGAAACTCCGACCTTAAGACTCTTACACCAAAAAATAAGAGGTGAAAAAATGAAAATTGGATTAGATATCCATAAGGAAAGTGTGTATGTGACAGCATTGGACGAAGATGGAAAGGTCATAGAACAATATGAAACGCAAAACAGTGAAGAAAAATGGGCAAAATTCAAAGAGAAATACATGCAGTTGAA
>JAVRLH010000009.1:0-23682 GCA_031961605.1 Thermoplasmatota archaeon
TTTCGCTCTGATGATATAGTTGATCTTGCGTTTGTTCAGCTTTGGAGGATCCATATTTGGGTATGGGCTTTTTATAGTCAAAGATTTCGGGACAGTACAATTTTGATTTTTAAACAAAAGGAATAAATATTGATTATGATATGTTAAATCATGGAGTTTGATCTTGAGGGGATGGATTTTGAGGACATAATAGCAAATGCTGTTCTTTCTGAAGAGGATTCAAGTGAATTCTATTCAGAAATTGCAAAGGGATTGCCCGATGGTATTACAAAGAATAAATTCCTTTTCCTTTCCGAACAGGAGAAATCACATAAAAAAATTGTTGAATCCATATATTTTGAAATTTTCGAAAAGAAGGAAATTAAAAAACCAAAAAAAAAGATAGAGATTGAATGTTCAAAAAGTATGGTGAAAAAATTTAATGATGTTACCACTTTGATAGAGGTGGTTGAAATAGCAATGGGTTGTGAAAGGAGGGCAGAGTTATTGTATAGATATCTCAGAAAAAATTCAAAGGAAGGATATGTGAAGAACACATTCAAATATCTTGAACAGATGGAACATGGCCATTATGTTTCACTCAAAACAGAATACACTTACCTTAACGGTGTTGAAAAGGACCCTGAAAAATATTCAAAGACAAATTCTCTTTTGGGCATACTTTTTAAATTCTAAAAAAGTAATTTTTATATATCATCAGGTATTGCCTCATTTTGAGGACAATGAAAACCTATCTGAAAGTTACATTCTATAGCGAGGGAAGTAAACCTTCTGAGGTTGTTAATGCTTTAGAGGGTCTTGGATTTAAGCCAATAACAGGCTGGTACGATTTTGTTTATGACTGGGGAAACAATGCAACGGTTGAGGATGCAATCTGGTTCGCTGACAAGATCCATGAAACATTGAAAGGAATGTATGTTCATTTTCAATTGGAAACAGTGGGTGAAGAAGAGGAAAAGAAGACTGAAGATTAAAATTTTTAACATAGAGTATATATACCTGTTGTTAATTAAAGTTCTATTCCAAATTAAGGATATGGTGATGTAAATTGGCGAATGGATTATATACCGCTAAAAAACTAAAAAAGGAAAGGCAAAAGCTCAGATGGAGTGATAGGTATTACAAAAAGAGAGTACTGAAGCTCAAGGAAAAGAGCGATCCCTTAGAGGGATCTCCACAGGCAAGGGGGATTGTTCTTGAAAAAATAGGTATTGAGGCAAAACAGCCAAACTCCGCAATAAGAAAGGCTGTTAAGGTTCAACTTGTTAAGAACGGAAAGGTTGTAACAGCCTTTGCACCTGGGGACGGTGCAATAAACTTCATTGATGAACATGATGAGGTTGTGATTGAAGGTATTGGTGGAAGACTTGGAAGATCAAAGGGTGATATTCCAGGTGTGAGGTACAAGGTAACAAAAGTGAATGGAATTTCACTGAAAGAACTTGTTAAGGGAAGAAAGGAGAAGCCTGTAAGGTGATTTTATGGAAAAAATGCTTGTTTTCGGTAAATACGATCCTGATGAGGTTGTTGTGAAGGATCCAAGCCTTGTTAAATATCTGAATCTAAAGCCAAGGATTGTTTTCCACACCCATGGTATACATGGGAGAAGGCATCTTGGTAAAAAGGATATGAACATAGTTGAAAGGTTAATCAACAATATGATGAGAACAGAAAAATACACGGGGAAAAAGCTAAGTGCCTACAGGGTTGTTTCAAAGGCCTTTGACATTATACATGAGAAAACAAAGAAAAACCCGCTTCAGGTTTTTGTTAACGCTCTGGAAAATGCAGCACCAAGAGAAGAGATAACAAGATTAAAAATGGGTGGTGTTGCAGTTCCAAAGGCTGTGGATGTTTCAGCATCAAGAAGGCTTGATGTTGCCCTGAGAAATATTGCTCTTGGTGCAACACAGTGTTCTTTCAGAAACAACAAACCAATTTATGAATGTTTGGCTGAAGAAATAACAAAGGCAGCAAACTACGATCTATCAAGCTTTGCAATTACAAAGAAGGAAGAAGTTGAAAGAATTGCAGCATCGGCAAGGTGATGTAATTTGGGAAGGAAAGAGGAAAATATCAAAAAAGCAACAAAGATCATGGAAGATATAACAAAGATCAGAAACATTGGAACAATAGCACACATTGATCATGGAAAGACAACACTGAGCGACAACCTTATAGCTGGAGCTGGAATGATGAGCGAAGAGCTGGCTGGAAAGCAGCTTGTTCTTGATTATGATGAACAGGAACAGGCCAGGGGAATAACAATCAATGCAGCTGCAGCATCAATGGTTCATGATGTTGAAGGTGTTGAATATTTAATCAATCTAATTGACACGCCTGGTCATGTGGATTTTGGTGGAGATGTTACAAGGGCTCTAAGAGCCCTGGATGGTGCAATCCTTGTTGTTGATAGTGTTGAAGGTGTTATGCCTCAAACAGAGACCGTTCTGAGGCAGGCAATGAGGGAAAAAGTTAAGCCAATTTTGTTCATAAACAAGGTTGATAGATTGATAAATGAACTCAAACTTTCCGCAGATGATATGCAGAAAAGGTTTGGAAAAATAATAACGGATGTGAACAGGCTCATTAAACTTTATGCACCTCCCGAGTTCAAGGAATTGTGGACTGTTAAGGTTGAGAAGGGAACGGTTGCATTTGGATCTGCATTTAACAAATGGGCGTTGAGCGTATCATCCATGCAAAAGTATGGTATAACCTTCAAGGATGTTTATGAGCATCTTCAGAAGGGAGATCAGGCAACACTTGCAAAAAAGAGCCCTTTGCATAAGGTTGTTCTTGATATGATTGTTCATCATATTCCAAATCCATCTGAAGCCCAAAAATACAGGATACCTCAGATATGGAAGGGTGATCTGAATTCTGATGTTGGTAAAGCAATGCTTAACGCTGATCCAAAAGGTCCAACAGTTTTAATGGTTACAAAGATCATTGTGGATCAGCATGCCGGTGAAATTGCCGTTGGAAGACTTTATTCAGGAACCATAAGGAAGGGTGATGAACTTTACATTTCCGACATGGGTGAAAGGAGTTACAGGGTACAGCAGCTTGCCATGATGGTTGGTCCTGATAGAATACCCGTTGATGAAATAGAGGCAGGAAACATAGTGGCTGTGGTTGGATTGAAGGATGCAATTGCTGGTTCTACGGTTTCATCCATAAAAAACATGGATCCATTTGAACCCATGAAGCACTATTCAGATCCTGTTGTTACAATGGCCATTGAGGCAAAACACACAAAAGATCTGCCGAAGTTAATTGATGTGTTAAGGTTGATTGCAAAGGCAGATCCATCAATTCAAGTTGAAATTAACCAGGAAACTGGCGAACATTTAATTTCAGGTATGGGAGAACTGCATCTTGAAGTGACAATATACAGAATTGTAAACGATTATAAAGTTGAAATTGAAACATCAGAGCCACTTGTTGTGTACAGAGAGACAATAGATCATAAGGGTGGTCCTTTTGAGGGAAAATCTCCAAACAAGCACAACAAATTCTACATTGAAGTTGAGCCACTTGAGGAAAAGGTTGTTCAGGCAATACTTTCAGGTGAAATACAGCAGGGTGACAGGTTCAAGGATAAAAAGACACTTTCCAAAAAGCTTGAGGATCTTGGCATGGATCATGAAGAGGCAAAGAGGGTTGAGGCGATCAAGGGACCCAATATGCTCCTTGACATGACATGGGGTATTCAGTACCTCAATGAAACAATGGAACTTGTTAAGCAGGCATTTCTAGAAGCTGTTGATAAGGGGCCACTTGCAAATGAAAAATTGTATGGTGTGAAGGTTAAACTTGTGGATGCAAAGCTTCATGAGGATAGCATACACAGGGGTCCCGCACAGGTAATACCTGCTGTTAGGAGTGCAATTTACGGTTCGATTTGCCAGGCCGAAAGGATTCTTCTTGAACCGATACAGAATGTTTACATTAATGTACCCACAGAGGAGGTTGGAAACGTTACAAGAGAACTTCAGCAGAGGAGAGGTGTTATACTCAGCATTGAACAGGAGGAATACCAGACAACAGTTTTGGCAAAGGCACCTGTGGCAGAACTTTTTGGTTTTGCATCTGCAATAAGGTCAGCAACAAGTGGCAGGGTTCTTTGGTCAACGGAAAACGCTGGTTACGAGAGGGTTCCAGGGGAACTCCAGGATGAAGTTGTCAGGAAGATCAGGGAAAGAAAAGGTCTCAAGCCAGAGCCCTATGATGAAGCATACTATGCCGGAGTTTGAAAAGGTATATATATGTGCACATTATATGGATTTTGAAACAATTTAATATTGGTTTGGAGGTAAAAATATGGTAAACAAACCCCATCTAAATGTGGTATTCATCGGTCATATTGACCATGGTAAATCAACAACAGTGGGAAGGTTGCTACTGGACAGTGGAGCAATTGATCAGAGGATCATAGAACAGTACAGGAAAGAGGCTACAGAGAAGGGAAAGGCAACGTTTGAATTTGCATGGGTAATGGACAGACTTAAGGAAGAGAGGGAGAGAGGTGTTACGATAGACATTGCTCACAAGGAATTTGAATCTAACAAGTATTACATTACGATAATTGATGCTCCCGGTCACAGGGATTTTGTTAAAAACATGATAACAGGAACATCACAGGCAGATGCGGCAATACTTGTTGTATCCGCAAAAGAAGGAGTTCAGGAACAGACAAGGGAGCACATTTATCTTGCCAGAGCATTGGGCGTTCAACAGATGATTGTTGCAATAAACAAAATGGATGCAACAAATCCACCATACAGCCAGGATGGTTTCAACCAGGTAAAGGGTGATGTGGATAAACTTTTAAAGGTTGTTGGTTACAGAGATATTCTTTTTGTTCCAATAAGCGGTTATTACGGAGACAATGTTGTAACGCGCAGTGACAAATTGAAATGGTGGACAGGCCCCACATTGCTTGAAGCATTCGATACACTGAAGTTACCTGAAAAGCCTGTTGATAAACCTCTAAGGATACCTGTTCAGGATGTATATTCCATAACAGGTATTGGAACAGTGCCTGTTGGAAGGGTTGAAACAGGAATTCTGAACGTTAACGATAATGTTATATTCATGCCAGCAAACAAGAAGGGTGAGGTAAAAAGCATTGAAATGCACCATCAGCCCCTGCCAAAGGCAGAACCCGGTGATAATATAGGTTTCAACGTAAGAGGAATTGCAAAGAATGATATTAAGAGGGGGGATGTATGCGGTAAGGTTGATAATCCACCGACAGTTGTACAGGAATTCACCGCACAGATTGTTGTTCTTAACCATCCTTCAGTTATTAGTCCGGGTTATACACCTGTATTCCATGCTCATACAGCACAGGTTGCATGCACAATCACCGAAATAGTCAAAACGCTGGATCCAAAGACTGGAGCTGCAAAAGCTGAGAAACCTGATTTCATTAGGACAAGCGATGTTGCAATAGTGAAAGTTACACCAACAAGACCAATGGTAATTGAAAAATCATCAGAAATTCCACAGCTGGGTAGGTTTGCTGTAAGGGACATGGGAATGACAATTGCTGCAGGTCTCTGCCTTGATGTGGTAAAGAAAGAAATGTAAATGGTGGGTTAGATGGTTTACAGGGCAAGGATTTTACTCTCCGGGAACGATTACAGAAAGGTTGAAGATGTTTGCAATGAAATAAAGAACATAGCACAGAGGACAGGAGTTGAATTGCACGGACCCGTTCCATTACCAACAAAGAGATTGATCGTTCCCGTGAGGAAGACGCCCTGTGGTGATGGATCTGCAACATGGGACAAATGGGAAATGCGTGTTCATAAAAGACTGATTGACATTGAAGCTGATGAGAGGGCGCTGAGACAGTTAATGAGGATCCAGATACCGGATGGAATACACATTGAGATAGAACTAAAATCCTGATTTTTTAATTTTTTTACTACAAAAGCATTATATAGGGAATTCTTTTAATACTTCCAAAAAAAATTGGAAGTTTTAACATGAAAACTGAAAAAAAACTGGCAGGTTTGATGAAATTGCTGGGATACAAAAAAGCACATATAAATGTCATACTTGCCGTAATATCACTTCCACAGCCATTCACTGTGTGTAATGTTATGGAAATAACCAAATACAGCAGATCATCAGTATCGCAGATACTGAACGAACTATATGCCAAGAAGATACTTGAAAGATGGAGAATTGGAAGAAAGTATGTTTATTCACTCCGCGATGAATTTTTGTTCCACAGTTACAGGAACTTTATTAACAGGCTTGAGAATGAAATTAAAGAATTGAATCTCAATAAAATTTTTCCTAAAAGCATTGAGAAGGTGATGGGTGAAAGGTATGGTTGATGTTGTAATAACAACTGATAGAACAATGATGAGCAATCACCATGGTAAGGAATTCCTTGGTTTTGGTGCAACAGGAACACCCGTATTTTTCCCAGAAAAATTCTGGTTATGGCTGTTTGCACCAAATATGAAATCAAAGGATGGAATACCCTGGCAGGCTCCTTACGGTATAAGAAAAATTGAGGCAAAGCTCGTAGATTCAGGCATAAACACTGCTGTTGTGGATCCCGATCATCTTGACAGGTATCTACAGAATGCCAAAGTTCTTCTCTTGTCACACCATGATTATTTTGGTTTCGGTCCTCCATCATCAACCTTTGCATCAATATTCAAAACAGAACCCTTAAATGCAAGATCATTCAAAAATTTGATGGAATCTGATGCAATAAGAAAAGCAAAGGCAAGAGGTGTGAAAATAATAGCGGGTGGACCTGCTGCCTGGCAGTGGAACTACAGAAAGGATCTGATGGAAAAATGGGGTGTTGATACTGTTGTTGATGGTGAAGGAGAAAGAATTGTTGTTGATCTTGTAAGGAAAGCATTAAGGAATGAACCCCTGCCTCAATTTCTGGTCATGAACAACAGGGAGGCTCCGACCATAGATGAAATATCTGAAATAAAGCATGCAAGTGTTAATGGTCTTGTAGAAATCATGAGAGGATGCCCCAGGGGATGTAAATTCTGCTCTGTAACATTAAGGGCATTAAGGCATTATCCATTTGAAAAGATAGAAAAAGAGCTAAAGGTGAACACAAGGGAAGGTTTGAACGCTGGAATTTTACATTCTGAGGATGTTCTTCTTTATGGTACAAATGGTGTTATACCCAATGCTGAAAAGGTGATTAAGGTTCATGAATTTGCAAAGAAGTACTATAAAACACTTGCATGGAGCCATGCAAGTCTTGCAGCAATTGTGAAGGGAGAAAAGGATTCAAAACTTATAAGCAAGGTGAGTGAAATCATAAGAAAGGATCAGGACTGGTGGGGTGTAGAGGTTGGTGTTGAAACAGGTTCACCAAGGCTTGCAGAAATAATCATGCCCAACAAGGCAAAGCCATTCGAAACAAAGGACTGGCCGGAGGTTGTTGTTGAAAGTGCAGGTATAATGCAGGATAACGGTATAATTCCAGCCATGACATTAATAACAGGTTTACCTGAAGAAACGGAGGATGATGTTATAAAGACAATTGAACTTGTTGAAAGGCTATGGGATTTCAAGGCACTAATAATGCCAATGTTCTTTGTACCAATGGGTCTTCTCAAGGACAAAGACTGGTTCAGGGCTTTTGAACTAACTGAAAGGCAGGAGGAATTACTTAAGATTTGCCTTTCTCATGGTGTTAGACAGGGAAAAAGAATACTGAAGGGTTACTTCAACGAAAAATGGTACTACTATGCCATATATCCTTTCTACTGGCTCTTCATTGAAACAATTGAAAGGGTTGCAAAAAGAAAGGGTTACATTGTTGAACCATCAAGGATCAATAAAGCTCAGCCTGGTGATTAATTTTTTAACCTTTCCTCGAAAATTTTTAAATTTTCTTCAAGTTTCATTTTCTCTATGAACTGGTAAGCTTTTTTAACCGTAAGCATCTGTTCAAGCTTTTCCCTTGTATCTGATCCAATGGAAACAGGTACATTTCTTTTTGATATTTTTTCAAAAAATTCTGAAGAAAGTTCAAAGAAATATTCACCGAAGAGTGTGTAATAATCGCTTGTGTTTATTTCAATGAAAATCTGTCTTGATTCAAGAACATCAATGAAATCTTCCATATTTTTATCTGAAAAGTTTCTCCCAATATTGTTATGTGCAAGTCCAACAGGTACATTTATTTTATCCAGAAAACCCAGAAGCATCCAGAAAGGATTACCATTGTACCTTTTATCTTCAACATTTTCAATTAAAATATAATCAAGTTTGTTGAGATTTTCATCAAATATGTTATTAATATCTGAATAAACAGAAAAATCAATCTCAAGGGATTTAAAAACTTTTATATCATAATTCTCCCTGAAGGTTGAAAAATAAGTATCAACATCCTGAATGGATCTTACCCTTTTTGTTCTGTAATTGTCACATATGCCTATGGCATCAAAACCATTCTTTGATGCAAATTCAACTATTTCATTTACCGTGAACATGCCTGTTGAAAGTATAGTGTGAATATGATAATCCCTCATTGATTATGTATTCTTTAACCTCATTAATAAATTTTTCATCAAAGATCGTAAACTATTCCAGGTACTCTGGGAAAAAGCTGAACATCCCCAACATGTTCTGCATTTGTTATCCAGGATATTAACCTTTCAATACCAATTCCAGCACCTGCCGTTGGCTTAATTCTTTTGCTTTTTGATAGATCAAGGAGTATCCTGTAATTCTCTTTATTAACATTATCCCTCTCCATTTTTTTAACTATTTTTTCATAATCATGTTCCCTTCTTGACCCTGAAAGCACTTCCCCAACATCAGGCAAGTAAAGATCATAGTTGTCCCACTTCCCAGTTTCAAAATCCTGAAAATCGTAGAATTCCCTTGGAATGTTAACTATCCAGACAGGGTTATCGATGTACTTTGGCAATTTTTCTTCCCAGGATTCTCCAAACTCCTGTTCCAGATCTTCCCTATCATAAACTTTGAAGGGTTTCTTAATTTTTTTAAGATTTTCTCCTGCATCTGGAATGTTTACCAATTTTTCCTTTAAATGAATGAATCCTTCTTCAACAAATTGCATGATTTCCTGAGATAACATACTTCTTGCTTCAAAATCAAGCTGTGTAAATTCATAAAGATGTCTACCTGTTTTTGCCCTCTCCCTTTTCTCTATCCTCACGTTTGGTGAAATAACAAAAATCCTTTCATTGACCAAAGAACACGCTATTATTTTATGAACAATCATGCTCTGTGTTGTTCTTACTTTTTTACCATAAATTTCAACCTCAATCCTCTTTTCAATGGATGCGCCCGGATCCGGCCATAAAGGATCTGTTGAGTAGGAAAAAACAACGGGCAAAAGCCATTGAAAATTGTTTTTTAAAAAATATTCTGTAAGATGCTTTAAAACCTCTGTTTCAACAAACAAAAATAACCTCTTCTTTTCCAGTTCTTCAGGTTTGAGGTTCTCTATGGATCCTGGTAAATAGATTTCTTCCATAAAGTTAAAATTGTTTAGTTGGATATAATATTTGCCACAAAAAATTTGACATAATGATAAAAAAAGTAAAAAAATAAAATAAAAATTGGACAATTTGTTAAATCATTTCTTTATCATTTTCCATGTTAATATTGGATTTCTAATCGCTTCAACCTCATCAATTCTTCCAACGGGTGTATTGTGTGGGGCATCCTTAAGAACCTGTGGATTTTCCTTTGCCTCATTTGCTATTTTAATCATCGTTTCAGCTAATTTGTCAAGTGATGTTTTTGATTCCGTTTCAGTTGGCTCTATCATAAGAGCTTCTTCAACTATCAGAGGGAAATAGACTGTGGGTGCATGAACACCATAATCAAGCATTCTTTTTGCAACATCAAGTGTTCTTACACCATATTTCTTTAGGTTTGTGCTGCTAAAAACAACCTCATGTTTTCTCAAATCCTTGTAAGGTAAATCGTAATATCCCTTTAATTTCTCTTTGACGTAATTTGTGTTTAGAACAGCTCTTTCTGTTGCCTGTGTCAATCCATTTCCACCCATCAGTTTCATGTATGCCCATGCACGGACAATTACAGCGAAGTTACCATAGTAACCGCTTACCTTTCCTATTGAATTTTTCAAACTGTAGTTGAAGTAATACTTTGATCCATCAAAATCCACAACAGGAACAGGTAGAAAATCTTGTAGGTTCTTTTTCACACCAATAGGTCCGGCACCGGGTCCACCGCCACCATGCGGTGTTGCAAATGTTTTGTGGAGGTTGAAATGAACAATGTCAAAGCCCATTTTTCCTGGTGTTGTTTTACCCATTATTCCATTCAGGTTTGCGCCATCGTAGTAAAGTAATGCACCGGCATCATGGACAATTTTTGCTATTTTTACAATGTTTTCCTCGAATATTCCAAGCGTGTTCGGATTTGTAATCATGAATGCAGCAGTTTTTTCAGAAAGTGCACTTTTTAATGTTTCAAGATTCACCATTCCCTGACCGTTTGATGGAATTTCAATTGTGTTGAAACCAACCATTGTTGAACTTGCAGGATTTGTTCCATGTGCTGAATCCGGAACTATTACCTCATTCCTTTTAAAATCACCCCTGTGCTCATGGTAAGCTCTGACAAGCAAAAGGCCGGTGAATTCACCATCCGCACCTGCAACAGGTTGTAGTGTAACAGCATCCATTCCCCCTATTACTTTCAAATATTCCTGAACCTCATACATGATTCTAAGTGCACCCTGTACTGTTGACTGATCCTGATAAGGATGTATGTACCTTATTTCATCCATTGCGGAAATTTCATCCGCAATTTTTGGGTTGAATTTCATTGTGCAGGATCCGAGAGGATACGTATTCAGATCAACACCATAATTCATCTGGGATAACCTGACATAATGCCTGAGAACCTCATGTTCATCATTGTCAACAAGATCTATGCCCGATCTTTTCAAATTTTCAGGCAAAAGCAATTTTCCTTTGAATTCTTCGTTTGGTATTTTAACTGTCCTTTTCCCACACATATCTATTATCAACTTTTCATCCCATACGGCCTGATGGAACATTTAAGCCACCTCCTTCAGGGCATCAACAAGCATGTCAATCTGCTCATCTGTGTGTACCTCAGTTACATTGAAAATCATTCCATTTCCAATTTCAGGGTATGAACCCCTCGAGAATGTGTTCAGTAGATATCCACCATGTATGCCTTTTGAAAGAAGATGGTTGTGAATCTGTATTTCATCCTTTGGAAGTTTTATCAGAAATTCGTTGAAGAATGGTGAATTGAAAGCAAGTTTGTACCCATTTATTGCAGTTATTTTTTCCATGGCATATCTTGCCCTTTTCATGTTTGTTTCTGCAACCTTTTCAAGACCGGATTTACCAAGAACCGATAGGTATGCCGAGGATGCAACGGCGCATAAAGCTTCGTTGGAACATATGTTGCTTGTAGCCTTTGCTCTTCTTATGTGCTGCTCCCTTGTCTGAAATGTCATTACGAATGCCCTTTTTCCATTTTTATCCCTTGACATGCCAATTAACCTTCCAGGCATTTTTCTAAGATACTCCATTTTTGTTGCAAATATACCAAGTAAAGGTCCTCCGAAGTTCATTGCATTTCCAAGTATCTGCCCTTCACCAATAACAATGTCTGCACCGTAATCAACAGGAGGTTTCAATAATCCAAGTGAAATGGGATTCACACCAACTATAAAAACAAATTTTCCCATTTCCCTGATCTTTAAAATATTATCATCAATTATTCCGAAAAAGTTCGGGTTTTCGGCGTAAACAGCTGCTGTGTTTTCATTAATCAAGGATTTCAGCTTTTCAAGATCAACCTTTCCATTTTTCAAATCATATGGATATTCAACTATTTTCATTCCTAGTCCCTTCACATAATTCCAGAGTACACTTTTTTTCTCCCATAGCATGTTCTTTGGAACAAGTATTTCTTTTTTCTCATTTATTGCATATGCCATCCTGCCCGCTTCACCCAAAGCTGTTGAAAAATCGTACATGGAAGAATTTGCCACATCCATACCTGTAAGTTCAGCAATGTAACTCTGATATTCAAAGAGTGTCTGTAACATGCCCTGGGAAATCTCGGGTTGGTAGGGTGTGTAGCTTGTAATGAATTCTGATCTTGAAATTATTGCAAAGACTGAACTTGGAATGTAATGATTGTAAACACCTGCACCCAAGAAAATTGGCATATCAAATGCCGTAATGTTTTTTCTCATAATATTCCTGGCAAGAATTCTGAGCGAATGTTCATCCATACCATCAGGAATATCAAGCTTATCAATCCTTACATCCTCAGGTATATCTGAAAAAAGTTCATCAATTTTTTTTATTTTTATGAAATCCATTATTTCTTTTTCTTCCATAAAATTCACCTTTTTTTTAGGTGTATTACCACTCATTAGATAAATATTTGTTTTAATGAAGAAAATTTTTTAAAAGTGTCTATTTATGGAAAAAATGTGAAAATTTACTATGAAAAGTATGGGTGCTCTTTGAATCAGGCAGAAACTATGCATATAGTGCAGGGTTTTTTAGATAGAGGATATGAAATTACATATAATCCAGATGAAGCAGATAAGATAGTAATAGGAACATGTGTTGTTATAAAACATACTGAGAACCAAATGTTGAAAAGAGTGGAAGAACTTGAAAAATTGGGTAAAAATTTAATTGTATATGGCTGTCTTCCGGCTGCAAGGGAAGAACTTCTAAAAAATTTTAATGTTCATAAAATAAAGGCAAGGGAATTTGATGAAACTATAAATTTAAATGGATTTTCAATTAAAACAGATAACATTCCAAAACTTGAGAGTACAATCACTTTTCCAATAGCCCAGGGATGTACGGGCCATTGTACATACTGTATATCAAAAATTTCTAGGGGGAACTTAAAAAGTTATGATGAAGAATCGTTGGTTAAAAAAGTAAGAGAAGCTGTGAAAAATGGTTTCAAAGAAATAAGGCTAAGCGCCCTTGATACTGCCAGCTATGGAATGGAAAGAAGTAAAACACTTCCTGATTTGCTTGAAAAAATAATTGAAATTGAGGGTGATTTCAGAGTACGTGTTGGTATGATGGAACCGAAAAACACACTAAAAATAATTGATAACCTTCTTGATGTTTTTAGAAGTGAAAAAATTTTCAAATTCTTTCATATACCTGTTCAGAGTGGTGATGATATTATTCTTGAAAAAATGGGTAGGGAATACACTTCATCTGATTTTGTTGAAATTTATAATAAAATCAAAAATAAATTTGAACATTTCACCCTATCCACAGATATAATCGTTGGATTTCCGGGCGAGGATGATAAAGCATTTTATAACACTTTAAAAATCATAGAAAAAACAAAACCAGATATTCTTAACATAACAAGGTTTTCTCCAAGGGAAGGTACTTTGGCTTATGGAATGAAACAGATTCCATCAAAAATAGCAAAAGAAAGATCAAAAATTCTAACAAAGAAGCATTTTGAAATTTCATTTGAAAGAAATAAGGAACTTGTTGGATCAATGTTTAATGTCCTTGTAACCGAAAAAGGAAAAATGAATTTCCTGGGAAGGACAGACGGGTACAGGCCTGTTATACTGAAAAATGCTGAAATGTTCAGGCAATATAAAGTAAGGGTCCTGGAAGCAGAGCCATTTTACGTTTATGGTGAAATTTTATAATAGTTCATTTGATAGCATTATTGATGTTATTAGATCATCAAAGGTTCTAAGAAAATTGTTGATATTTTTTGATTCCCAAAAGCATAAAATTTTACCATTTTCAATATGACATTCTACATAACCCCTGTTTTCAGGTTCAATTGCCTTTAAAACCTTAATCGTATCTTTTACTTCCAGCTCAATTTTACATTTAATCACACGGTAAAATAGTCTTAAAATATATATTTATCCTTTGCATACAGTTTAAGGATCATTATGAGCAAAATTAAAGCAATTAATGATGTATCCGATCTGGTTGCAATTTTTCACACTGCAGATACAGAAATTAAGAAAAATGTCTTTCTTGATCTTTTAGGAAGATGGAGGAGCGAGGAGGAAATTTTAAAAAAATATGGAAAAGAGGGAAAACTCGCACTTATTTACCTTGAAAAAATCAGGCTTGTGGAATCCCAATGGCTCACAACACCTTCCGGGCAGACAACAAAGGCATTCAGAGCATACTATGATACTGTGCAGATAAACCTTACCTTACCCATTGTTGAATTACCGGATATAATTTACATATCAACAATGAGCGAGGATGAGATTGAAAAGTATGAAAAAAGGATAATTGAGGTGATGGGTAACCAGAAATCTGTTTATATTGGAAATGTACAAACAGCCTTGAATTTATCTTTAACCTTCCTTAAGGGTATAATAAAAAGGAGTTCAAAATTTGAACTGAAAGGACATTATCTTGAAAGGGTTGATGTGTAAATGTTTGAAAGAATTAAAAGGCTTGGTAGTTCCCTGGTTGGTCTTATTTCAGGAATTCTATTCGGTGTGGTTATAATCTCTCTTTACCTTATTTTTTCAGCAGGCCTAAACATTTTTTATTTTACAATACCTGTGATAATTTCAATAGTTGCTGCATTCTCATTTTTTTTACCAAATTTCATCAAAATTCCATACTCAATTTCTGGTTTCATTTCAGGTATTTTACTTGTTGTAACAGCCTTTTCCATATTTCATCTTTTCCTTAAAGAAAACATTCTTTACATATTTTTAGAAATATTCCTTGTCATAATTGCCTTCATATCCACTTTTCTTCTTATGCTCACCATGGAAATAAAAAAAGAGATCAAAAAGGAAAAAGAAAATGAAGAGAAGGGAAGAGAAATTAAGCCACCCTATGAGAGACTATGATCACCGTACTCAGACTTGGGCACAGACCGGAGAGGGATAAAAGGATCACAACACACATATGCCTTCTTGCAAGGGCATTTGGTGCTGGAAAGGTAATAGTCACAAAAAAGGATAATGCACTTGAAAAAACAGTTAACAGTATTGTTAGGAGGTTTGGTGGTGATTTCAGTATTGAATTCAATGAAAACTGGAAAAATGTAATAAAAAATTTCAATGGTGTCAGTGTTCATCTCACAATGTACGGTTTACCTTTGCAGGACATTATTGATAAAATTCCAAAGGATAAGGATGTTCTTGTTGTTGTTGGATCACAGAAAGTTCCAATAGAGGTTTACAAGCTTTCAGATTTTAATGTTGCAGTTACAAACCAGCCACACAGCGAGGTATCAAGTTTGGCTATTTTTCTTGACAGATTTCTGGATGGAAAAGAACTTTATCTTAAATTTTATGGTGAATACAGGGTTGTTCCAACTGAAAGGGGGAAAAATCTCAAAATTTTCAAAGAAGATGAGTGCCTTAAAGTTCTGAAAGATTTGAAAATGCCTGAAAAGCTCATAAGACATTCAATTGCTGTCAAAAATCTTGCCGTCAAACTTGCAGAACTTGCAAATGCAGATGTACCTCTTGTTTTATGCGGTTCTTTGCTTCATGACATTGGAAGACTTTATGACAATACTGTTTCCCACGGTCTCACTGGATCAAAACTTGCGAGGGATCTCGGCTATCCCGATGATGTTGTGAATATAATAAAAAGACATGTTGGTGCCGGAATAAGTAAGGATGAGGCTGAAAAACTTGGTCTTGACGAAACAGATCTTGAACCTATAACGATAGAAGAGAAAATTGTTGCACATGCTGATAATTTAATAGTTTCAGAAAAAAAGGTAAAACTTGAGAATGTACTTGAATTTCACAGGAAAAAAGGTATGAATGACATAGCCCTTAAAATCGAAAAACTTCATAGGGATCTTTCATCTATAATTGGAATGGATATTGACGATATATGGTGATATTATGTCAGGATCAATTTATGAAAGGGAAATGAGGGAAATATTATCAGGAAATGGAGATTTTATTGAAAAGTTTATAAAGAATTTCAGTGAGGAGGAGAAACTCTATTACAGAAGCATTGCAAAAAAGCCGTTCTTTGTTGTTAGGGCTGCAGGATCACTTGGTATAGATATTATGGCTGTAAGGGATGATTTTTCCATTCCCATTGAAGTTAAAAGTTCAAAGGATCAGGTTTTAAGGTTTACAGAGGCAAGCAACAGGGCACAGAAGCAGGCAGAATATTACGTTTCAGTTGCAAAGAAAACAGGTGTTTTTCCCGTTTATGCATTCAGGCTTAAAAGGGCAAACGATGATCCATGGCGAATTTTCACAATACCTGGAATGGAAATTCATGGAAGGTTATCACTTCTTTATGAGATATTGCCAAAAATGGATTTAACCGAAAATGGAAATTTTATTATGAGGTGGGAAAAGGGAATGCCCTTACATGAATTTTTAAAATACATTAACCGCGATCTTTCTTTATAACATACCTTTTTACATTCCCGCATTTCAGGCATTTTATAATAACTCTACCTTTCCTTATCTTGATCGTTGAATTTATTCCAGGTATCAGTACTGAATAACATTTTTTGCATATGTACCTTTTTTCTGGAATTTTTACCTTGTAATGCTTGGAAATTTCAAGTATTAGATTTACGTAATTTTTTTCCAGATACGTTTCTTTATTTAATTCAGCATCCTTTGCAAGATCCATCAGTTCCTGTATCCATATACCTGCCCTTTCCCTGATAAACTTTCTTGTCAAACGTTTCACCTTTCCCATCAATGTTTTAATATTTAAAATATTTTACCTATCTATGCAATACAAAGCAGTGGCAACTGACATTGATGGAACAATAACGGATTCGGAAAGAAGGATTGTTTTAAGGGTCATTGGTTCAATTAGAAAGCTTGAAAAAAATAATATAAAGGTAATTCTGGTGAGCGGTAATGTTTTACCTGTAACGTTAGGTTTTAAAATATTTCTCGGCACAACAGGTCCAATAATTTCTGAAAATGGAGGCATATTATTTTATGAAGGCAGGATCTACAAATACTTTGACAAGAGTGATATAGAGGATGCATATTTAAAACTTAAAGAAATAATGCCAAACGCTGAAAGAATATTCACAGACAGGTGGAGGGAAACGTCGATTGTTCTGGAGAAGAGTCTTGACAAAGAAAAAATAAAAAGCATTATGGGAGGTATGGGTTTCAGGGTTGAGGCAACAGGCTATGGTATCCATGTTACACATAAAGAGCAAACAAAACTCTTTGGTTTAAAAAAGGCCGCTGAATTGCTCAACATAGATCTTGATGAAATTGTTGCATTCGGTGATAGCGAAAATGATGTGGACATGCTTAAAGGAGTTGGATTTGGAATAGCTGTTGGTAATGCATGGGAAATAACAAAACAGAATGCAAAACTTGTAACAGAAAAAAAGTTCGGTTACGGTTTTGTGGAAGGATTAAAAAAATTAAAATTGATTTAAATTTTTATTATATTTGTTGTTGGGGCTGTGTCTGCCGATGGTATTTCTGAAATCTTCTTATAATGTCATCGTATTTTAGGTATGCTATAAGGAGTACAATTCCAGGAATGATTAATGCAAAAAGAAATCCAAAAATCATTGCAATAACCGTATCGCTCTTTGCCTGAACATATTGTTGTTTGTTCAGATCATTTGGTATTCTACTGAAAATGTACCAGAGAATTATTATGTCAAATATTACTATGATTATTCCAACAATTATAAGAATTAGAAAAATACCTATTATTAATGAAAATATTGTGAATATGCCAGCAATGAGGTTTAGAGTTTTCACTGTTTGAACATCCGGAGGGACATAAACGTTGGTTTGCGGGATCATGATTAAAAATATTTTATACACAGATATAAAATTTCCTTTTCAATATAAAAAAATCAAAAGATTAAATATACCAAAGGTTTTATCTTAATGATATGAGTGTTTTGGGATTTCTAAGCGCCCTGGTTGTTCCCACAATTATTACTGCAACAATAATAGTTATAATTCTCTATGTTGTTTCATATATTCGAAGGTTTTTTGAATTCCTGAAAATCAAAGAGTCTAGATTTTTGAGTGCGGATGCAATAAATTATCTTGAGCTTATTGTACTTTATACACTTTTTATGCTTGTTACGGTAGTTTTAATTTTTCTATACTCCCATGTTTCTTCCATATTCAGGAATTATACAGTTGAAATCATTTACCCGTATCTTACAATGTTTTTTTCAATTCTGCTTGTAATGCTTTTTTCACTCTTCATTCTTGGTATTAATTCAAGGGTATTTCAGTATCTTAGAGGATACATCTCAATTAAACCAAAAAAGGTGATTAGTGAGAAGGTTGGTTATTACACAGAAATAATAATTAAGTATGCCATTTATCTTATTTCTTTAATATCAATTTTGTTAATACTCTTTTCAAGCTTTAACCTCCTGGGGGATGTACAGTATAAAACTTATATGTTCTTTTACAGCAACATAGGTGGGTGGATCTGGATAATAATTCTCATTTCCCTTGGTTTTGTTGGATATCTTTTAACCGTGGCATTCATAAGGGACATTAAATTAAGATCTAAAGCACAGAAAGAAAAACTTGGTAAATATCTAACATCATTCACAAAATACATTATTTCAACACTTGTTTTTCTTGGTGTTTTAATGATCCTTCTTTCAATGCTAGGTTTCACATATGCAGATTTATTTATATTCACAATATTTGTGATAATTTTCATTGTTTCAAGCCTTTTCATAATATTCACACCTCTCAGGAACATGTTTTCAGGAATCGTTATACTTTCAACAGAACCATTCCTTGAGGATGATTACATAGTTATTGATGACAGTATTGAAGGCATGGTTGTTAACATAACACTTCTCTACACAGAAATAAGGCAGCCTGATGGTAAAACGGTTCTGGTTCCTAATTCGCATATACTGGAAAGCAGAATAAGGATCATTTCAAGTTCAGGATTATCAATACCTGTACATATGAAAATTAGATTACCATCCAAATATGATTTCACTCTTATTGAAAATGTTTTTAATGAAATCGTTTCCGAAATGGATGAACTTTTCCAGTCAGGATCAAGGCCAACAATAACACTGGAGGAAATTTCCGGCGAATATGATATTTACAGAATAAATTTTCAAATTGAAGATCCAAGTAACTTGGATGGCATAAAGGCAAAGTTAATGAGAAGATTAAAGGAAAGATTATCTGTGGAAGAGCATAGATAATTTTTCCATCGATTCAACTTCAATACTTACCTTTCTCACTATGATAACAGGACCTTTTAGTCTTCCCAAAATTTTTGAATCTGCGGATAGAGGTATTCTCTCACCAACAAACTCTGAGGGTGGTGGTGTGATCAACAGCTTTGATTTTTTTGAAATTTCAATAATGTTTGAGATGAAGTTTCTTGAAGCCATTACAAATGTTGTGAATTCGACATTTTCATTCCTCAACGATTCCTCATATTTTTCCATAAGCACGGATTTTTTACCGTTATATGTGAACTCAAAAAGTTTAATTTTTGCATTGAAATATTTTGCTAGAATGATTGCAATTTTTAAAGATAACTCATCACTTCTTTTCTTTGAAAATATTAGGGTTATTTCATCAATTTTTTCAGGTAAACTGTCCCTGAAAATTAAAATATCACATGGCGCATTTCTGTATATTTTTTCAAGTGTTGATCCAAAAATTATCCTTCTCACATTTTTCTGTCTCCATGTCATGAAAAGTAAATTTACATTTCTATTCTTCACTTCATCCTGAATTGCACTTACAGGATCATGTGATGCAATTATTTTTACCTCAGGTGTTTTCCCAAATTTCTTCGAGAGTTTTAACATCCTTTCCATCATCTTTATTTTTTCAGATGAATCATTGTATGTTATTGATGAAGGTGAAATTGTAAGTGGAATTTCAATTGCAGAGAATAGGGCAATATCGGCATTCATATTGTTGGCGATTATTGAAGCAACCTTTACTGAATTTGGGAATTCTTCAGCAAGAGGGACAAGCATAACATTTTCTTTCTTTTCTGCTTTTTTTTCCAGTGGGATAATAAGAGGCATTGGCTTTTCAATCTCCTTTTTACCTACCCAGAAGTAATAAATGAAGAGGCCCACATCAATCCAGGCAATTGCAATTAACCATGCTTCGGGAGAGAAGTACCATAGAACAAATGCTATAAATACATTGGATAGAATTGCCATTATTGGTATGAATGGAAAAAGGGGTACTTTATACACTCTCTTTTTTGTTGGGTTTATGTATCTGTCAATTATTAGAGCAACATTAACGAGTGAAAAGAGAAGTAGGAACATTATGCTTGCTCCAGCGACAAGAGTATTCAATGGGAAGAAAAGAACCATTATTGCTATGATTCCACCGGTAATGAAAGTTGCCAAATAGGGTGTTCTGTGCCTTGGATGCATTTTTGAAAATAATTTTGGGAGGGATCCATTCCTTCCCATTGCAAATGAAACCCTGATTGCTGAATATACTGTTGCATTCAGAGTTGCCCCTGAACCAAGGAGCATTGCAATTATAACAATCCCCTTACCAACGTAGGGCATTGTCAATTCACCAAAGTTTATCATTGCAAATTCTCCCTGATTTGCAACCCATTTCCATCCGGCTCCACCTATCATCACAAAAAGTATTATTACGTAAATTATTGTTACAATGCCAATGGAAAGGAAAATTGCTCTTGGTATATTTTTTTCTGGATTTTCAACTTCTTCCGCTGACTGAGCTATTATTTCATAACCCTCAAAGGCAACAAAAAGAATACCCATGGCAAGAACAATTGTCATGGGATCCATCTGGAATGGCTGAAAATTGTTTAGGACATTTGGCGATTTTATCATTGCAATAATTCCCGCCATTATGAATATACCAAGCATTAAGAGCTGAAGATGGTTTATGAATGACTGGGATTTTCCTGTGGTTGCGGTTCCCCAGTAGTTTATCAGAATAAAAATCAAAAGTATTGTAAGAGCTATTAACTTTTCAAAAAATATGGGATTCAATGGTACACAAATGTTATATGCATTAAAAAGCCAGACAATTGCAGTTGCAAAAACAACAGTATAAAAAGCATCCGCAATGGAATGAGAAAACCATGACATCCATCCGCCCATAAATCCGAATGGTTTTGGAAGAGATTCTTCAACAAAAAGATATCCACCACCTGCCTCAGGATAAACCGTTGAAAGTTCAGCATAGGTCATTCCCGTTAGTATTGTTATCAGATAATTGAGAAAAAGGGCAATAAGTATTGCTGGTCCTGCTATTTTTGTGGCTGTGCCTGCCATTACATATATTGTTGCACCTGTCATTGCACCTATACCTATGTTCACAATGTCCCTGAATCTCAGATCCTTCCTGAAACCGATGGATAGTTTCTCTTCCTGCATATTTAAAAAGTATAATTTAATTCCTATTCTTAATAGTTTGGATAATATTTATTCATAACAAATACTATCAAAGCTGCTAAAAGAGGACCAAGTGAGAGAAAAATAAATGAAAAATAGATGTTTTTTAAGTATTCCACAATGAATCCAATAAAAGCGGGAACAATGATCTGGCTTGGCTGTGATATTAAATTGGCAAGACCCATGGATGTTGCGGCCCGCCCTTTCGTGATCTCTGCTATGTATGTATCCAGGGGTGTTCTGAAAAAATAGACTATAAATCCAAGAAAAAATGATGAAGGGTAGAGAAAATCAAACGGAACAATTGGAAATATAATTAAAGTTAGGAAGAAAATAAGAAGAGAAAAAACTACCATACCTTCCCTTTTTTTAAAATAGTCTGAAATAAAACCTGAAATTGGACATGCAAGTATGCTTCCAAGAGAAAATATTAACAATGAAAAACCTGCATAAAAATAACTGTTGAATTTCAAGTATATGAGAAGGTAAAGGAAGGATGATGTTCCCCATAGTCCCCAGAAACCAAAAAACCTTGCAAAGGACGTTAAAATTGAATTTCTGTTTATGGCTCCTTTTTTATGCTCAAACCTTTCACTTTTGATGAATAAAACTGGAATTGAAATAATAAACGTAAATAATGCAAGGTAAACGTAAACTATTCTCCATGCATCAAAACTGATTTTCAGAGAATATAAATTAACAATGAAAAGTGTTAGAGGTGCAACAATATTTAACGTTCCTATGGATGTACTCCTGTACCTTTCACTTTTTTCAGCAATTAATTTTACTGATCCTATATATGTTGGTCCTGAAAATATTCCTATTAAGAACATAAGTAATAATGCTTCAAAAAAATTTTCAATAAAGGAAAATGAATATATCAGGATTGCCATGGCAATCAATGAGAATGCCACAACCCTAAAACCGTATTTATCCACAAGAAATCCCATGGGAAGGTTGGAAATTGTATAGCCCACATAGAATGAAGTAAGTATGAGACCGCCCAGGAAATAATCTATGTTCAATGCGTTTGTTATAGGTATGATGGTTACACTGTAAACTAACCTAACAAAAACCTCAGGGAAAGTTATAAGAATTGCCATTGCAACTATCCACAATTTTTTTAACATTTTTAATGCGGAGGGGGAGATTTGAACTCCCGAATCCCTATGGAAGCAGATCTTGAGTCTGCCGCCTTTAGCCAGGCTCGGCAACCTCCGCTCAAAAATTCATAAAGATAACTCTTTATTTTTAATTTTTCATTAAATAATTATTGTGTCTTTTTTTTCTTTGGAGCTGTTTCCCTTACCTCTACCATCTTGGAATGCAGATCGCTCATCATGGCCTCAAGCGCATCCTCAAGTTCTGTAAAAAATCCTTTAAGTTTATCATCAATGTCGTATGTTATATGGTAGTATGTGGTATTTATTTTTGCAGATAAAACATTGAGGAAAGATATTTTGTTATCAAGTTCTTCAATGGTCTTCCTAATTTCTTCCTGTGTTTTTTTAAGATCCTCTATATCTTTCTGCAGTTTCATCACCGTCTGTGACAGTTTTTCTATTTCGTCTATAAGATCTTTTTTTGATAACATTACATAATGAGATCTGAAATCTATATAATAAACTTTTTGTAAAAGATAACACTAAAATTTTTATTAAAAGCATTTAAAAATATTTTAGAAGGATTAATGTGTTAACTCATGAACTAGTGTGTTAACTAACTATTTTATCCATGAGTAAAATATTTAAATCACGTATAAATGGAGGTGTGAGGTGATAAAACATGTTTACAAAACACACTTCCGATAATAATAATGAAAGGAAATATAAAAGAGTTTGGTCAAAGTATAACAACTCTCTGATTGAAAGAATTGAGATTCTTTTGGATCTATCTTTTCTAGAGACATGGAAAAAGGATTTGGAAAGAGAAAATAATGGAAAGATGGGAAGGCCATACGAATACCCTATGGAATTCTTTGTTTATCTTGCAAAAATAAGATCATTATGGAATTTTCCATTTCGTGTACTGGAGGCATGGGTAAGAGAACTCTCTAAAATTACAGGTAAATTCCGTCCTTTGAGTTATGTTGCAATATTCAAAAGAATAAGGGAAATACCTGTAGAAATGATGATGAATGAAATAAATAAAGATGTTGGAGATTATATAACAGTGATAATTGATTCAAGTGGTTTGAAAATAACAGAAAGAGGAGATTGGTTAAGCACAAAATGGAAGGGGAAGAGGAAAGGATGGATAAAGGTT
>JAVRLH010000010.1:0-22114 GCA_031961605.1 Thermoplasmatota archaeon
TTAAAAAATATAACCTTGAGAACTTTGAAATAATATCCCTGGATAAAATGAAAAAGAATTACAGATTGTTGATAATACAAAATTTCCCCTCAGTTGTTTCAGAAATAATCAGAATTTATGGAAATGAAATTTTCATAGTTCCACCCATAGTAATATCAAGGGAAAACCTGGAATTCAATTTTCTAACATTATCAACAAAGGGATTTTTGAAAATGCTGAAAAATCTTGGTGTTAACTATAACATAAAAAAGAGTGTAAACATCTATCCTGAAAATTCAAAAATTAAATTCACAAAGAGACAGATGGATGTTTTGAATTTAGCATATTCTTCAGGCTATTTTGAATCACCAAAAAAAATCAAGCTATCAGAAATAGCATCCATGCTAAATATTTCCGTTCCATCAGCACAGAGGTTAATAAAAAGGATAGAAAAAAAGTGTATTGATATGTGCATGGAAAATTTATAGCCTCAAACTTTTTGTTTCAGGTAGGTGAATAATTGCTATCAAACTTATAATTCCACCTACTAATGCCATGGATAGCATGGATGGGGGAAGATTACCGAATATGCTTACAAAACATGGCGATTATATGCGTGAAATGGTTCTCGTTAGGGAACCTATACGCAGAACCCTCGCAATTTGGTGCGGGGAGTATGTCAGCTGTTTTTCAAAAATTCCATAAGATTTTTATGGAAAAATTCTGGTTTCTCAAGGTAACAGGCATGGCCTGAGTTTTCACATTCTATATACTTTCCTTTCTTTAGGTGTGATAAAAGGATTTCAACATCCTCCTTTTTTGAAATTGTATCCTTTGATCCTCTGAAAATCAAAACAGGAATTCTTGTTTTTTCAAGTAAATCAAGAATGTTCATAAAACGAACCGGACCGATCAAAACCACCTTTTCTATTTTTTCAGGGAATTTTGCCATAAGGTTCAGGGAAAAATGTGCGCCCATTGAAGATCCAATAAGGATATACTTTTCTTTCAGGTTCAATGATAAAAATTTTTGAAGGAAATTCAAAACTTTTTCCATGTCCTCATCACTTTTCACAGGATAACCATCATAGTTAAGCCCCAGTAACTTTTCACTTTTACCAAAGCCAGGAAAATCAAGTGAAATAGAACCAAATCCAATCCTTTCAAGTTCATCAAGTGTTCCAAGGTCTACCCATGTTTTTGCATTAAAGCTAAAGCCATGTAAAATAAGTGTATTTTTCAGATTAACATTGTTTTCATAATAATGCACACTTATGTTATCAATCATGGTATATTTTTCATTTATCATGATTCTAAAAATGTTTTTTGATTCAAAAATTTTATTCTTCAAAGGGAAAAAACAATTAAATAATATGATATTCTAATTCAGGATGGTGATATAATGCAAAAGGATGATTTGATCATAAGGATAGCTGGAGCAGCAGGGGATGGTGTTCAATCATCAGGTTTTATGGTTGCAAAGTTTTTTCAGAGAATTGGTCTTTACGTTTTCACCTACAACTACTATCAGGACATAATAAGAGGGGGTTGGAGCTGGTATCAGATCAGGGTTTCGGAAAAAAAGGTAAAAAATCAGGGTGATGGCCTTGACATTCTCATAGCGCTGAACGCAAACGAACTTAAAAGGCATATGGATGAGAATATAAATGAAGGGGGAGCATCACCTTTATCAAAAAATGGCGTTGCAATATTCGATTCTGACATAAAGATTGATTTTAAAGATGATAGAATAAAGGCAATACCATTATCAAGAATAGCAAAGGAATACAGTAAGAATCCAATTGTGAAAAATACTGTTGCTCTTGGTGCAATGTTAAAGGCAATAAACATGGATCTTGATATTATGTATTCCGTTATTGATGACACGTTCGGTAAAAAAGGTGATGTTACAACACAGAACAAAAATGCATTGAAGGCGGGATATGATGCCTATAACTATGAAAGATTGAATTTAAATTTTGAAAAAAAGGAAAGGAGAGGTTATATAATTGCTGGTGGTGAGGCTGTTGGTCTTGGTGCGGTTATGGGTGGCATGAAGGCATATTTTGCCTATCCAATGACACCTGCATCCTCAGCCCTTCACTGGCTTGCAAATCATGCGATAAAATATAAAATACTGGTGAAGGTTGTTGAGGATGAAATTTCTGCTGTAAACATGGCAATAGGTGCAAATTATGCAGGAATTAGAGCAATGGCAGGTACATCGGGTGGTGGCTTTGCTTTAATGACAGAAGCAATAGGTATGTCCGGTATGATAGAAATTCCTCTGGTTATTTATGAAGCACAGAGGGCGGGACCAAGTACAGGTTTACCAACAAAGACGGAACAGGGAGATCTTTTCCAGGTTCTTGGTGCATCACAGGGTGATTTTCCAAGGATAATCTTTGCACCAAGGAATGTTAGCGACGCATTTTACTGTACAAGGGAGGCTTTTAATGTTGCTGAAAAATACCAGTTACCTGTAATTGTAATGTCAGATCTCTATCTTGCTGAACATGCTGAAACAGTTGAGGATTTAGATTTTAACTTCAAAATAGACAGGGGAAAGATAATTGATAAAAGGATTGATGATTATAAGAGATATGAATACAATTCAGATGGAATTTCATTCAGGGCATTCCCAGGGACAGAAGGATTGATGCACAACGAGGACAGTGATGAACATAATGAGTATGGTGATGTTATAAGCGATGCTGTAACCGATCCTTTAAGGAGGATGAAATCCGTGGAGAAAAGAATGAGGAAACTGGAAACATACATTAAAGAGATGCCCCCAACACCAACATACAGGTTAGATGATGCAGATTTTGTTGTTTTTCAGTGGGGATCAACGCAGGGTGTTGTTGAGGAGGCAATAGATATGCTCAGGGATGATGGTTTAAGGATTGGTGCAATAGAAATAAATAGGGTTTTTCCCCTCAACCCTGATATAAAGAAGATACTTAATGATAGAAAATTCGTTGTTGTTGAGAACAACTTTTCTGGCCAATTTTCAAGGCTTTTGAAGGAAACATTTTTAATAAATCCTGAAGCAATGATAAGAAAATATGATGGTGAAGCATTCTATCCAAAACAGGTTTATAAAGAAATTAAAAAAATATTTTCGGGGGTGGTGTGAATGGATCCAAAGATTTTTGATCATCCCAGGGTCAAACCTGACTGGTGCCCCGGCTGTGGAAACTTTGCACAGCATTCAGCCATTAAATCTGTTCTTGCGGAACTTAACATTCAACCCCATGAGGTGGTTGTTGTTTCAGGTATAGGATGTTCAAGCAACATGCCAGAATTCCTGAACGTGTACGGTTTCCATGGTATACATGGAAGGTTGTTGCCTGTTGCCCAGGCAATAAAATGGTCAAACCCTAAGCTTACAGTGATTGCATATGGTGGTGATGGTGACGGATACTTTGAGGGAACAAACCACTTTGTGCATGCAGCAAAAAGAAATGTTGACATCACATACCTAGTTTCAGATAACCAGATATTCGGTCTAACAACAGGGCAGGCATCCTCAACATCAGAACTTGGAATGGTAACAAAAACAACACCCTTTGGTAATGTGGAAGTACCAATAAATCCATTGACCGTTGCATTATCGGCAGGAGCAACATTTGTTGCAAGGGGATTTTCAGGAGAACTTGATCATCTAAAGTATATAATTAAAAGGGCAATACTTCACAGGGGCTTTTCTCTTGTTGATGTTTTCTCTCCATGCGTTACATGGAATAAAATAAACACTTACGAATATTTCAAAAAGAGGGTCTATAAGCTTGATGAGTCAAGGATAAATGATTTCAACTTTGCCTACGAAAAAGCACAGGAATATGGTGAAAGGATACCCATAGGTATTTTCTACGAAACAGAAAGACCAAGGTATGAGGACCTTGACCCTGTTTTGAAGGAAACAAAACTTATGGAGGACAAAACATACGTAAAAATTGGAAAAGAAGAGGCTTTAAAAGAATTCATTTAAACTTTTTTTTCACTTCAAGGAAAAGGCCATCTTTTTTTATAACCTTTACAGTTTCTCCAACTTTTATATTCTCATCGGAATAGACTGACCAGGTTTCATTACCTATTTTCACAACCCCAGGTTCACCCGGCAGAATTTCTTTGATAACAATACCTTCATTTTCATTCTTATTTTCTATTTTTGCAGGTTCAATTATTTCAAGACCCTTTATCATTAAAATGAAAAATTCAAGAAAAATGAAAGCTCCAAGGGAAAATAAAAATACTTTACTCCAAAAAGAAATGTAGGCTAAAAATGAAAGGATTACGAGGGCTGTAACTATGATCAACAATATAACACTTCCTGGACTCCAGCGCAATGGTGAGAAGAATCCTACTTTCTTCATATATTACTCCAAAATTCTAATGATTGCTTAAATTTTATTGTAGTTTACTCTTAAATTCCTGAAAAATTTAAATAAACAATATGCATAAATGTTGAAATATGAAAAAGGGAAAACTTGCAAAAATATTGATTTTTTCCGGACTTGGTCTGTTGATTTTTGTTGTAGTTTTTCTTTTATTGCTCCCATCAATTTTGGTGATATTTTTCAAATACAGTACTTCATTACTTTTCATATACAATGGTGGGAATGTAATTCTTTTGTACGTTTTTGGAATAATAATTCCATTTGCTTTAATATTTCCAGGAGCAATAATTCTGGGATCCGTATCAAAAAAGACCTATGGTAAAGTTTTTATGGTGAAGGGAATAAAAAAGGATAAGCACAGGGGGTATATTTATTTCCAAGGTACAAAATTTTGGGTATTTTCTTCAGATGAATTAAATGATGGAGATCATGTTAAGATCACAGGTTCAGAACTGATACCCGCCGGTCGATATTCCAGAAGAATACTTATGTGCAAGAAACTTGAGTTGGATGATCCTGAATACAATTATCTTGAAGATTCACAAAAGGAATAAACTGAAAATTTTTTATTTTAAATAAAAAATAAATTT
Source organism: Thermoplasmatota archaeon (assembly GCA_031961605.1). GTDB lineage: Archaea > Thermoplasmatota > Thermoplasmata > Thermoplasmatales > ARK-15 > JAVRLH01. The sequence continues at coordinate 4,973 of JAVRLH010000010.1, forward strand.
TAACCATTTTATAAAATTGTTTAACTTATAAAATTTCTTAAGATTTTTTATAACTCTGAAAGTAACAAAAATATTAAATATGGTCTTAGATTGAATAGAATAGAAAATGGTGCTTGTTGATAGATTTGGCAGACCTGTTACGAGCATAAGAATATCCGTTACAAAAAGATGCAACCTTAATTGTTTTTTCTGTCACAGGGAAGGTATTAAAGGCGAAGAGGATACATTTTATCCAGAAGATTTTGAAAATCTTTTTAAAGTTGCTAAAGAACTGGGTATAAAAAAGGTTAAGTTTACGGGCGGAGAACCACTTGAAAGGGATGATCTTGAGGATATAATAAAAAGGGCAAAGCCTTACTTTGAGGATATAAGTTTAACAACAAACGGTACAAAGCTTAAAGGAAGGGCAAAGGATCTTTATCTTGCCGGACTGAACAGAATTAACATCAGTTTACAATCATTAAAGCCAGAAATATACAGGAGAATAACTGGAAGGGATACGCTTAAAAATGTTATTGAGGGTATTGAGGATGCAAGGAATACACCATTAAATCCAATAAAAATTAACTATGTTATAATGAAAGGCCTTAATGATTCAGAATTCTTTGATATGATAAATTTTGTAAAAAATTCAAACATGATTCTACAGGTAATAGAACTTGAAGTACCGAGGGAGGGAGAAAATTCAACCTGGTACCAAAAGTACCATGTTACGCTTGATGAAATTGAAAAATATCTGAGATCCCTGAACCCTGAAATCAGAAGGAATCCATTACATAACAGGGAAGTATTCACTGTGAAAAATGATGGAATATCATACACAGTTGAACTTGTAAAACCCATGCACAACACAGAATTCTGCAAAAATTGTACAAGGATAAGATTCACTTATGATGGAAAGCTTAAACCATGCATATTCAGGAACGATAACCTTGTTGATGTTGAAGATTCCATAAAGAATGGTGATCTTGCTGAACTGAAGAATCTTTTCCTTAAGGCAATTGAAAACAGAGAACCTTACTGGAGATAATTATGAATATACCTGTTTTTGATAACCATGTACATCTTCAGGAAGAGGGTGAAAACGTAAATGCTGTAAAAAGGTTTGAAAGGGCAGGCGGAAATATAATAAACATATGCAATTTACCATTAAATAAAAATATTGAAGGAATTGATTATTTTGTTGAACAGTATGAGAAAACTATAAAAATAGCTGAAAATGTAAGAAAAAACACAGGAGTTATTGTTCTCATAACAATAGGTCCATACCCAGTCGATGCACTGAAAATGGTTGATACAAAAAAAATTGAGGAAATAGAAAATTTATTCAGAGAGGCAATAGATCTTGCAATTGATTACATTGAAAATGGAATGGCAAATGCCCTGGGTGAAATTGGAAGACCACATTTCAATGTTCAAAAGGAAATATGGGATATGTCAAACAGGATCATTGAGTATGCTTTTCAAAATGCAGGAAAAAAGCACATACCTGCTATTTTACACACGGAATCCGCAAATGAAAAAACCTTTAGGGAACTTGCGGAAATGGCGGATAGAAATGGAATTGATAAGAATCTCGTTATAAAGCATTACAGTCCTCCACTTGTTTTGATGGAGGAAAATTATGGAATATTTCCAAGTGTTATGGCGAGCAGGGAAAATGCAAGAATTGCAATTAAAAAAAGTAAAAGATTTTTCTTTGAAACGGATTTCCTTGATGATCCAAGGAGAAAGGGAGCTGTGATGGATATAGAATCAGTTCCAAAAAGAATGAAAATGTTGATGTCTGAATTTAAGGAAGAAACAAAGGAATATGGAGAAATTCTTTCTGAAAATATTTCTAGGATCTATGGAATAGAACTGAGGGATTTTTAGATAGAAGTTTTTTACCGTAGTATGCACAGCCAATTGCACCATTTGCCTGTGGTTCACCTGGAACAATAATATCAACACCCAGTTCATTTTCAAGTATTTTTCTTATTGCATTATTCTTTGCAACACCACCCGTAAAAATGATTACGTTTGATTTGAACCTCATTAGGAATGGCTTTAACCTTTCAAATACAGCATAGTTCACGCCTGCAATTAACCTTTCCCTTGGATAACCTTCCATCATCTTTGAAATCAATTCCGTTTCTGCAAAAACTGTACATGTGGAATTTAATTTAACAGGATCCTCGTGGAACTTTGATAAACCATCCAGGGAAAGATCCAGAACCTCCGCCATTTTCTCAATGAACCTTCCTGTTCCTGCAGCACATTTATCGTTTGTTAGAAAATCCTGTATTACTTTATTTTTAACATAGACAATCTTATAGTCCTGACCACCTATATCAAGAAGAGTAAAATCCGAAAGGTCTGTCTGATATATTGCACCAAGAACATGAGCCCTTATTTCAGGTATTGCCTTCAAGGTTTGAACTGTGAATCTTCCATAACCTGTTGATATGGCATTTTTCACCTGATTCTTTCTTTCTGAATAAATGAATTTAATGGTTGGCATTATTTCCTTATCTATTAAATCCTCATCCATCTGAACGATCTTTGTTGTTGTACTGCCAATGTCAATTCCAGTTATCACAAAAAATATAAAATAGGAACTTATTAAAAAATTTGATGGAAAAAAATTATTCGTAATAGGATGGTGGAACCTGCTTCAGGTTGTTCCTTATTGCATCAATACTTTTCATGAATTTTTCTTTTTGTTCTGGTGTGAGATCAACCTCTATGATCTTTTCAAGACCATTTTTTCCAAGAATAACTGGTACTTCAGCAAAAACACCCTTAACACCATATTCTCCATCAAGGTATACGCTTGCCTCAAGTGCAATCTTTCTATCCCTCTTTATTGCATCAACCATCTGGAGCAACCCTGCAGCAGGACCCCAGTTACTGCTGAATTTTCTAAGGTTTGTTATCTGTGCACCTGCCTCTATTGTATCTTTAACAACTTTAGAATATTGTTCATCAGTTAAGTATGATTTTAAGCTCTTTCCGTAAACCATGGATAGTTCTGGAACAGGATACATGTTCTCTCCATGCTGTCCCAGAACAAGAGGAATTATTGCAGCTGGTGAAATTCCTATGTACTGTGATGCATAATAAGCCATTCTCCTTGAATCGAGAACACCGCTGAACCCAATCACCCTGTTCCTTGGAAAATTAAGCTTTTTGTAAAGAACCATAACCATTGCATCAAGTGGGTTTGTTGTTATTATAACAATTGAATCGGGTGCATATTTCTTTATTTTTTCAGCCGTTGATGCAACAATCTCAGCATTCTTTGATGCCAATTCTTCCCTTGTCATTCCAGGCTTCCTAGCAAGGCCAGCTGTTACTATTACAATATCGCTTCCCTTTATATCCTCATAGTTGTTCGATCCCTTAACTGTTACGGATTTTCCAAGTATTGATGCTGCATGGTTCAGATCCAAAGCTTCGCCCTGTGGCAATCCTTCAACAATATCCACAAGAGTTAAATTATTATCAACCTCTCCGAGCATAAGAAATGCTGCTGTAGATGCTCCCACTCTTCCGGAACCTATAATCGATATCATAATTTAATTAATGAAATTCACTATAAATTTTTTTCCTCAACAATAGTATTGCTTAATGTACCTATCTTTTCGATTGTTAGATCCATTTTATCCCCAATCTTAAGAAGCATTGGTGGTTTCTTTGCAAAACCCACACCACCAGGTGTCCCTGTTGAAATAATATCACCCGGTTCAAGTGTTAGGACATTCGATATGAATTCTATCAGAAAATCTATTTTAAATATCAGATTTGATGTGTTCGATTTCTGCCTTATTTCACCGTTTATTTTTGTTTCCAGGTTCAAATTGTGTGGATCACCTATTTCCCACCTATCGACCAAAACAGGTCCAATGGGTGCAAACGTATCAAAACTCTTTCCCACGAACCATTGCCCCGCATATCTAAACTGATGATCCCTTGCACTAACATCGTTCATTATTGTGTATCCGGCAATGTATTCATATGCACTCTCTTTTTCAATGTACTTACCTTTTTTTCCTATGACTACCGCAAGCTCAACCTCGTAGTCAAGTTCCTTAACAATCTTTGGATAAATAACAGGGTAACCGTGACCTGTTATTGATGTTATTGATTTTTCAAACCAGACAGGCTCTTCAGGTATTTTCTGTCCAGTTTCCCTTGCATGATCCATGTAGTTTAATCCAAGTGCCATGATCCTTCTTGTTTCCACAGGCGGATCAAGTTTTTCAGGTAAATTCATTATGAAACCATTTTTTTCTGTATCTTTTTCCATTTCTATTATCCAGTCTTTATCCAAGAGATACCCAACCTTAAAATCACCAATTGGCAGAACCTTTTCCTTCACCTTTCCATAGTAAATATTTCTGTACCTGAAAATTTTCATATTTCCATTATTCAAGAAACAATATTAATAATTTTCCAAATTTTTAATCAATTCAATAAGTTTAAAATATTAATCAGATATTCTTCAATTATGATCCATGTGGATGAATATGAAAACTATGCAATTCTTACCATAGACAGGGAGGATAAGGCAAATGCCCTGAACATTGAAACAATTGAAGAAATAAGAAAAGAGCTGGAAAGACTTGAAAAAAATAAAAATATTGTTTCTGTTATCATAACAGGTAAGGGGAAATTCTTTTCGGCCGGTGGGGATTTAAGAGAAATGCTAACACTTGATGAAAATGGTGGAAAAAAATTTTCAGAAAAGGGACAGGATCTAATGAATTACATTGAAAAAAGTGATAAGATTTTCATAGCATGCCTGAATGGACCGGCATATGGAGGAGGTATGGAACTTTCACTTGCATGCGATATAAGGGTTGCTGGGAAGAATGTTAAGATGGGACAGACAGAAATAAATGTTGGTCTTGTTACAGGCTGGGGAGGTGCTGAAAGACTTATTGAAAATGTTGGCAGGGGACTTGCAAAGTTTATGCTTTTGACGGGCTGTATTATGAATGCAGATGAGGCAAAAGATCTCGGAATAATACATGTTATTTCTGATAATCCACTCGAGGATTCAATAAAAACTGCAAAGGATCTTGCAAAAAGAAACAGGGAATCTTTGATTTCATACAAAAGAATGGTAAGGGAAAATTCATATTCAACAGAAAGGGAGGAATTTGGTAAAATTGTTTCTTCGAAAAATGGTAAGGAGGCAATAAGTGCATTCCTTGAAAAGAGGGAACCCAGATTCACATGATTCTTATTCACGCATGCTGTGCACCATGCGTTTCTTCAATAATAAAAAATATGGATGAAGAGTTCACAGTATTCTGGTACAATCCAAACATTCATCCATACAGGGAATATTTAAGAAGAATGAATACGCTGGAGAAATTGAGTAGTGAATGGAATTTCAAGGTAATATATGACAAAACGTACAATCTTCAGGAATGGGTTGAAAAAACAGCAATATTAAACAAAAAATCTGATGTTCTAAGATGCAGATACTGCTATGCTGATAGAATAGATAGAACTGCAAGATATGCAAAGGATCATGGATACAGGGCATTCACAACATCCCTACTATATTCACCATACCAGAAACATGAAATAGTTAAAGAAATTGGAGAGAATGTTTCAAAAAAATATGGTATAGAATTTTATTACAGGGACTTCAGGGAATTTTTCCCCATGGGTAATGAAATTGCAAAATCTCATGGACTTTACAACCAGGGTTACTGTGGATGCATATGGAGTGAGTTTGATAGGTATGGTAAAAGCGATAGTGAGTAATGGAGATTTCAACATAAATGATCTTACATCAGAATTGATTAAAAAAGAGGATGGGGCGATTGTTACCTTTGTTGGAACTGTGAGAAACAGCAACAGGGGTAAAAAGGTTGTAAAGATAATCTATGATGCATATGAACCTATGGCGACAATGGAAATCCAAAAGATAATAAAAAGGGCTATGGAAAATTACAAAATTGATGATGCCATTGTTTACCATAAAATTGGTGAATTTTTACCAGGTGAAAAGGTTGTTTTCATAGGTGTTTCTTCTGCACATAGGGATGATGGTTTCAAAGCCTGTAAATTCATAATAGATGAAATAAAAAAATCTGTCCCCATATGGAAAAAAGAATTCTACGAGGACGGATGCGGGTGGTTGGGTGAATGAAATATTTTTTCCAGAAAGATAAACTATAAATATTGAATAAACATCCCTTTTCTACCTATGATTGAATGAATGAAAGAGGTGAAAGATATGGCAAAACCACAGTATGTAAGATTCGAAGTGCCAAAGGATCTGCAGGATAAGGTACTTTCCAACCTTGAAGTTGCGAGTACATCAGGAAAAATTAAGAAAGGAACAAATGAGGTAACAAAGGCAATTGAAAGGAACGAGGCAAAAATTGTAGTTATAGCTGAAGATGTAAATCCACCTGAGGTTGTAGCACATTTACCGTATCTATGTGATGAAAAGAATGTACCATACGTTTATGTTTCTAGCAAGGATGAGCTTGGACAGAGAATTGGCATAACATCAGCAGCAAGTGTTGCAATAATTGACTTTGGCAAAAGCGAATCTGAATTTAAGGGAATTGTTGAGGAAATTTCAAAGTTGAAGAAATAGGTGATAAAATATGCCAGATGAGGCCACACCGGCTGAAGTGGTCGAAATAATGGGAAGAACAGGAATGACAGGAGAAGTTATACAGGTGAAGGTAAAAATACTTGAAGGTCCAGATAAAGGTAGAATTATAACAAGGAACCTTATTGGGCCTGTTCAGGTTGGAGACATTCTAATGCTCAGGGAAACAGCAAGGGAAGCAAGAAAGCTTGTTGCAAGGTGAATCATAATGGTTGTAAAAAGATTCTGTTCATTTTGCGGTAAGGATATTGAACCAGGAACAGGTAAGATGTATATAAGAAAGGATGGCAGTATACTTTATTTCTGCAGCAGTAAATGCGAAAAGAATATGCTCGAACTTGGAAGGGTACCTAAAGATATAAGGTGGACAAGGGCATTCAGCGAGGAAAAGAAGTTAAGGATCCACAAGGTGAGTGTGGGTGGAGAGAACACTGGTAATACTCAAGCCTGATGCTATCCAGAGAAACCTTGTTGGTAGAATCATAACAAGGTTTGAAGAAAAGGGTCTGAAGATCATAGCATTAAAAATGGTAAAGCTTTCAAGGGAAAGGGCGGAAAAGCTCTATGATGTTCATAGGGGAAAAAAATTCTTTGAAGATCTTGTTTCATACATAACATCAGGGCCGATAGTTGCGATGATTGTTGAGGGAAGGGATGCTATAAACGTTGTAAGAAGAATCATGGGAAAAACGAATGGGGCTGAAGCCGAATCCGGAACAATAAGGGGAGATTTTTCAACAGGTATTGAGAAAAATCTTGTTCATGGATCAGATAGCCCTGAATCTTTTAAAAGAGAATACACTGTGATTTTTGAAGAGAATGAATTCGTGGATTATAAAAAATCCGGTGAAGAATGGCTATAGATGATAATAATTTCTGATGTTCATTCAAACTTGCCCGCACTTTTAAAGGTTCTTGAATTTGTTAAAACGGAGGAAAAAATTGTACATGCAGGTGATATAATAGGCTATAATCCCTATCCCCATGATGTTATAAAAAAGTTTAGAGAATTCAAAATCCAAAGCATAAGGGGAAACCATGATAGGGCAATAGTTGATTCTGATTACACAAACTTTAATGAAATAGCCTACTATGCACTTAAATGGACGGAGGAAAATTTAACAGTTGATGATATCAATTACCTAAAAAATTTGAAAAAATCCATGTCATTTGAATTTAAGGATAAAAAAATCATAATGTTTCACGGATCACCCTGGGATGAAGATTTGTACCTTTATCCAGAGGATGTTGATGAAAAAATAATACCGGAAGGATTCCAGGTACTCATTCTCGGTCATACCCATGTTCCTTTTGTTAAAAAATTTGGTGAAAAAATAATAATAAATCCTGGAAGTGTTGGACAGCCAAGGGATGGGGATCCAAGGGCATCATTTGCCAGGATTGATGATGAATGGAATGTTAAAATTATCAGGGTTAATTATGAAATAGATGAGGTGGCTGAAAAAATCAGAGAGGAAAATTTACCATCGATACTTGCCGAAAGACTTTACCTTGGTTTTTAAAAAATTTAACATAAGCGGAAGAGTCATACTGGGAAGTGAATTTTAAAATAAAATTCACATATTTTTTATTTACTAGGTTTTGGACAGGCAGAACTAAAGCCTGCAAGATCTAAACTCAGTAAAAACCTTTCCACATGTTTGAAAAGAAAAGTTCTCATGCAGATCCCTGCCATTTTTGCATCTAATCCGGTTTTGAAAGAAGATACATTTCTCAGGTGAGGCATTTCATTCAACAACATTTTCTAAAATTGTTATTGAGGGTTCATAGGTTGAAATTTTCAATTTTGCGTTCAGTGGAATTATCATCTGATCAAAACCATGGCCAAATGGAAGACCATACATAACAGGTTTTTTCATTTTGTTCACATAATAATATATGATTTCCTGTAATGAAGGGTTTGGTCCCTCATCCATTGGTATTGAGACAAAATCTCCAAAAACAAGTCCCTTAATCTTATAAAGAATTTTGCTCAGCCAGAGTTCAGCCATGTACCTGTCTATGTCATATATGCTTGTGGAAACATCTTCCAAAAAAAGTATTTTTTCATTTGCCTTTATCTGAAATTCCGTTCCTATAAGTGAAGTAACCAGGGAGAAGTTTGTTCCTGCACTAACACCTATGGCGTTTCCTTCAACAACCCTGCCCACGATGGTTGTTATCTGCGGCGTAAGATCCAGAATCTCCCCTTCCAAAACATCTAACATATTTTTTAGTATATTCTTATTCATTATATTAAAATCCACTCCAGGCATGGGTCCATGGAATGTGATTAGATCAGTTTTTTGATTTATTGCAATATGTAAAGCTGTAATATCGCTGTATCCAACAAAAATCTTCGGATGTTCCTTGATAACATCAAAATCTACGAGGGGCAAAATTCTCATGGATCCATAACCTCCCCTTGCTGCAAAAATTGCATCAACACTATCATCCTTAAATGCATCCATTAGTTCCTTTGCTCTGTCGTTATCTGGAGCTGATAAATAACCAATCTGCTTTGTTTTCCTAATATTATCACCGAATGAAACCCTAAATCCAAGTTTCCTTAACTTCTCCACTCCAATGGTTAAAGATTTAAGGTTGGGTGGACTTGCGGGAGCGATAATTCTTATGTGTGCATTTTTCTTAAGTCTCGGGGCTCTCATAAAATTATCATTATCCTGTATCATTTATAAACTTTATCAAGTAAGAATATTTGAGAAAAAACAAAAGGATTAAAATAGAGAATTGAAATTGCAGTTTTATCATGGCCGGGGTGGGGTAGTGGCTATCCTTGGGGACTGTGGATCCCTAGACCCGGGTTCGATTCCCGGTCCCGGCCCTACTTGTAAAGTAAAATTTCAAGGAAATGTTTTAAGTGCTGTGCAAGAACAGGATTATCTGAATAACCGCATGCTGCGAGTTCCGCATCAGTTATCAACGCCTTTTTATCATCAGCAACAATATCCGTTGCAATCAAACCATCCCTGTAATGAACTTCAGTATTTTTTGGTGCCCTCTGCGTTCTTGATGTAATAACAACTATTCTCACATTTCTGTTCTGTGCCTTCTTTATTTCATCAATTAGATTTTTCCTTATTTCCGCAAGTTTTGGAGACGATAACCATATCTCCCTTTCAGCAAGTTCAATCATTTCCCCAATTTTTTTAAGTACCCTGTTTTTACCATAAATTGTGTAAACAAGCTGGGGTTCACCCTTTTCACCAAACATTTCCTGTGCAAGTTTCAAATGTGAAAAAAGATCCTTTACCATCCTTGTGTATCTTTCCTCAAGAACATTCAGATCCTCGGGCTTGAATATTTTTGGTTTTCCTGAAACAACCTTGATGAATCCTTTACTTTCCAGTGATTCAAGTACCTTGTAGGAAGATGTCCTGGGAATTTTTGAAATTTTTGCAACATTCTCCGCCTCCCCACCTCCAAGAAAAATCAATGCAACAAATGCCCTTGCCTCATATTCCGTAAGACCAAGATTTTCAAGGTACTTTAAAACTTCCTTAAACTTTTCCTCAATGTCTGTTTCTGCATAAACATCCATGGTTGAAGAAAAAGTTAATCAATATAAAAATTTTCTTAGATGCAAAAATGAAATGCTCAAGGTGTGAAAGGGAAGCTGTCGTTTATCTAAGATACAGTGGAGAGCATCTCTGTGCAGAGCACTTTATGGAATTCCTTGAAAGAAGGGTAAAGCATGAGTTAAGAAAACAGGTGAATCTTAAAAAGGGGGACAGGATTGTTGTTGGTGTTTCAGGTGGTAAGGACAGTACAACAACACTATACCTTTTGAAAAAGATCCTTTCACACAGGAATGATATTGAAATAATAGCTGTAACAATTGATGAGGGTATAAAGGGTTACAGGGACATTGCAATTGAAAGGGTGAGGGATTTTATTTTAAATCTTGGTGTTGAATACCATATATATTCCTATAAGGATTATTTCAATGTTACAATAGATGATGTTTCAAAGATTGATCATGAAATTTTACCATGCTCATACTGCGGTGTTTTCAGGAGAAATTTGCTCAATAAAGCTGCCAGGGAACTCAATGCAAATTACCTTGCCACAGGTTTGAACCTTGATGATACTGCACAGAGCATAATAATGAATTTTGTTCGTGGTGATCCTGAAAGACTTGCAAGATTGGGGCCACATGAAATCATAAAGGATGATCTTGTACCAAGAATACAGCCATTGAGATCAATACCAGAGAAGGAAGTAATGCTCTATGCAATTCTAAAAAAGATCCCATTTTATCATGGTACATGTCCATACGCTGATTTTGCCATCAGAAATGAATTCAGGAATGCAATAGATACATGGGAGGAAAGAACACCAGGATCAAAATACGCAATACTTTCAACCTTTGATCAGATCAAACCTTTGCTTATTCCTTCATACAAAAATTTTAAGCTCAACAGATGTGAAAGGTGCGGTGAACCAACCGTTGGCAGGATCTGCAAAGCATGTGAACTGAGGGAAAGGATTGAAAATATTCAGAAGATGTAACCCGATGGATTGATTTTTCTAAGTATTAAATCTGCTGTTAAATTTATTATGCTGTAAAGATCGGATACAGCAGGGCAATATGCTGTTTCAAGTGCACTGAGATCCTGCGCCTTAAGACCGGCTTTGATAGCAAGTGCTATAACATTAATTTCCCTTGCAGCATTCCTTCCTATTGCCTGTGCGCCAATAATCTTACCCTTATCATCACAAACAATTTTCATTGTTATTTCCTTTCCTCCAGCATATTCAGGTTTATCTAATGCTTTCCCCCTCGCACTCACAGTTTTCATTTTATTTCCTGCATATGTTTCTGTTAGACCAACAGCTGAAACCTCAAGATCACCTATCACAGAAACAAAATTACCTATTGCACCAGAGTAAATTGCATCCTTACCGGCCAGATTTATACCTGCAACAATACCCTGTTTTGCAGCCGTTGTTGCAAGCTGAATAACAAAGGGTGATGAGTCAACAAAGTTTTTTACAATAACGCAATCACCCGCAGCGTATATATCATCCATTGATGTTTGCATTCTTTCATTAACAACAATGTACCCTTTTTCCATATTCACTATTCCATCAAGCATCTTTGTGTTTGGTGAAACACCTGTTGCAAGGATTATCATTTCTGCCTCATATTTTCCATTGGTTGTTTCTATTCCGTTTATTTTTCCATTCTCAACAACTATTTCATTCACCCTTGCATTCAAGTTCACATTTATACCAATTGATTCAAGGTATTCTTCAACAATTTTTGCCATGTCCTGATCAAGAGCTCTTGGAAAAACCTGTGGAAACATTTCGAAAACCTGAACGTTCAGTCCTTTAACTTTGAGTGCATAGGCAATCTCAAGACCAATGGCACCAGCACCTATTACAGCCGAATTTTTTACACCTGATGAAATATATTTTTCTATAATTTCAGCATCCTCCAGAGTTTTAACAACAAAAACACCCTTACCAATATATTCCCTTGCATTTTTTATTGGTGGTACAAATGGATCCGCACCACCTGCAAAAAGTAACCTATCATATTTTAATTCTTTTTCTTCCCCTGTTTTTAAATTTTTTATAAAAACTTTCTTTGCATCAGGATCAATTTTTTCCGCCTGATAATTCAGATAAACCTGGATCCTTCTTGTCCTGGGAAATGGATGTTTTAATTCATTAAAATTTCCAGATTTTTCCAAAATAAGGGGTATACCGCAGGGTGAATATGATTCATATTCATGCTTTTCAATGATTGCAATTTCCTCATTCCTGTTGAGGGATGTGATCCATCTCGTTGCATAAACAGCAGCTGTTCCAAGACCTATTATAACTATCATAGTAAGGAGAAAATAATAAAATCATAAAAATTTTATTATGAATTTATTTGAACTGGCAATCATTTATATTTTATTTTTTAACAATCATTCTATAGAACTAAAAAAGAAAATTTTAAATAATGTAGGGGGTATAAATTGTGATAGAGGTGATAATATGAAAAAGGTATTGATTGTTACAGGTGATGCAGGAGAAAGCCTAGAGGTGATGTATCCATATCAGAGACTTCTGGAGGAAGGATATGAGGTTGATGTTGCAGCACCATCTGAAAAATCTATTCAGACAGTTGTACATGATTTTGTGCCTGGTTTTGATACCTATACAGAAAAACTTGGATATCTGGTTAAAGCGAACAAGGCTTTTAAGGATGTTAATCCTGAAGAATATGTGGCACTTGTTATTCCTGGTGGAAGAGCACCAGAGTATATTAGAAATGACCAGGATTTAAAGAGAATCGTAAAACATTTCTTCAATGAAAATAAACCTGTAGCACAGATTTGCCATGCTCCATTGATTCTCAGCGCTGCGGATGTGCTAAAAAACAGAAAATGTACGGCATATCCGGCTTTGAAGAATGATGTTGAAAAAGCTGGTGGAATTTTTGAGGATAAACCGGTGGTTGTAGATGGTTCTTTGGTATCTGCAAGAGCCTGGCCAGATCATCCTTATTGGATGAGGGAATTCATAAAGTTGATTAAAACAAAATATCCTCCATAAATTTTTTGCATTATGAACAATTTTTGAATTATTTAGATTTAATAAATTTCTTTTAGGTAAAAAAATTAACAATCACTGCTGCTTATTCCCTCCTAAAAAGAAAATGATGGCAAAAATTTTTATTAAAATATAAATTGTAATAAAATTAAGTGAACTATCCCTCCTTACGGATGGATCTTCATGAACCAAGCTTTTTCCCAACAACCAAACTACAGGTTTTTTTATCATGATGTTTCTATGATCCACATTTGGAAAGCATGTTACCATGTATAGCTATAAGCTTGAAATTTCCATGCTTACTTCTGCCAGCATTCTAAGCCCTGCAAAAAAAGATAACTTTAAAAAATATATGTAATTCAGCTTTCATCCCTCCCTTTCAAAAGGATTTTCAGAGAAAAAAGTTAAAAAAGTTCTAAATGGCAAAAATTATAACCAGAGAGTAATTCTCTGTTTAAGGTGATTGGCTTGAAGAGGGATCTAGTTTCAATACTGGATGTGAAAGATGACCTGATGGAAATAATAGATCTTGCATTAAAAATAAAGAAAAATTCCCAGGAATACATGGAAAAACTGAAGGGAAAGAGCCTTGCAATGATCTTTGAAAAACCATCAACGAGAACAAGAACAAGCTTTGAGGTAGCAATGACACAGCTTGGTGGCCATGCACTTTATATGAGTCCAAGGGACATGCAGATGGGAAGGGGTGAAACAATATCAGATACTGCAAAAGTATTGAGCAGATACGTTAATGGAATTGTTTACAGGGCATTTGATCACAAAATGGTTGTTGAGCTTGCAGAGAATTCATCTGTACCTGTTATAAATGCCCTTGATGATTATGAGCATCCAGCACAGATAATAGCCGATATCATGACAATGATTGAAAAGAAGGGTAAGAATAAAAAATTGAAAGTTGCATTCGTTGGTGATGGAAACAATGTTGCAAGATCTTTGCTCTATGGCTGTACAATAGTTGGTTTTGATTTTTCAATTGCAACACCGAAAGGTTTTGAGTTACCACAGGATGATCTTAAAAAGGCACAGGAAGTTTCAAAGGGAAGGTCTAAAATAGTTTCCACTAACGATCCTGTGGAAGCTGTGAAGGATGCGGATGTTATTTATACGGATGTCTGGGTTTCCATGGGACAGGAAGAGGAAAAGGAAAAAAAGGAGAAGATATTCAAGCCTTACCAGGTTAATAGGGATCTTGTAAAGCATGCAAAAAAGGATTTCATTTTCATGCACTGTTTGCCTGCGCACAGGGGTCTTGAGGTAACAGAGGATGTGATTGATGGACCAAACAGTGTTGTTTTTGATGAGGCTGAAAACAGGTTGCATGCACAGAAGGCATTGCTTTTGAAATTTTTATCCTAAATTTTTCTTTTAAACATTTTTTCCAGTTCATCTTTGCCTATATTTATCATTGTTGGTCTTCCATGCGGACATGTATAGGGATTTCTGCATTTCATGAGATCATAGAGGAGAATTTTCATCTCTTTTTCCGATAACTTTTGATTTGCCTTGATTGCGCCCTTACATGCCATGGTTGCAATCGTCTCTCTTTTTCTTTCATCAATTCCCTTTGTTTTATTTTTTCCCAGTTCGTTCAGTCCTTCAATGAAAGCATCAACTATTTCCTGTATTTTAAAGAATGATGGTACAGTCCTCAGAACAACATGGTTTTGGAAGACATCAAACTGAAAATTCATTGATGAGAAAAGATCCTTTTCCTGCCTGATTATCTCTATCTGCCATGGTTCTAGTTTTACCGTTATTGGATCAATAAGGTTCTGTACACTTTTTCTATTAATATCATCCTCAAGCTTTTCCGTTCTTATCCTTTCATGGCAGGCATGCTGATCAACGATAAGCATGCCTTTACCCGTATCAACAATAATGTAAGTATCAAGGACCTGTCCAACAACCCTGAAAGATCCTGTATCAGGTATATTTTCATCAATTTTTTTCTGCAGGATACCTTTCTCAGTTTCAAAAGTTAGCTGCTTTTCAACATCAAGCATTGCTTCCATTTTCTCCAGCGCAGGGAATTCTTTGCTTACATCAGGAATAAGGTTTATGCCCTTCAAAGCCTTTTGAACACTTTCCTTTACAAGTTTCAATATTTCATTTTCATTTGAGAATTTCACGAAAATTTTTGCGGGATGAACGTTAACATCCACAAATTCGGGATCAATGTAAATCTTTATTATTGCAATGGGAAAACTATCCCTGAAAAGTAATGAACCGTAAGCGGATATGACGGAGTCTATGACCTCAGGACTTTTCACAGGTCTGTCATTCACGTATATATAGATATGATCCCTGCTCTTCCTCGTTAATTCAGGTTTGCTTACTATCCCTCTAATCTCAAAATCAACATTTTTATTTTCAACAATTACCATTTTTTTAGCAAGTTCAGGTGAATAAACATAGGTGAATCTATCTATAAGAGAATTCACAACCGGAATGTTGAAAATCTGTTTTCCATTATGTGCAAGAGTGAAAGATACATCCTCCCTTGCAAAAAGATAGTTTATAAAAATTTCCTGAATTGCCTGAAATTCATTTATATCAGATTTTAAAAACTTTTTTCTTGCAGGAAGATTGAAAAAGAGATCCAGAACGTTGATAAGCGTACCCTTCATGGGCCCTCTCTCTTCCACCTTCAGTAATTTGTTTCCCTCGCAGTAAATATATGTGGAATTCTCTCCCTGACCTGTTAACATTTCAAACCTGGAGACTGAAGAAATACTGTATAAAGCCTCACCCCTGAAGCCATAAGTCCTAATTTTGCTTAAATCCTCCTTACCAGAGATCTTGCTTGTTGCATGCTTTGAGATGCTCAAGACCGCATCCTCCCTTGACATTCCAGTACCATTGTCCTTAACGGAAATTAGCGTTTTACCTCCATTCTTTATTGATACATCTATTCTTGTTGCATTTGCATCAAGCGAATTCTCTATCAATTCTTTAACAGCGTTTGCTGGTCTTTCAACAACCTCGCCGGCAGCTATTAACTTTACAGTTTCATCATCCAGAATTTTTATTTTTGACATTGATTTCACAATGATTTACAATATAAAAAAATTTAGCATTATGAACCTTGAAGAAAACATCTTTAAGAAAAATTACAAAAACACAGCGAGAAAGCCTCGCTTTTTAAAGTGGGATGAATCGACGAAATGTTTATTAAGAAATTTTATATATATTAAACAATGCAGTTGAAATCAACCAGACTTTCAGTATATCTATTCAACTATCATATTATTTTCATACCAAAGTATAGGAGACATGTTCTAACAGGGAAAATAGCAGAGAAAATCAAAGAGATATTCTATGAAATAGCGTATAAGTATGGGATTGAGATAATAGCTTTGGAGGTTATGGAGACTACATACATCTATTTGTATCAGCACTGCCAAAATATGCACCATCCCACATTGTAAAGTATTTCCAAGGCATATCTTCAAAATGGTTAAAAAAATATTTTCCAGATTTTGGATTTAAGTCTTCGCATACAAGGACACAAGCATATTTGTATCCACAGAGGGTAATGTCAGTAGTGAGATCATAAAGCTTAAAGATGCAATGGGATAGGGAAAATGAGAAGCATAATCAACGTTAAGATATATGCAAGGCGGTCAAAAATTCAGTTACTCAGACAATCATTAGGTAATATTAGGTTTGTGTGGAATAAGTTGCTGGAGAAAAACGGGGATATATACAAAAAAGAGAAGAAGTTTCTATTCTATTCAGATATGTGCAAAGAGATAACAAAAATGAAGGAGGAATATCCATTTTTGAAAAAATCTCCAAGTCAGACGCTTCAACAGATCGCCAAGAAATTGGATAGGAGTTTGAAAGATGGAATAAAGAGAAAGAAAGGATTTCCAAAGTTTAAGAAAAAGAGCAGGTATGATGGCATACTGATATTTCCACAG
>JAVRLH010000011.1:0-20851 GCA_031961605.1 Thermoplasmatota archaeon
GAAATATAAAATTAAGGTATTTTCTCTACGGTCTTTCCATATTGATATATAATTTCTGGATACTCATAAATATGCTATTGAAAGATATGAAAATGAGAATGCCCTTGAAGGATTTTCTATACTTTTTAACTAAGTGTATAAGGTTAGAGAAGGTGTATTATAATATGCTATGGAAAAAGGTGCAGGAAGGACCACCATCTGGATAGCTAAAAATGATAAAAACAATGTGAATCAATCCTTAAGAATTAGAGGAAGTTATGAATATAAGGAAGAAAATAGGCAAAATTATCACATAAAATAAGCAAATCAAAGAGAAATTTATGATTTTTAGAGTTAAAAAGTGGGGGAAAAGATTATTATCTTGTATCAAAAATAAATTAAAAACTGAAAATTTAAAGAAAATTCTGTATATTATGGTTAGATCAAATCTATGACGCCGATTAACCGTTAGGACACCCCCATTTTCACTTTTTTATTTTTACCGGTTTTTTAGAGTATATAGGACAGTGAATTACCTGAGTTCTGAAATGTACTGTTTTCATTTGAACTTTAAAAAGAGTTTTTTGAGTGTTCTGTCATGCTCTATTATGATCTTTGTTATTGGCCATACATCTGTATTTATGCCAATCTTTGCAAGTACTTTAGAAATATCCACATCGCTTAAGCCAATATCCAGCAATTTATTTACAAATGGAAGCAGTTGTTCAGGTGTAAGCTCTTGCTTTGTTTTAGGACTCTTACCTAAATATCCAACATACTTAGAAACTACCTTTCCGTTGATCCATTTAACTTCCCACAGTTCGTAATAGATCTTCCCTGTTTTTGTTTTTCTTTTTTTAGGACATAAAGCCATATTGATCATATGTGGTAAATACCACATAGTAAATAAAGTTTTCGGAAATATGTGCTGAACTAAGAAAAATAGAAGAAAATAGCAAATTTATCTAACGGTTAATCGGCACCATAGGATCAAATTAGACATGCGGAGAGTCTGGATATGTAGAAAACTAAAAATATCAAAAAGATAATTTTGATGTAAAATGAAGAAAAATGAAAAAAGTTAAAAACTCTCTAAAAAAATTCAAAATTATATCTTTTTTCTTAATTTTATTGGTTATTATGTTTGCATTTAGCAGTATTGTGGAAGGTAATAACATAAATGAGCCTGTCTGGGCTTTTTCAGGTGCTTACGTTAAATATTTTGAAAAAGAGAGTAATGTACAACTCGCCAATGGAAAAATACAACATTATCCCAATGAAACTTCAATAGCATTATATAAGATTCTTTCTGTTAATCTTAAAAATCAAACATTTTCCTATCTACAATCATTAACTTGTCCTCTTGTTTTATATTTTTATACTCAAAATATTCAAAACAATTACTGTAATAAATTCTGGAACCTTACATTTAATTATAATTTCAGAGAATATTCCAATGAAACTGCAAACATACATCAACCAATCACAATCTTTTTTATAAACCAGAAAACTTTGAATGAATTAAATAAGGGATTTGTACCAATGAATCTTTCAACCGTACTATCATTAGATTTTTGGGTCAGCTACAATCAAGAAACTGGGATTGGATCTCCAATACCTCCATCTGAAATAAATGCAAATGCAACTAATAATTTAACCCTAAATATAAACAACGAAATATATCCTGTAATTAAAGTACAGTTGAATTTTCGTGATAATCTTTCTGGTATGCCAATTTCCTTTGGAAATGCAACCGCTTATATAGATAAATATTCAGGAATTATAGTAAAGTGGAATGCCAATGTAGAACTTTTAGTTTTTAGCCCGGTTTATTCTTGGATTAATTTTAGTATAATATTAAATTCCACAAACATACCAATGGGTGCCTCACCGCAAATTAATTATTATTTCATTTTCGCAGTATCTATAGGTGTGATTTTAATCATTTCAATCTCATTAGTATATTTAAAAAAGAAAAAGGTTAAAAAAGATCTATAATGAAAAATTTTCTATTTTTTTGTAAACCCGAAAATCAAAATTTATTACCATCTTTTTACTTTCCTAACATAGGGACTTAAGAATAAATTAAAACAAACCTCATTTCTCACTCTGAAAGCCCCTACTCCCCTTATTATTTTTTTTATTCAATTTTGATAATCTAACTTATGTTTTAATCAAAAAATGTTTGGATCCTTTTTTTCTGTATCAGATATGTTGTTTGAGATCATATCAAAACTAATACTTATATCTTATATAATTTATATATTAGTGCAAATTAAACGACAATTTTGAGCATTTATCTATATCCCCAAAATTAAAATGGGCCCGACCGGATTCGAACCGGTGACCTTCGCCGTGTAAGGGCAACGTCATAACCAGCTAGACCACGGGCCCTGATTTTACCATAAAATCTCAAATAATATAAATAATTTCTCAAATTTCAACCATAAAAAGTTTAATTAATTAATAATTAATTTGATAAACCATGGTATATAAGTTAAGAATTCTCACTGGATCCTACGACAGAAGTGATGAGAAGAATGTTGTTGTTGAACTTTTTGGTAAAACAACTGATGGTAAATCTATTGCTGTAAGGGTAAAAAATTTCAAGCCCTACTTTTATCTTGTTGATCCTCCAAAAGATTTGATTGAATCATTAAAAAATGATAGTGAAATAATATCCATTGAAGATAAGGATCTCTGGGTAACTGGATCAATTAAAAAATGTAAGAAAATAACACTATACTCACCATGGAAGGTTCCAAACTACAGAAAGATATGCCAGGAAAAAAGTCAGGTACTTGCTGCCGACATACCTTTCCATCACAGGTTCATGTACGATTTTGACCTTGGATCCTGTGTTGAAGTGGATGGGAAGGAGATAAAAAATGATAAATATTCCACTGATCTTGTTGTTGATGCTGAAGAAATTAAAAATGTTGAACCATTTTTATCTGATCTGAAGATACTGAGTTTTGATATTGAAAATTCATTGAAGGAAAAGAAAATTTACACTGTTGGAATAGCTGTTTACGATAAAGGTGAAATAAAAACCTATCACTTTGAGGGGGACGATTCAACAATAATCAGAAATTTTTTGGATGTAATAAAAAAAGAAGATCCTGATGTTATAACTGGTTACAACATTGATGGTTACGATTTACCATACATAATGGATCTTGCAAAGGAAAATGGCATTGAATTTAACATTGGAAGGGATGGTTCATCACCACAGAGGATCATGGGACAATTCTGGCGTGTTCATGGAAGGATAGTTGCTGATGCATGGTGGAATGTGAAAAGGGAAATAAAGCCAAAGCAGGAGACTTTGAACGCTGTTGCAAAACTTTTGCTTGGAGAAGAGAAGATGGATGTTGACAGAACGAAGATGGATGATGAATGGAACGTTGAAAAGGAAAAGGTAATAGAATACTGTATAAACGATGCTATGCTTGCACTAAAGATTCTATTAAAAATAGAGGTTTTGAGGAAATACCAGGATCTTTCAACCGTTTCAAAGCTTCCCATGGATGATGTTATGAACTCCGGATCATCAACTCTAATAGATTCAATACTGATAAGGGAAGCGGATAGGAATAACATTGGTGTTCCTTTGATGATGTCAGTTGAAGAGGAGGAGGAAAAGATTGAAGGTGGATACGTTCATACAATTGAGCCAGGCTTATACCACTGGGTATGTGTTCTTGATTTCAAATCCATGTATCCATCAATTATAATTAAATACAATATATGTTTCACAACTCTAAGCAAAGATGGAACAGTAGTAAGTCCATCAGGTGCAAGGTTTCTTTCAAAGGATGTTAAAGAAGGCTTGGTTCCAAAGATACTTAGCAATTTAATGAAACAGAGGGATGAAATAAAGGCGAGGATGAAAAGTGCAGATCCTGAAACGAAAAGATACCTTGATGGTCTCCAGCAGGCTGTAAAAATTCTCATGAACTCATTCTATGGTGTTTTCGCATCATCCTTCTACAGGTTCACAAACAAGGAGATTGGATCAAGCATCACTGCCTTTGCAAGGGAAACTGTTAAGAATGTTATAGATGACCTTGAGAAAGGTGGGATAAAGGTTGTTTACGGTGATACTGACAGTGTTTTCTTCCTATCACCAAAACAGGATCTTGATGGAGCGATTGAGTTCGGTAACAAAGTTGCTGAGGGATTCTCAAGAAAGCTCAATTTAACGTTCGAGTTTGAACAGATACTTGAACCATTCTTTTCACATGGCGCAAAGAAAAGGTATGTGGGTAAAGTTGTTTATCCACAAGAGGAAAATGGTCAGATAGTTGTAAGGGGATATGAAACAAGGAGAACTGACAGTTTTGATCTACAGAGTGAGGTTCTTATGGAAATATTTGAGCTGATACTTGACGGTAAGCTTGATGAAGCAAAGAAAAGGGCAAAGGAAGTGATTGAAGATGTTAAAAAGGGTAAGGTACCTGTTGAGAAACTTGTTATATCAAGATCGGTGAGGGATATTAGGCTTTACAAAAATCCTGATTCCATGCCAAACGTCCAGGCAGCAAGAAAGTTGCAGGAAATGGGTTATGAATTTGTTCCAGGAATGAAGGTATCATGGATTGTAATAAATGACAGAAAAAGTCCACAGGAGGTTGAACCATACGTTAATGGAAGATCATTCACAAAGAAACCAGATTACGAATATTATGCAAGGCGTGTTGCAGAAACTTTATCCAGGATAACAGAAGTTTTTGAACTTGACCAGAATGCTTTAATATCAGGGAAAAGGCAATCAACGCTCTTCGAACATGAGGAAAAGAAAAAGAAAAACAGGATTGAAGATTTCTTTTAAATATTAATTTTTCATATCCTTTATGTGCTTGTTGAAATTCTTCTTTTTCTGTTGGCAGCAATAATTTCGGGGAACAACTCAGCGCTTATTTTAGGTCCTCTTAACTCATCAAAAATACTGGGAAAATTTTCAGGATCATTTTTTATTTCATCCTTTATGAGCATTGGTTTAATTTTGGAAGGAATGAAAATGTTACCACCAATTCATATTGTTTCTTCTTATGTTCCAACAATTTACATATCCATACTGATAGTTTTTTTAATTTTCAGCATTCTATCATTCCCACTTTCGGCCGGTATGGTTTTCACAGGATCCATTTTGGGTTTTTCCATAATCACTAAAGAAATAAATTATACTTATTATTCCATGGTTTTCATTTCCTGGATTCTTGCATTTTTGTTTTCAATGATTCTTGGTTATATAATTTACATGTTCATTGAGAAAACAAAAAAGCCATTCAAAGGTTATTCATTCCGTATTCTATTTTTGTTATCTAGCGCTTTTCTCTCATACACTTTAGGATCAAACACGATAGGCTTGATATATTCTATTTCACCATCCTTTACAGATTTTATATCATCAATCCTTGGTATATTCTTTGGAACATTGATTTTCAATTTTTTAACCTATAAAACTGTCACAAAATCCATTGTCAATTTGAATGCCTACAGATCATTTGTTTCTCAAATATCATCATCAATTGTTGTTGAATCATTCACACAGATGCATGTTCCTGTTTCAATAACGCAGGGTGTTGTTGGATCCATGGTTGGTTCTGGTCTGAAAAAAGGTTACAGGGAAATAAATATAACAAAGGTAAACCAGCTCATATTCTCCTGGGTTACAACACCAATCATATCCCTTTTCATTACGGTTTTGATACTGTTAGTATGAGAACAATTGTATCAGATGAATTCTCCGCTTCATCCGTTATTTCATCTATTCTGTGAACCATATTTTCAATCTGTAGTATTGTGTAAACATCAAGTTCCTTTTCTCTTCTATGCAGTTCCTTCAGAATTTTTAGTTTTAAAAGATCTGCGTTGTGCTCATAAACCTCAATTTTATTGCAAAGATCAAGGGCATTTTGAGGATCTGTGAAGAATGTTGTGACCGCCTCCTGGAGCAATTTCAATGTTTCAACTGTGAGATCAATGTACTCTTTGAAATTAACATCCCTGAGGAAATTTACACCAGATAAAGGCATGTTCCTTAATGAAAATGTCCTGAGTGTTTGTAGAATTTTACCCATAACATGATCAATGTTTTCTGAGAGTGTTATGAATGTAAACCTATCTGATGGGAAGAGAACACCTTCATAAAGAAGTTTTTCATTCTCCCTCCTAACATCATCAGCATCCTTTTCCCTTTCTTCAATCTCTTTTGTTAATTCATCAAGTTTATCATAGTTTAGGTCCAAAAGGGCATTGTAAGCATCTGTGAGAAATTTTGATGAATCTGAAACTATGGAAACATGCCTTATATAGTTTTCAACAAGTACTTTCTCCTTTTTTCTTCTGCTCAAATGCATGTTTGCATAATTGAATGATACATTTAAATATTTTTCCTGTGCATTCAAAATTCTAATAAGGAAGTTGATATTATTCTCAAACATGGCATTCAGGAAAATTGGAGAAAATGAAAATGTGAAGGGAAAAAGGGTTATACTTCTGCACAATTTCTCTGATAAGGAGGTGATTGAATTCATAAACCATTACAAAAAAAATGAAAATCTTCCAAAGAGCATAATAGCAGTAACAACGCCAACATCGCTGGAATGGAAGGTAAGTGACCTTATGGGTGAATTGATAAAAGAGGATGAGGAAATAAAGAAAAGGAAGAAATGAAATATGAAGTTCATTCATGTATCGGATCTTCATCTCGGAGCATTTTCAAGCTTTGAAAAAATACATGCAATTATGATAAAAAATTTCATGGGAATGATGGATTTTGCAATAAAAGAGAATGTTGATTTTATAGTCATGAGCGGTGATATTTTTGATAGTCCATACACCATGTTCAACGATCTAAAAAATGTTGTAAAAAAATTCAGGGAATTCACAGAAAAAGAGAGAAAGATATACACAATTCCTGGATCGCATGATAGAAAATATTCAGAAAGAACCATTTACGATATACTTGCTGCATCCGGTATATTCACAGATGTTTCAAGGTATGAAAATGGGAAGTTAATACCAACCCATGACGAAAGGACATCTTTCAACATATACGGTGTTGGTGGTCTTGAGAATTCTATGGACATTGATATAATAAGAGAAATTGAAAAAATTGATGATAATAATTCCATATTTCTCTTCCACACATCCATTGAAGGAATACTGAACGAAAATGTAAAAAGCTTAAAGATCTCAGAGCTTCCGGATGGATTTTCCTATTATGCAGGTGGCCATGTTCATAAAAGAGTAATTATGGAAAAAAATGGCAGGCCTGTTGTTTATCCTGGAATATTTTTTGCATCAACACAGGATGAACTTTTCAATGTTTATGATAGAGGATTCGCTCTTGTGGATGATTTTAAAATAAAATTCATTGATAGTGAATTAAAAGTTTCAAAAATAAACATAAATGTTGGAAGCAGGGATATGGATGAAATAATAAAAGAAACAAAGAAGAACCTTGAGGGAATAGATAATGAATCCATAGTTCTCATAAACTATTTTGGCAAATATTCAGGATACTTTCAGATGAATTTAACATCCGTTCCATTACCCATGAGGAAAAAATTTTCAGGAATCTTTATAAAAGACAGGGATGTTGAAAGCCATAAAAAGGAAATTTTGATTGATGAAAATGAAAACATAAGTATTGATGATCCATTCCAAATTGATGTTAAATCTTTTATGGATACATTGAAGATGGAAAGGGAACAGAATGAAAAATTCTCTGACTATGAGGAAAGGTTAAGAAAGGAGACTGAAAAATTTATACGTGATGTGATCAGCCATGATAATAAAAAGCATTGAACTCAGAAACATAAGATCACATAAAAATACATCAATTTCATTTCCAAGTGGAGTTGTTCTTATTAAAGGGGAGGTGGGTTCTGGAAAAACATCAATTCTAGATGGTCTTAAATTTGCTCTGTTTGGATCTTTTCAGAATGCTGAAACACTTTTAAGGGTAGGGGAGAACCAGGGTGAGGTTAAGATTAACCTTGATCGTGATGGTTCAGATATTATTTTTAAAAGATCACTCAGGAAAACAAAAACAGGTTATTCATCAAATGAAATAATCGTTTTTGAAAATGGAAAGGAGAGAAAAATAAGCGATGGTGAAATGAGGCAGTACATTGCAAAAATTTTCAGAATAAAGTTTGAGAGGGTCAGGGATCCAAAATTTTTCGATTTACTTTTTTACGCAGGCCAGGATGAAATGAGAAACATACTTGATATGAAAAGTGAAGAGAGGTTGAGGATAATATATGATCTTTTTGGAATAAGCGATTTTAAGAACATCATTGATAACATTGATGTGTTGAGGGGAATAGTAAAGAATGAGATAGAGATCAGAAAATCTATAATTGGTGAGAACAGGGAAACAATAAATGAGAGTGAAAAAAGAATGGAGGAGATTAAAAATGAAATCTCCATCAACAATGAAAAATTAAAAAAATTTATTGATGAAAAGGATGAACTTGAAAATAAATTTTTTTCTTTTAAAAAAATCTACGAAGATATGAAAAGAAAGAGGGAGGAATATGGGAATTTAAAAAATGAATTGAATGTATATATGTCTGAATTGAAAGAAAAGAAAAATAATAAAAATAAAAATGAGCAGAAAATTAAAAATTATGAGGAAGATTTGAAAAATAAAGATATTTTTGAGGAAAAAGAAAAAGTTCTGGAAAAGAAGAAAAAGGATCTTGAATATCTGGGCAAGGAGCATGAAAGTTATGTTTTAAGAAAAAAATATATGGAGGAGAATGAGAAAAAGATTGATGCAATCGTTGAAAAACAAAAAAAGTTAAAAGGTTTTGAGGAAGTATTAGATGATCTTGAAAAAAGGTTAAAAGAAAAGGAAAATCTGCTTGTAAAGAAAAATGAAATAGAGGGAGATCTTGAAAAAATAAAGGAAAAGATTGAAAATTTAAAGGTTGAATATAAAACAACTGAAAAAGATATAAAAACAAACAGGGATCAGTTATTGAAATACAAGGATCTCAAGAATGAAAAAGTCTGTCCTGTTTGTGGTAGACCAATAACAGAGGATCTTGTGAAACATCTTGTTGAAGAGGAAAATAAAAAATTAAAATCATCTGAGCAAAAATTGAATGAATTATCTTCTATGATTAAAGATCTTGAAAATGAAAAATCTGAAAAAAGTAGATTAATTGAAAATATGAAGAGAGAAGAGAGGGAAATAAATGAATTAAATATTGAAAGGGCTAAAATTGAAACTGAGGTGAAAGGTATTAGAATGGAGATTGAAAAATTACCTGAAATGGTAAAAAATTTTGAAAATGAAAAAATTGAGCTGGAAAAATATGCTAACCTGGATAAGGAAATTGAAAATGTAAAGGAAGAAATAAAAATGCTTGAAAAATACCATGATGAATACATGCGAATACTTGGAAAGGAGAGGGAGCTTATTGAATTAAAGAAAGAATTTTCAGATCTTAACGATGAAATAAAGAATCTTTCTGAAAAAATTAGGAACATTGAAGATGGAATAAAATCCATTGATTATGATGAAAATAAGTTCAGAGAAATGGAGGAAGAGTACCATTCGACTGATAAAAAAATATTTGAAAAGAAAACTTTAATTGAGGAATATAACAAAAAAATTTCTGAATTGAATGAAAACCTTAAAAGGGAATTGAAAAATTATGAAGAGTTGATAGGGAAAGAAAAAGAAAAAGAAAACCTGGAAAATTTTTTTGGATGGATTGATAATACATTTAAACCATATGTTGAAAATGTTAGAATTTCAAGGATCCAGAGACTGAAAGTAGAATTAACAAAAAAGCTGGGTGAATGGATTGATGTTCTTTTACCTGAAAAAGTTTGGGATGTGGATCTTCTGGAAGATTTCTCACCAATCATATATATTGATGGCTATAAAATTTCATATGAAAGTTTAAGTGGTGGTGAAAGCACTGCACTTGCATTTTCCTACAGGCTTGCTTTGAACGCCATGATAAAGGAATTCCATGGTCTTGAAACAAACTTTTTATTACTTGATGAACCAACTGATGGTTTCAGTGAGGCTGAAATATCCAACATGAACAGGGTTTTTGAAAAAATCAATACGGATCAGATAATCATAGTTTCGCATGAAAAGGAACTTGAGAATTTTGCGGATCATACAATAAACATAAAAAAGGAAAATAACGAGAGCATGACAATTTTTTAATAATAATTGTTAATTAGCTTAAACATGAACCTTCCATTGCTTGTGGTAAACTTTAAAGCATACAGTGAATCAACAGGAAAAAGGGCATTAGATATTGCGAAGTATGCTGAAAATGTATCATTTGAACTTGGTGTTGAAATTGTTGTTGCACCAAGTTTTGTAGATCTTGTTAAAGTTAAGGAATCTGTGACAATTCCTGTCTTTGCCCAGCATGTTGATGAAAATTCACCTGGAAGCTACACTGGAAAAATAACACTTGAAAATCTTAAGGAATGGGATATTGATGGTGTGATATTGAACCATTCTGAGAATCAGGTAAAAATTTCACATATTGATTATATTGTCAAAAAAGCAAGGGAATATGATATGAAAACTCTTGTATGCGCAATTAATGATGAAATTTCATCATCCATGGCATATCTTTCACCTGATTTTATCGCCATAGAACCACCTGAATTGATAGGGGGAAATGTTTCTGTTTCAACAGCAAGGCCTGAACTTGTAAAAAATGGTGTTGAAAAAATAAAAAAAATAAATAAGAATATAGGTGTACTTACAGGTGCAGGTATAAAGAACGGTATGGATGTTAAAAAGGCAATTGAACTGGGATCTGATGGTGTTCTTGTTGCATCAGGAATAACAAAGGCAAAGGATCCATACAGTGCAATTAAAGAACTTGCATCAGTAATGAGGTGAAAAAATGGCAAAACAGAAAGAGGAAGAAGAGGATTTTGAATTGCCAGAACTTGATGAAAAAACATTCCTTAAGAGGGAAATTTCAAAGGGTAAGGGAGTTGTTGTAACTTATCTGTTTGGAATAATCCTTGGCCTGGTTTCAGCATTTTTACAGTACATTGGGCTTTTACCACTTTCATACATTGCAGGAATTGCATTTGCATTCCTCATACCATACATAATAAGATACTTGAACATTGAGATAGATAGAAAGGCCCTTACATATGATATAATTGTTTATCTCCTCGGATGGATAACGTTCTGGATAATTGCAATAAATCCTCCTTTCCCATTCTGAATTTTTTTAGTATTCCCATGGGAATTTTTTCTTTAAAAATTTTATCAATTCAATCTTCTCAATCTTTTCAATTCCCCTTTCAATTATAATTTCATTTTTTATTCTATCAAGATCCTTTCCAATGCTGTTTGCACTTATTACCTTTAAAATATTTTCCTCTATTGATTTTTCTTTCCTTGGAACAATTGCATAAAATCTTCCATTGTTTATGTATGGTCCTGATAAAACCTTTTTTTCCCATTTTTTTAAGAAAATCTCTGAATTTTTACTCCATACAGGAGGTCCAGTACGAACCTCAACGTTTGGTAAATCAAACAAAGTTGTTTCAAGTATTATGTGTATTTCAGAATCAACGTAGTAATATGAACTAAGAACATTAAATTCATCAAGATTCTTCAAGAGTGTTTTCTCAAACTTCCTAATCTGGGGATAAAGAATATCGTCAACAAGATCAGGTTTTTTTAAGTGTATATGCAAAATTTTTGTATCCCTAAGATCAAATTCTTCTATTTTTGGTTCTGATGGAAAGAAAAATTTCATTGATGGATTCTTCAAAAATTCCCTTGATGCATGTATGAAAATTGAATAGTTTGTTAATGATAGGGCTGATGCAACATTCCTTTTAGGATCAACAGGATCAATAAAGATCAATGGATTTTTGAATTTTTCATAAAGATTTTTTTCATTAATATTTTCAATTGTTATTATCTTGTATTCCTTCCATTTTGATGCATTTTTTATAAGATCCATGAATGTTCCAAATTTTAATATCAATAGTTCTGAAAGGTATCCTGAAAAGCCCTCTATTTTTGCCTCAGCACCGTATATACCAATACCTTTAAGGAATTGTTTCAGTATTCTTACCTGATCCTTCATTTCCTCCTTCATATTTTTCTTTATATATTCTGTATGGAATGGCGTTCTGTCAACAGCTGTTATTTTCTGTTTTGAGTTCTCTATCCTGTAACAGGGAACAATATCAAACTCGAAACCACAAAAGTATCCATGAACATATGGATGTTCGGCATACCTTTTCTGCGGATTTTCCAGAACCATTGATCCTATTTCTAAACTATTCTTTTCAACAAATTCTCTTGGATAGGATGTTGAATATCTTATGAAAATATCCACATCCGGATCCTTCAAATGTGTACCCTTTGCAACGCTCCCAACAAGAATTGGATACGCATCAACGTTTTTCAAAATACCCTTTATTTTTTCAATAATCTTTTTTATACTTTCATCTAATCTTTCATTCTCATCCTTATCTGGTTTTATTCTCAAAAGTACTTCATCAAGGATGTCCATGATCCTTCAATATCTTTATTATTGCTTCCGCCGGCTGACCATTCGTTTCCTTAAGCACTTTTTCAGCCTCTTCCCTTGTGCATCCTGTCTGCTGCATGACAAGCTGTATATCATCTTCGCTGAAGGGTAATTTTTCACCCTCCTCTTCCTTTATGTCTCCCATAATCTGTATTATTTTCTCACCCTGCACGTTTATAACTGTTACCTTTGGATTTCTGATAACATAATTTTTTCCCTTTCCCTTTATTGTTACTTCAGTTGCCTCTATATCCTCTGTTTTCATGCCCATCTGCTTCATCATTCTCTGTATCTGTTTCTCATTTATCCTCATCATCAAAAACACAATAACCTCTTTACAAATAAATATTTTCCATTTTCAAAAATAATCAAGATCAAGAATGTTTTTCAAATCATTTTTTATTATTTCAGGAATATGTATTTCACCATATTTACCTCCTCCACCTGGTTCAAGCTTTATTCTTCCCATACGGAATGCTATAATTCCATTTAAAATTTTAAAATCAATATCATTTTTCATTTCCCTTATTGGTAGATCAACAAGTACATTTATCTCATTACCAAACTTTGTAACAATTTTATTCCATATGTTTTCTGCCTTTTCTGATAGAGGATTAATGTTCATACTTTTTCCTATTATTTCAATAAGAGGTATTATTCTCATGTATGGAGGCCTGTGATCTGGATGGACAGGTTTATCATAATCTGCAAGTTCATTCACCCTATCCCTCACACCTTTCTTTATTATACCCTTACATTTTGGACATTTCCATGAAAATTTTTTTGCCTCATCAAGTGAATAGTGTGTGTAACATCTTGTACATGCTGTTTCATTGTATTTTCCTTCCTCAGGTGGTACACCAATGTTCATGTAAATCCTCTTGTTTTCAATCGATTTTTTTATATTATCGAATGTTGCATCATTTACATTTATTCTGTTGAATTCCCTTGCAAGTTTATTTGGATGGTAACTGTGTGCATCCGAGTTTGATAAAAAAACAAGATCATTTAATTCAGAGATCCTGTCAGCATAATCAGTATCTGCGCTCAGACCAAGTTCAAGGAATTTTATGTACCATGTATATTCTTTATAAGCATTTTTAATTGAATCATGGTAGGCATAGAGCGAAGTCCAGGGTGTGAATGCATGAGCAGGGCCAATCAAAACATCACTTTCCTTGCATAATTCAGCAATTTCAGAACCATCAATTTTTATTTTTGGTCTTCCGTCAGTATCGAGGTTATGCGAACTTTTTGAAAATTTCTCTCTAATTTCATAAACCTTGGATATTGATGGGAATAAAAGAATATGGTGTACTCTGTTTATATCCTCAATTTCAGTTGTTAGAATAAACCTTGTTTTTTTGTAAAGAAAAGTTCCATCATCAATCTTTTCCAAATTTTCAAAATTTTTAAGCCATTTTATGTTAAGTATATCACCTGAACCTATAACATCAAGGCCTTTCAATGCGCCGTAGAATGAAATGTTCTCTATGTTCATGTCTTTGCTTGTTGCACCGGATAAATATGAATGAATATGAAAATCTACATTTATGATCATTTTATTCTGGTGGTGATTTTGCCTTTACCTCTTCCTCTTTTTCAAGGTAAGCAGGTCTATCCCTTTTAACCAATTCTCCAATAACATAAATACCCCTTGTGTTCAGATCCATAACATCGTATGGTGATTTTACATCAAATTCAACTTTTGATATGGGGATTGAATGTTCCCTTATCCATCTGAGATGGAATACGGGATCACCCATCCTGTTCCTTCTTCCAAAATTCACAGGGCATTGTGAAACGACCTCAATGAATGCAAAACCTTTTGTCAAGAATGCCTGCTCTATGCTTTTAACAAGCTGGTTTGGATGCGCTGTTGTCCATCTTGCCACATAGTTTGCACCTGCTGCTGCGACCAGATCAGCCAGAGCAAATGGATATTCTTTATTTCCATTTGGAGTTGTTGTTGTAACCATGTTGTATGGTGTTGTTGGAGCCATCTGTCCACCTGTTAATCCATAGTTTGCATTATTAACAGCAATTACCTTTATGTCTATGTTTCTTCTTGCAGCATGTATTGTATGGTTACCTCCAATGGCAAAAAGATCACCATCACCACTTATAACAATAACATTAAGGTCAGGGTTTGCAAGCTTAACTCCAGTTGCAAATGCAATAGCCCTTCCATGCGTTGTGTGAAGAGAATCAGCATTTATGTAACCAGGAACCCTTCCTGTACAGCCAATTCCACTAACAAAAACTGTCCTGTTAATATCAAGCTTCAAATTTGAGAAAGCTTTGTATAAACAGTTCATTATTGTTCCAAGACCACATCCAGGACAAAACTGATGTGGCCATCTATCCTTCCTGTAAAAATTAAAGAAATCCATTTAAAGCACCTCCTCAAGATGCTTTGGCTGTGGTACTTCACCACCAATTATGTTTATTGTTTCAACATCACTTGCACCATATTTCCTTCCAACCCTTTCAACTTCCATAGCATAACCTTTCAAATTCATTTCCATGACTATAATTCTTTTATTCTTCACAATGTTCCTGAATTTGCTCTCTGGGAAAGGCCACAATGTTCTTGGTCTGAAAAGACCAACATTTTTATTTTTCAATACAGGATAAACAGCCCTTGATGAAATTCCATATGATACAACGATTGTATCAGCTTCAGGATTAATTATTTCAACATCAGATATCATTTCCTCATGCTTCCTTATTTTATTAACAACCCTTGTTACAAGCTCTCTGTGAACCTTTACATCGTTTGTAATTGGATAGCCTTTAAAATTATGTGTCAATCCCGTAACAGCAACATGGAAACCATAACCAACCGGTACAAAGGATGGAACAAGATCAAGTTCAACTTCATTGTAATTCACAGTTTCTATCTTTTCTGGAACAACAATCTTTTCCACCATGTGTGCAAGCTCGGCATCAGAAAGAACAATAACAGGGTTCCTGAACATTGCAGCGAGATTAAATGCCCTTACTGTTAAATCAAAAAGTTCCTGAACAGAGTTTGGTGTTAGAACAATTGTTTCATAATCACCATGTGAACCGAACCTGCTCTGCATCACATCTCCCTGCGCAACAACAGTTGGCTGACCTGTTGATGGTCCTCCTCTCATCACATCAATTATAACAACTGGTGTTTCAGTCATTGCAGCATATCCAATATTTTCTTGCATTAATGAAAATCCTGGTCCTGATGTTGCCGTCATGGTCTTTTTACCTGTCCAGGCTGCTCCTATCGCCGCAGCAATTGCAGATAACTCATCCTCCATCTGGATGAAAACTCCTCCCTCTTCCTCCATTCTATGTGCCATATGTTCCATCAGTTCGCTTGATGGTGTTATTGGGTATCCCGCATAGAACCTGCATCCGGCAAGTAAAGCAGCCTCGGCAGCAGCAACATTACCAGAAAGAAAATACCTACCAGGCTTTAACATTTCAATCACCCTTAAACTCAATAGCATGTTCTGGACATGTTAACCAGCATATTTCGCAAAGAGGTTTTGCATTACCTTTAAGGTTAAAGTTTGTGCACCTCTCCTTATATTTCACTTCCGCAACAATGTAACCCCTGGGAGAAATTCTGTTACTTTTTTCAAAAACCTTTTTTGGGCACACCTCAATGCATAGGTTACAGCCTTTACAGTAATCTTCGTTTATGATAGGATACATACGTGCGTAAAATTAAATGTTGAATATAAAACTATCTTTTAAGGAATTGAGAAAATCTAAAGAATCATTCAAGAAATTTTTCAATATCAATTAGATCGTATGAATAAGCACTTTCAGGTCTTTTTGAAAAAGATTTTGAAAATATAGCGTATTCTATTTCTCCTTTCCAGTTTAAATCTTTTGCTTTCTCCTTTAGTTCATTGAGAACATCTTTACCGTTTACATTCTCTTTCCATTTGCATTCACCAAGCAAAAGTTTATCATCGTTTATGCCAACAATATCAATTTCTTTATCCTTATGCCACCATTTTGTGAAATTTTTATAATCCTTAAGCTCTGGAAATGTACGCTGTTTTAATAAATCGAGAATCAATCTTTCGAATTTCTTTCCAAAATATGGATCTTTTTCCTTCTCAAATACAGAAAGAACGGTTTTTAAATTACCTATTTCAAGATCACCTCTGTATGGATAGACAAATCTGAACCAGAAATCCATGAAGGGATCAGAAATTTCATAAATACCTCCTCTCTTTTTTTTCAAAGAAACAGTATGATCAACCAATCCTTTTTCTTTAAGGGAATCAAGATACTTGCTAAGGTTGCTTTTATCCATACCTGTTGCTGAGCATAACTTTCCAATGGACTGATAACCAAGAGAAATATATTTTAAAATTAGACGATAAATACGTGATTCTCTGAATTCCTCCCTGAGGAGAATTAATGGTTCATCATAAAGTCCAAAACCTTTTGTGAGTATCGAATCTTGAATATTCATTTCAAGTGATTTGGAAGGATCATAGAAATTCAGATAGTATGGTATGTTACCGAAAATGAAGTATGCATTAATTGCAATGTTTAAATCTTCAAACATTTTATAAATTGTTTTAAAATCAAAAGGTTGAACTTTCCAGATATTTAAATTCCTGCCATAGAGAGGACTTCTGTACCCAATAACATCACTTTCCATCATGGAAATTGATGATCCACTTAAAATAAGCATAACATTCTTTTCACTAAGTATTTCATCAACAATTTTCTGGAAAGTTGAAAGTATACCCTTTTCGATATCCAGCAAATATGGAAATTCATCAAATACAATTATAAATTTTTCATTCCCAAATTCAACATACCTGAAAAGATCATAGAAATTATCCACATCCAATTTCCTGTAGGATTCTTTATCAAGTGATTCTGCAAGACAATTTTTAAAATATTTTATGTTTTCTTTTATGGATTCATTGGTAAGAAGAATGTAACATCCTTTTTTGTTTTTTATGAATTCTTTTAATAATGTTGTTTTTCCCACACGCCTTCTTCCATAGATTATTACAAGGGAAAACCTTTTTTTTCCATATATTTTTTCCAGATATTCCAGTTCCCTGGATCGATCGACAAATTGTGGTATCATAATTAGTATAATTTTTTTACCATATTTAACTTTATCGATAGATTTTTTGAAAGATTCTATATCAGGTTATTTTTCATTATTGGTGAAAAAGAAATTAATAAAATCAAGATAATAGCCCTTATAAAATTTATTTTTAAAGGAAAATCACTTTTTTGAAAGTAAAAAGTGTACTGGGATTTTAATAAAAGAAAAATAGAAATTTTCTTGAGAATTAAAAAAGGAAATATTTATAAGCCTATTTTATATTTTTTATTAAATTCAATATTTTATCTGCCTTTTCTTCAGGGGATCCTTCTATGAATTCTCTCCTTCTTGCGGGTGGAGTTGTTTCTATGAACCTGTTTACGAGAGTGTAAGATCCTTTTAAACCTATCAGACTTTCATCAAGTTCAAGATCTTTAGCGTTCCATACCTTTAATTTAAACTCCTTATCCGCCCATCTCTTCCTTCTGAAATCTGGAAACCTTGGCTGGTTTATTCCGAGTTCTATGCTCAGAACAGCAGGCATTGTTGTTTCCACATATTCATATCCACCCTTTATTGTTCTTTTTGCAAGTATTCTATCATTTTCAATTTTCACATCCGAAACAAAAAGAATCTGAGGTAAATGCAAAAATTCAGCAATCTGTGCCGGTACCTGGCCAAGACCAGCATCCGATGATTCTTCACCTGTTAGAATGAGATCATAGTTTCCGATTTTCTCTATTGCCCTTGAAAGTGTAAGGGCTGTTGGATATGTATCTGCGCCTGCAAAGGCTCTATCAGATAGTAGGTATGCATCATCAGCGCCCATGGCTATACCAAGTTTCAAAAAAGGTTCAAAGAACATGGGGCCCATGGAAACAAGGATAACATTACCACCATACTTGGATTTCAATTGAAGGGCAAGTTCTATTGCATTTTTGTCAGCATCATTTATTTTATTTTCAGCCTTTGATCTGTCGAGGGTTTTTGTAACTGGATCAAAGGTAACGTTTTCTGTTTGTGGAACAACTTTAACACAAACAATTATGTTTCTCATTTTTTACCCTCCAGTTTTTCCACCATTAGGGGTAATATTTTAGAAATATCTTCCACAATGCAATAATCAGAATAATTGAAAATGTTTGAATCCTTGTTTATATCTATGGAAATAACTGTTCCACATTTTTCAATACCCGAAACAAAATGTTCCGATCCGCTCGATCCAAGTATTATTGCAATTTTTGAAGATAAAGAAAGACCTGTTGATCCAATCTGGATATCCCTGGGTGCAAGACCTCTATCGGCAATTGGCCTTGTTACACCAACATCCGCATTAACTAGCTCTGCAAATTTTTTGGCAAGATCGATTTTATCAACAACACCGTTCCCTATGATAACAACGAGATCAGATTTGCTTATGTCCTTGAATTCTTTTTTCACCCTTTCCTTTACCTTTACCCTTGGTTCATTAACATTCACATCAATGATCTCAATTTTTCCATTTCTGTTTTCATTGAATTCCATTTTCTTGAAAACACCCGGTCTTACAGTTGAAATCTGTGGCATGCTCCTGTTGTTTATGATCTCTGCAATGAACCTACCACCATAGCCGGGTACACCTGTGTAAAGCAATCCCTTATCATCTATGTCCAAGGTAATCGCATTTGCTGCAAGGCCCGTTTTTAATCTGGCTGCTAACCTTCCTGCAAAATCCCTCCCCCTGTAGGTTGCACCAATTAGAATTATTTCTGGTTTCCTTTCTTCAACAAGTGAGGTAATTGAACTTACATAGTTTTCAGTATCATATTCTTCAAAATATTTATTCTTGAGAAAAATAACATTATCCGATCCAAATTTTATTAATTTTTCAGGTAAATCCAATGGATCTTCACCGAAAATTATTGATGTTATTGAAACATCAACTCTTTTTCTAATTTCATTAAGCTTTCCAATTATTTCAAGTGAAACATCCTCAATTTCATTTTTCTCATGTTCAATAAAAACCCAGGTTTGGATCATTCCATCATCTCCCTGAGAAGCTGTGCAAGATCCATTACCTTCATATTCAAATTCTTTGTCTTTACACTATCCCTGATGTTCATGTTGCAGTATGGACAGGCAGTAACAATAATTTGGGCATTTGTTTCCCCTGCCTGGTCTGCTCTTATATCCGAAAGTCTTTTTCCCTTGAACTCAAGAAACATTCTGTTTCCTCCACCACCACAGCACAATGAAAAATTACCATGATCCTTCATTTCAACAATTTTAAAACCTGCTGATTTTAGCATTTCTCTCGGTTCATCTATGAATCTATCATCCCTGCTCAGTATACAGGGATCATGATAAGTTACAGTATTCCCATTTTCAATTTTTTTGAAATTTATTTTTCCATCATTCTTAAGCTTCTCAAAGAATTCCGCGTAATGCATTACCTCCATGCCAAGACCATATTTACCATAATATTTTTTGAACATCTGTGCACAGTGTGGTGAAACAGTTACGAGATACTTTGCCTTTGTGCTCTCAAAATCTTTAATGTTTTGAAGAATCAATTCCTCAAGGAATCCAAATTCTCCAGCATTTTTCAGTGGTTCACCACAGCAGCGTTCATCATTGCCTAGTATACCAAAGTTTACTCCAGCCTTGTTAAGTATGTAAGAAATGGATTTTACGGAATCATGCTGCGATGGATCGTATGCTGCCTCACAGCCAACATAAAGTAGAACATCAACACCTTCCTTTGCATTCTTTATTCCCAATCCTTCAGCCCATTTTGCCCTCTCACTCTTTTTACCACCCCATGGATTTCCGTTCTCAAATATGTCCCAAACAACCTTTTCAATTTTTTCCGGTGCATTGTGTTCCTGAAAAGCCATTGCTCTCAAAGCAACGATTGTATCAACTATTTTTACACCCCTTGGACAGGATTCTTCACACAACTTGCATGTTGCACAGGCCCAGAGATTATCATAATCATTCAAACCAATCTGTGCACTTCTCATTAATCTTCTAACATTTATTGTATCGCCAGTGTAAGACGTTACTGGACATGTTACGGTGCATTCACCACACTGGAAACATTCCACTGTATAATTATTCAGCATTTCCCTAATTCCTTCTGCCATACTTTCATTTATACTTATCATTTTGATCCCCTCAGCTTTTTAGGAGTGCTTTCAATCTCCTCCTTCGGTATTGTCTTAATTAAATCATCAAGCTTTTTAATAAACTGTGC
>JAVRLH010000012.1:0-19593 GCA_031961605.1 Thermoplasmatota archaeon
AGGATTGTGTATGCCATATACAACTTTAACCCGTGCTTTTTTGCATATTCTTTCACTCTCTTCTGGTCTTCTTCCGTTAATACTGTATCTATTCTCATACACATATAGATACGCATACTAATACTTAAACCTTTCGTTAATTATTACCAAAAACACGGCGATTCATCCCCGCTTTAAAAAGCGGGGTTTTCTCACCGTATTTTATATAAAAATTATATGCCTTGTCCATGGCTATGTATGTTCTGAAATTATCAATTCTTGTAAAATTTTCTTTATAATAGCAATTAAATTCCGGAAGGTAATCGAGGAATTCAAGATCAAGGTATCCACCAGCTTTTTCAATTTTTTTCCTCAGATCCCTGTTTTCAAAATATGTGTATAGACCAAGGTGTCTTTCTTTAATTTTTATCTCATCATCATGTGGAATTTCACCAATAATTTTTACATTATTTTCAAGAAAAGGTTTTTCAACAATTTCAATATGTTTTTGACCATAAAAATTGTTAAGTATAACACCAATTGTGAATTTATTCCTGAAACCTTTGTAAATATAATATGATGATTCCGCCATCCTTGATACATCAATAACAAGAATGTGTGGAATTTTGAACTTTTTAAAATAATAATATGTTGAATTTTCTTTTATTGTTCCAGAATCATAAAGGCCCATAACACCCTCAAATATACCATAATTAAATGTCAAACTTGCATCACATAAAAGATTTCTGTAATTCTTTGATTCAAGGTACCTGTCTATGTTTTCAGCATAGTTTGTTATGGATCTTGCAAGGCCCGTATCTATGAAATCGGGACGAGCCTGTGTAAAAATCCCTTTTAGACATGTAACTTACTTTATCTGTTATTTCAATACTCTTAAACCAGTAAAAGATTCCTCTTTACTTTTGATAATTTTCACACAGTCTCGGACCTATTTTGAAAATTGCAGAATTTTCAAGTAAATTTGCAAAAGCCAATGTTACTGTTGTTTTTCCGGATCCAGTAAAAGGTGATGCTATTCCAAAAATTTTCATGAAGGATAAATATGATTATGATATAAAATATTTCAAAGAGAAATATTTAAAAAAGAAATGACATTTAAAGTTCAATGAACGCCGAAATAGAGAAAAAATGGCAGAGAATATGGAAGGAAAAAAAAGCTTTTGAACCCGAACCATCGGGT
This sequence comes from Thermoplasmatota archaeon, assembly GCA_031961605.1. Classification (GTDB taxonomy): domain Archaea; phylum Thermoplasmatota; class Thermoplasmata; order Thermoplasmatales; family ARK-15; genus JAVRLH01. The sequence goes on from JAVRLH010000012.1 coordinate 1,181, forward strand.
AAAAAATTTTTCATAACCGTTCCATATCCATACTCCAACGGCCCATTGCATATAGGCCATGGAAGGGCTTACACAATTGGAGATATTATAGCAAGGTACAAAAGGATGAAAGGTTACAATGTTCTTTTTCCCATGGCATTTCATGTGACGGGAACACCAATACTTGCTATAGCTGATAGTATAAAAAACGGTAATGTTGATACAATAAACCTTTACAGGGATTATCTTTCTCTTTACGAGAATGATGAAAGGAAGATTAATGAAATTATAAAATCGTTTGAAAAGCCTGAAAACATAGCTCTTTATTTTGCTGAAAAAATTCAGAAAGATTTTGAATCCCTTGGTTATTCAATTGATTGGAGAAAAAAATTTCACACAGCTGAAAAATTCTATAATAAATTTGTTGAATGGCAGTACAAAAAGTTGAATGAAATGGGATACCTCAAGAAGGGTGATTATCCGATAACCTTCAGCATTGCTGATGGTAATCCCGTTGGTGAGGATGATATTAAGGATGGTGATGTTGATAAGGTCTCTGTTGTTGAATTCACTGCTGTTAAGTTCAAATTTGAGGACGGTTATATTATTACGGGTACGCTCAGACCAGAGACAATTTTTGGTGTAACGAACATATGGGTAAAAATGGATGGAAAATATGCAAAAGTAAGGATTGATAATAATTTCTATTATCTTAGCCTGGAAGCTTACGAAAAAATATCCTATCAGATTGAAAATGTTGAGTTCATTGAGGAATATAATGGTTCATATTTCATTGGAAAATTTGTTTATGAACCAATAAATAATAGAAAAATACCAATTCTTCCTGCAAATTTTGTGGATACGGACAATGCAACGGGTTTTGTTAAATCTGTTCCTGCCCATGCACCATACGATTATATGGCACTTAAGGATCTTGGTTTGGATATTCAACCCATACCTGTAATAAAGATTGATAAGTATGGCGAAATACCTGCAAAGGAATTGTGTGAAAGGCATGGCATAAAAGATCAGAATGATGAAAGGTTAAAAGATCTCACAGAGGAACTGTACAAGGAAGAATTCTACCACGGAAAAATGCTGGAGAATTGTGGTGAATTTTCAGGTATGAATGTTTCGGAGGCAAAGGAAAAAATTAAAGATTTTCTTTATAAAACAGAAAAAGCTATAAAATTCCATGAAACATCCAGAAAGGCAGTAACAAGGTCCGGGAATAAGGTTATTGTTGCTGTTGTTCACGGTCAATGGTTCCTTGATTATTCAAACTGGGAATGGAAAAATAAAACATATGAACTCATTGATAAAATGAATTTTTACCCAGAAAATTATAAACAGATATTCAAGGAAATAGCTGAATGGTTGAAGGAAAGACCGTGCGTGAGGAAGAGAGGTTTGGGAACTCCGTTCCCATTCGAAAAAGGATGGATAATAGAATCACTATCCGACAGCACAATTTACCCTGCATTTTACACAATAATTGATAAAATAAGGGAAATGAAAATAGATCCTGAGGAAATGGATGAATCATTTTTTGATTACATTTTCCTTGGAATTGGTGAAAATGAAAAATACAGGGAATTAAGAGAAATCTTTTCATACTGGTATCCAAACGATATGAGAACATCTTCAACAGCACATGTTAGCAATCATTTCATATTCTATCTTTTCCATCATTCAGCTATTTTTCCCGAGAAATATTGTCCAAAAGAAATGATGATCATAGGAATGCTGATCAGTGAAGGGGCAAAGATGTCAAAATCAAAGGGGAATGTTGTTCCACTTGCAAGAATTGCAGAAAAATACACAGCCGATCTTTTCAGACTTTACATTATTTCTGCTGCAGATTATGATACCATTCTTGACTGGAGGGAGAGCGAAATTCAGAATTTGAAGAAAAAATTCGAAAAGTTCGAGGAAATAATAAATCAGTCTATTGGAATGGTTAAAATTGAAGATCTCAAGAAAGCCGATCTATACCTCATAAACAAATTCAGGGAAAGGCTTTCAAAGGCATCGGAATTTATGGAAAAATACAGATTCAGGGATGCAGTGATTGAAATATTTTTCAACTTTCTAAACGATATAAGGTATTACGAAAATATTGAGGATGAAGAAAGAAGGAAAAGGGTAATACCATACATAATGGAGGAATGGGTAAAGGCAATGGCACCTTTTACCCCACATATTTGCGAAGAACTCTGGCAAAGAATGAAAAAAGATTCACTTATTTCCCTTGAAAGATACCCTGAAAATATTTCCTTCGATGAAAATATACTTAAAGAATTCAAATATATTGAAGGTTTGATTGTGGATATTAAAAACATAGTTCAGGTAAAAAAATCAATTCCAAAGGAAATTTACATTTATCCTGCAAACCAAAGAATAAAGTACCTTGCAAAGCTTGCTCTGGAAAATAAAAATCTTGCTTTTAAGGAGACTAAAAATAAGGAAGAAATAAACATTGTGAAAAAAATTGTTGATAACAGAATGATGGAAATTCCAGATCTTGATGAACTGAATATTCTCAACGATTTTAAAGATTACATGGAAAGGGTGTTAAACGCCAAGATAAGAATCAACCCTGATATGGATCCTGGAAATAAAAGGATGCAGGCTCTGCCTGGCAGACCTTCAATTTTTATAATTTAACCTTTTTCCAATCCTCCAGGAATCTTTTTATTCCCTCGTCCGTTTTGGGATGCTGCACCAATTTTTCTAAAACATTGAATGGCATTGTAACAATATTTGCACCTATGAGGGCAGCTTCATAAACATGGATGGGGTGCCTGACACTCGCCACTATAATTTCACTCTTTAAATTGTAATTTGTGAATATTGTTTTGAGGTCAGAGATAACATTCATTCCCACCTCACCAACGTCATCCAGTCTGCCTACAAAGGGTGATACAAAATTTGCTCCTGCTTTGGCTGCGAGTAATCCTTGGTTTGCAGAAAATACAAGCGTTGCATTTGTTTTTATTCCCATTCCACTCAATGTTTTAATTGTTTTTAAGCCTTCAAATGTTATAGGTACCTTTATTACAACATTCTCACCAAGTTTTGAAAGTTCAACAGCCTCATTTATCATGTTCTCCGAATCAAGAGCAGTGACCTCAAGGCTCACAGGCCCGGGAACTGTATTCAATATCTCTTTCACAATTTCAAGGAATGATCCCCTATGTGCTTCTTTCGATATAAGTGTTGGATTTGTTGTCACGCCATCAACTATTCCCCAATCAACTCCTTTCCTTATTTCATCTATGTTTGCCGTGTCAAGAAAAATTTTCATTTCCTATCACCTACAAGATAAATTGCTTTTGAAATAATAGAGTTTTTGCTAACACCATACTTTTCCAGCAATTCCCATCCTGGACCTGATTCTCCGAATGTATCATTTATACCAATCCTTATTAACTTTCCCTGTTCTCTCTCTGAAAGTACCTCGGAAACCCTTGATCCCAGACCATTATAAATTGTGTGCTCTTCAACAGTCAAAAATTTACCTGTGATTTTTGAATACTTTACAATTGTATCAGAATCTATGGGCTTTAATGTTGGCATGTGAATAACTGCTGCATCAATTCCCATGGATTTAAGATCGTTGGCCGCATCAATTGCTGTACTGAGCATTATTCCTGTTGTTATAATTGCAATATCCGATCCATCTTTAACAATTATTGCCTTACCTAACTTAAATTCCTGATCCTGCAATAATGTGGGAACATTCTCCCTTGATAATCGTACATAAAAGGGTCCATCACTGTATGCGATTGTTTCAACAACCCTTCTTGTTTCAGGCGCATCTGCAGGAGCAATAACCTTGAAATTTGGAAGACCGGCCATTATACCAAGGTCTTCCAGCATCTGGTGTGTTGCACCATCCTCACCTACAGTTATTCCACCATGTGTTGCAACAATTTTTACGTTGAGGTTTGTGTATGCTATGCTCTGCCTTATTATATCATAAGCCCTTCCAACAACGAATACAGCAAATGAACTTGCAAAAACGATCTTCCCTGTTGTTGCAATACCTGCCGCAACACCAATCATGTTCTGTTCCTGTACACCCATATTGAAAAATCTATCAGGAAACTTTTTACCGAACATGGATGTTTGTGTGGATGTTGAAAGATCGGCGTCAAGAACTACAACATTTTTATCTTTTTCTCCCAGCTTCAACAGTGTTTCACCGTATGCAACCCTCTGGCTTTCTTTCATTCTTTTCCCTCCAGAATGTTTTTCCTATGTTCTTCAAGTTCATTCATGGCTTTCTCAAATTCCTCTTTGTTTGGAGCTTTTCCATGGTATTTTGATGTGTTTTCCATAAATGAAACACCCTTTCCTTTTACAGTCCTTGCCACAATCATTACTGGTTTTCCCTTTACCTCATTTGCTTTTTCCAAATTAGTTAAAATATCTTTCATATTGTGCCCATCAACAGTGAAAACCTCCCAGTTAAAGGCTTTGAATTTATCTTCGACATTTTCCAGACTGAGAATTTCTTCGGTATAACCATCCAGTTGATACCTGTTCCTATCCAATATTACTGTTAGATTATCAAGTCTATGGTGCGGTGCGCTTAAAGCCGCTTCCCATGATATCCCTTCATTTATTTCTCCATCTCCTATCAGGGCATAAACTCTGTAATTCTTTCCATATATTTTTCCTGAAATTGCCATTCCAATTGCAGCACTGAACCCCTGTCCAAGTGAGCCTGTTGTCATATCCACCCCAGGAACATGCATAGTTGGGTGACCCTGGAGCCTTGATCCAATTTTTCTGAATGTCATTAATTCTTCCAGTGAGAAAAAGCCACGCATTGCAAGTGCAGCATAATAGGCAGCACTTGCATGACCTTTGCTGAGTACAAATCTATCCCTGTCTTCCCACAATGGATTTTTTGGATCTATTCTTAAAACATGGAAATAGAGGGCTGCAAGAATATCAGCTGATGATAGGGATCCACCAGGATGACCGGATTGTGCATTATATATCATCCTTATTGCCCATTTCCTGATTTCATTGGAAATTAGCTTAAGTTCCTTAACTTTTTCTTCAGTAATCATCGAAATCCCTTTTTGAATAATAGAATATGTCATTGTGTTTCCTATAACCTTGAGATTCAAAAAGTTTTTGTGACGCTTCATTCCAATCCTCAATCAAAGCAGCGAAAAGATAAATTCCTCTTTCTCTGAAAATTTCCTCAGATTTTTTTATCAATTCTTTTGCAATTCCCTTTCTTCTATATTGAGGTTCAACAGCCAGCCTGTTAATCCATCCCTTTCTTCCATCATCTGTCAAAAGAACAACACCTACAAGCTTATCATTGTCAAAAGCACCCAAAAACATATTTGGGTATTTTGTCATTTGGTCAAGTACCGCCTTTTTACTGTCCCTTCCATTTGGTTTGAACTTTAAACCTGCCTTTTTCCATAGATCAATGACCCTTTCGTAATCCTCAAAGGATAGAAATCTATACAACATATTGAAAGTGAATTCTTTTTTAAACTTAAACTTAATGCTTTAGAATAGTGCGTTAAAAAATCATTGGTTTGAAACGTCCTGACGAACCTGTATGAAAATCTCCTTTGGATCGTAATTTCTTTATTAAATCTTAAGCTAATAAATATCCCTCTTTATTTTATCCAATTTTCACACATTCTCTTTCTGAATTGGACTTCTCGCCTATATTGTTTAACATTTCCAATAGGAGTGATTAAAATTTTTATAATCATCTTGTTAGAAAAAAGGATTAAATATAAAGATAGAATTTTAAACTCGATAACAAATGATTTCAGAACTTGAAAATATAGTTGGAAAGGATTATGTAATCACAAAGTTTGAGGAAAAATTACCATACATTAGGGATGCATCATATTACATAGGTTCGGAACCTCTTGCAGTTGTCATTCCAGGCAATGCGGAGGAGATATCAAAAATTCTAAAGCTTGCAAATGATACAAAAACACCTGTTTTTGTAAGGGGAGGGGGGACCTCCCTTACAGGTTCATCAATACCCCTGGGCAATGGGATAGTTATAAGTATGAGCAGGATGGACAGAATACTTGAACTTAGCCTTGCTGACAGGTATGTTGTTGTTGAAGCTGGAGTAAGAATAGATGCACTTAATTCCTACCTTTCAAAATTCGATTACTTTTATCCCCCAGACCCGGCAAGTTCGATAGCGGCAACAGTAGGTGGATCAATAAACACAAATGCCGGTGGCCTGAGGGCTGTTATGTACGGTGCTACAAAGGAATGGATTCTTGGGCTTGAAGTTGTTTTACCAACTGGAGAGATAGCACAGTTCGGAGGAAAGGTTTTAAAAAGGAGTCTTGGGTATGATCTCACAGCCCTTATAATAGGAAGTGAAGGAACGCTTGGTGTTGTAACTAAAGCAATACTTAAAATCGCACCAAAACCAAAAAATACGGGTAGGATACTTGCATATTATGGTTCTATTGAAAAGGCTGGAAAATCCGTATCGGATCTGAAGGAGAAGGGCATTACACCAATCATGGCGGAATTTATGGACAGAATATGCATGGAAAGTGTAAAAAAAGTTAAGGGTATTGATTATCCAAAGGAATCATCATACATGATAATTGTTGATATAACATCAACGCCTGAATCACTTGAAAGGGAAATGAATGAAGCGATTGAAATTCTCAAGAAGACTGAACCCATATACTTAAGGGTAACAACGGACACAAACGAAATGGAAAAAATTTACCTTGCAAGAAAGGGTCTTTATTCCAGCCAGCTTGTTGAAAGGGAATCACCTGAGCAGTATGTTGTTATAGGAGATATAGTGGTTCCATCCACTGCAATTCCAGAGGCCCTTAAGGATATTGAATCAAAAATCTCCGAGTATGGCTTTAAGGTATCCCTCTTTGGGCATATTGGTGATGGAAACATACACATAAACATATTTGTGAATCCAAATAAGGATGATGAAATGAAAAAGGCAAGTGCATTTCTTATGGACACAGGGAAAATTGCAATAAAGTATGGTGGAAGTGTTTCATCAGAGCATGGAATTGGTGTGGAGAAAAAGGAACTCCTTTCTGAAGAGTTCAAAGAAAAAAACAGTTTGGTTACACTTGAAATAATGAAAAAAATAAAAAGGACAATCGATCCAAACAACATACTCAATAGGGGTAAGTTGCTTGAATAACATAATAAATAATCTGATTGATGAATATTCGAAATGCATAAACTGCGGATTCTGTGAAGCTGTATGCCCAACATATCCTGCATCTGGTTACAGGGCATCCCTTGGCGCTAGGGGAAGAATCAACCTTGCGAATCTTGTTGTGGGAGAATTAAAAAACAATGGAAAAATTAGAACAGATGTTGAAAAATATTTTTACACATGTCTGAGTTGCTATGCCTGTTTACAGGTCTGTCCCGCTGATGTAAATGCTGGAAAAGTAAGTGATTTGATGAAAGCCATCATAGCAAAAGGTGATTATACAGAGAAAAATCAGGAAAATCCTATTTCAAGAATGATCGTGAACCTTACACTTAAATATATGAATCCTCTGGGCGTGAGGGATATGTGTTCAAAATGGGCAGAGAATATTGAATTTGATGAATCTGATACAATCCTTTACACAGGAAACATGTACCAGCTTATGGCTTACAGCAAAAGACTCATTGAAACATTAAAGGATAGAAAAGATTTAATGCTAAATGGATCAAAATTTATAATTCAACATCCTGCACTAATAAGGATCTTCAAAAATTTCTACGATAAGGGCACAATGGAAAAAATGGAGGGATATTTAAAAAACATTGTGTTTTTGTTAAAATCTGCTGGTGTAAAGTTCTCATATCTCGGCGATGAAGAACCCTATCCAGGAACAATGATGCTTGATTTTGGTTATATAAAAGAATTTTCAGAATATGCAAAAAATGTTGTTGAAATTTTCAGGAAACATAATGTTAGAAAAATAATTGTTATAGATCCACACACATTCGATATTCTCAAAAATGAATATCCGAAGTATGTGGAGGATTTTGATTTTCAGGTTTTTTATTATCTTGATTTCCTAAAAGATTTGAAATTCACAAACATAAATGAAGGATTGACATACCATGAACCATGCCATCTCATAAGAAGGTTGGATTACGATGTACCAAAGGAATTTTTATTAAAAATTGGTAAAATGAAAATTCCTGAACATAATGGAAAAAATACATTATGTTGCGGTGGTCCAGATGAAATGCTTTACCCAAACCTTTCAGAAAAAATATCTATGATAAGGTTCAGGGAATTAAAAGAAACAGGGGCAAAAAAGATCATCACAGCCTGCCCAATATGCTTTGTCAACCTTGCAAAGGATGAAAGTGTTGAGGATATTTCAGCTCTTCTTTTTGAAAGCCTGAAACTATAGCATCTTTAGGCCCGAATATTTTTTTATTATTTTCTTAGCTTTTTTAATCGTACCTGTGGTTTTTATTGTTATAATATTCTCTTTTTTTAAATTTTCAATTACCTTTTCCTTTTCTGTATGCTTCACCCTTATTATGGAAAAATTTCCTATGGATTTTATGAATTTAACATCCATACCAAGCTTTTCTCTCAATATTTTTATTAGATCAATTAGTATTGGTGAATTAAGAATAACTATATACCTCTTTCTTCCAATCTTTTCCCTAACAACCATTATCCTTAGTAATGAAAAAATATATAATAATTGTTTCTTTAACCCTTTAAGGTGAAAATCCTATGAACCTTTATGAATTTCAGGGAAAGGAACTGTTTAGAAAATTTGGCATAAGTGTTCCAGATGGCTATGTTGTTGAGGATCCTGAGAGCATCAATGATTCTGTTTTTCCTGCCGCACTTAAATCCCAGGTCCTTGTTGGCGGCAGGGGTAAGGCAGGAGGAATAAAATTTGCGGAAAACAGAGAAGAGGCCATTTCTAAGGCAAGGGAACTATTTTCTCAGACAATAAAAGGATCAAAAGTAAGATACGTTCTTGTTGAAAGAAAACTGGAAATTGAAAAGGAACTATATGTTTCAATTACCATTGACAGGAGTAAAAAAGCGCCAATAATAATGGCCAGTACAGAAGGGGGAGTGGAGATTGAAAGTGTTGAAGAAAGCAAAATATTCATAAAAACAATAGATCCTCTCTCATCCTACCACCCCTATATTTCCAAGTATTTTACAAAAAAGTTGAACCTGAACGGTGATCTTTCCAAACAATTTTCAAAGATACTTGAAAATATGTTCAGACTTTTTAATGCCTATGATTGTGAACTTGTAGAAATAAATCCTTTGGTGATTACAAAATCCGGACAGATTGTTGCTGCTGATGCGAAGGTCATAGTTGATTCAGATTCTTTGTACAGGCATCCAGATGTTCCAACAAATGACGAGGATCTCACAGAACTTGAAAGGAAAGCAAGAAAATCGGGACATTCTTTTGTGGAACTTGACGGTGATGTGGGTGTTATTGCAAATGGTGCCGGACTTACCATGGCAACGCTCGATTCCCTCCTTTTGCATGGTCTTAAGCCAAGAAACTTTCTTGACCTTGGAGGAACCGATAGTGTTGAAATAGTAAAGAATGCTTTCCCCCTGGTCCTTGAAGCAAAACCGAAGATAATCTTTGTTAATATATTCGGTGGTGTAACCAAGTGCGATACCGTTGCCCAGGGCATTCTTGAGGCAAAAAAAGCTTTCAATATAGGAATACCTATTGTTGTGAGGTTGAGCGGTGTTCATGAGGAGGAAGGAAGAAAGATGCTAAAGGATAATGGAATAGACGCGTATCCAAACATGACAGATGCTGTAAAAAAGGTTCTTGAAATTTCGAGGAGCGTGATTTAAATGGTATATATTAATAAAAATACAAGGGTAATAGTTCAGGGAATCACCGGTCATCAGGGATCATTTCATTCAAACGAAATGATTAAGTTCGGGACAAAGGTTGTGGCCGGCATATCCCCAGGTAAAGCAGGCACTCAGGTAAATGGTGTTCCTGTTTTTGATACAGTTGAAGAAACACTCCACCTTGAACCAAATGCAACAATGATAAGTGTGCCTGCACCTTATGTTGTTGATGCATTTTACGAAGCTTTGGATAATGGTATAAGGTTAATTTATATCCTAACAGAGCATGTACCTGTCCATGACTCTCTAGAAATGGTAAATGTTGCAAAAATTAAGAATGCCGTTATTATCGGTCCAAACGGTCCTGGTATAACCGTCCCCTTTGATTCAAAGATTGGAATTATGCCAAACCATATATTCAGAAAAGGAAATGTGGCTGTTATTTCCAGAAGCGGGACATTAACTTACGAAATTGTGAAAGCAATAACTGACAGTGGTTTGGGAGAAAGCACTGTTATCGGTCTTGGAGGCGATGCCATTGTTGGTCTGAGTTTTATAGACGTATTAAAAGAATTGAAAAAAGAGAGAAGGACTAAAGCAGTTGTTCTCATAGGTGAAATTGGTGGAACAGCGGAGGAAGAAGCAGCAGAATACATAAAAAAAGAATTTCCAAAGCCAGTGGTTGCATATATAGCTGGGAGAAGTGCACCGCCTGGAAAGAGAATGGGACATGCTGGTGCAATTATAACGAGAGGTAAGGGAACGGCTGAAAGCAAAATAAGGGCTTTGAATGATGCAGGTGTCGAAGTAGCATCGTATCCACAGGACATACCGGAATTGCTCAAAAAGAAGCTTTAAGCAGGGGTATCCGAGCCTGGTCAAAGGAGCGGGACTTAAGATCCCGTGTCGCAGGACTACGAGGGTTCAAATCCCTCCCCCTGCATTCTTAAATGGAGAATTTAAAAAATTTTGGTTATTGAGATTTATTTAAAATCTAAATGTTTCTGACATACTCTCCGCATTTAAATGCGAAGGTTCAGGGTATAGGTTGTTTTGGCTATTAACCATTTCACCCCCATACTCGCCGTGTCCCGACGAGAGAGCTTTAAGCTCTGATATTTTATTTAAAAAATTACTATATAAACATTTAGGCATTCAATCCCGCTTTAAAAACCAAGGCTTTCTCGCGGGGTTTTTGTAAAAAAATCAAAGGTTAAAAATTAATTTTCAAAGAAAAAATTTTTTAACAGTTATTGTTTTTTAGAGAATTATGAGATTATATGACACACTTTCAAGGGAGAAAAAAGAATTCAGACCGATTAAGGGTAAAAGGGTAAATATATTTGTTTGTGGCCCAACTGTTTACGACTATTCCCATTTGGGTCATGCAAGAACATACATTCCTTTCGATGTTCTTGCTGAATATCTCAGGTATAAGGGTTACCTTGTTTTCTATCTCCAGAATATAACTGATATTGATGATAAAATAATAAACAGGGCAAAGAGTGAGAATAAAAGCTGGGATGAAATTTCAGGTAAATATATGAAAGCCTACTTTGATGATATGAAAAGTTTGAAAATAAATTCCATTAACTTATATGCACCCGCCTCTTTTTACATTGATGAAATAATAGATCAGGTTCAGAGGCTTTTTGAAAAAGGTTTTGGTTATGAGACAGAAGATGGTGTATATTTTGATATATCTAAATTCCCCGAATATGGAAAATTATCCCATCAATCCATTGATTCGATTATTGCCGGAGCTAGGGTTGAGGTGAATGAAAAGAAAAAAAATCCTGCAGATTTCGCTCTATGGAAAAAACACAAACCAGGAGAACCTTACTGGGAATCTCCCTGGGGTAAAGGAAGACCTGGTTGGCACATTGAAGATACCGCCATAACTGAATATTATTTTGGTCCACAGTATGATATCCATGGAGGTGGATCGGATTTAATTTTTCCACACCATGAATGTGAAATTGCTCAAATGGAGAGCGTTAGCGGTAAAAAGCCTTTGGTAGGGTATTGGTTACATACAGGTCTTTTAACAGTTAAAGAAGAGAGAATGGGTAAATCAATGGGAAATGCAATAAATGTTCGTGAATTGTTAAGGAATTATGAACCAGAACTGCTCAGATTTTACATACTTTCAAGTCATTACAGATCACCCATAGATTTTTCATTTGAAGCGTTAAATGAATCAAGAAACAGCTGGGAAAAGATAGTTATTTCTTATGGTAAGCTTAAAAGATTTAAAATAGAAAAAGAAAAATCAATGTTTTCTGAAAAATTTGAAATCTTTAGAAAGAATTTTGAGGATGCAATGGATGATGATCTTAATACACCACTTGCAATATCAGTAATGCAATCATTCGTGCAGTTTTTAAACAAAAATTTGGAAGAATTTGGAAAAGATGACAAACAATGCGCTTTAAAATTTTTCTCTGATTTTGACAGTATATTTAAAATCCTTCCATCAGAGAAAAAAGGTGATGAAATAGTTGATGTTCTTATAAAAATAAGGGAAATTGCAAGAAATAAAAAAGAATTTGATATCTCTGATAAAATAAGGGAAATGTTGAAGGAAATGGATATAATTGTTGAGGATACAAAGGATGGACAGGTTTGGTATTACCTATAAGCTTTTAAGTATAAAAAGCATGAAGGATGTGAATGGAAGAAATTGAATACCTTTACTCTCTTTCGAGATTTGGTGTAAAGCTTGGTCTGGACATAATGAGTGAATTTACAGAAAGAATAGGGAATCCCCATCTTAATTATAGAATTGCCCATATCACAGGTACAAATGGTAAAGGTTCGACAAGTGCAATGCTTTATACAATAATAAAAAGCAAGTACGGGGCAGGTCTTTATACAAGTCCGCATATAAAAAGATTTAACGAAAGGATTATAGTGAATGATGAGGAAATAGATGATAATTTTATTATGGAATTCATAAGAAAAAACAGGCCAATTATAGAATCCATGGGTAAAGAAAACAAACAGCCAACATTTTTTGAGGTTACCACAGCCATGGCATTTGATTATTTTAAGTATAAAAAAGTTGATGCTGCAGTTCTTGAGGTAGGGATGGGCGGAAGACTTGATGCCACGAATATAGTTATGCCTGATGTAACTGGAATAACAACTATCTCTCTAGAACATACGGACAAGCTTGGAAATACTTTATCAGCCATAGCAAAAGAGAAGGGTGGAATAATTAAAGAAAAAGTACCTGTTGTTGTAGGTGAATCAAAGGAAGAACCCTACAGTGTCCTTAAAAGAATTGCTGAAGAAAAACATGCACCATTTTACCCTATTGAAAGAATGTATGAAATCAAAGATTTTCATATGGATCTAAATGGAACAAAATTTAGGGCAGTGGGTGAAAATAAAGATTATGATGTAAAAATACCATTAATAGGAAAGTATCAGGTAAAGAATGCCCTTGTTGCCATAACCATGGCTGAACTTTTTGACGAAAGTCTCGATTACAGAGCAATTGAAAATGTAAAATTTAACGGTAGATTCCAAGTAAGGTCATGGAAGCCTTTAATAATAGTTGATGCTGCGCACAATCCAGAAGCTGCAGAGGGGCTTGTTGAAACCATAGAGTACATTTTTAACAATAAACCATTAATTGTTGCCACGCAGCTTAAGGATAAGAATTCAATTGAATTTTTCAGGGTGATTTCTAAAATAACTGATCATATAATTGTAACACAGGTGAAGGATGAAAGGGCAAAAAGCGCAAAATTGCTTGGAGGGGAAGCAATGAAATTCATAAAAAATGTTGATGTGTTTGAAAGGTCAGAGGATGCTTTTAAAAGGGCGATCGAAATATCGGATTTTATAGTTGTTACAGGATCCCTTTATCTTCTTGGGGAGTTTGAACAATGGTTCACCAAAATGCAATAATAATAACAAATGCACATGATGAAGAATTTTTTGAACTTGCAAATTCTTTAGACTTTGATATTTTAAAGATATTTTATTTCAGACATTATTCTCAAAAATATTTTATTGGAGAAGGAAAACTTGAAGAGATTGAAGATTTTGTAAAGAAAAATAATGTGGAAAAGATCCTTTTGAATGGAAATTTAAAAACAACACAGTGGTATAATTTAGAAAAAAGGCTTGCCATGGATATTTATGATAGAACAAGGCTAATACTTGAAATATTCGCGGATAGGGCAAAGAGCAAGGAGGCAAAACTTGAAGTTGAACTTGCAAGGCTTAATTATCAGATACCCCTGATAAGGGAATACATACACAAAGCAAAAAAGGGTGAGCATCCGGGTTTTATGGGTGGTGGTGAGTATGATGTGGACCAATATTACTTTCTTATAGAAAGAAGGATAAGAAAAATAAAAAAGGAACTTGAAAAAATAAGAAAAGAGAGGGAAGGAAGAAGAATTTCAAGGATCAAATCAGGATTCTATATTGTAAGCATAGCCGGTTATACAAACAGCGGAAAAAGTCAATTGATGAAAACCGTATCGGGAGAGAATGTTGTTGTTGAGGATAGAATGTTTTCCACGCTAAGTACAAGGATTGGAAGAATAATTTCAACAAAAAAAAGAATATTGATAACAGATACTGTTGGATTTATTAAAGATGTTCCACCATTTTTAATTGAGGCTTTCAATGCCACTTTGGAGGATATATTCAACTCTGATCTTATTATCTTATTAATTGATGTTCACGATGGTCTTGATGAATTCAAGATGAAATTTAACACATCCCTTGATATTTTGAGAAAAGAATCAAAATCTAAATTACTCCCTGTTTTAAACAAAATGGATCTTGAGGTCAAGGATCTTGATGAGAAGATAAAAATTGTAAAGGAAGAGATTGGAGAACCTGTTTTAATTTCTGCAAAGACAGGTTTTGGTATCGATAACCTTGTTAAAAAGATTTCAGAATATCTTGTTTTTGACAGGGAATACAGTATGGTTTTGGAAAGATATACAGATTTTATGAAGCTTGTTAATTTTGTTTACAACTATGGTGAACTTGAAGAACTTGTTATAGGTGAGAAAGTAAATATTAAATTCAAAATAAATTCAAGATTTTCAGGAGAAGTCAAGCAAATTTTTGAAAATATTAACTCTGGACAAAAAATTATGCTTTAACAAAACCTATAAATTTTTTGATAAAAAAACTGTTAAAGAAATATTTTTTATAACCTTTCCCATAAGGGTACTTACCGGGGATGATCATGTTAAACCTGTTTGATAAATATATGAACACACAGGCGTTTGCAAGCTTTGATTTAAAGATCCTTGATACAAATTTCATTCCGAACAGGTTGCCGCATAGGGAAAGGGAAATAAATTTGCTTGCTGATAACTTTGGAACCGCACTTATGGGCACATCACCGCACAACGTTTTCATATATGGAAAAACAGGTACTGGAAAAACTGCTGTTACAAGGTTTGTTGGCAGGGAACTTTTGAATGTTGCAAATGGAAAAAAGCTATCCTTCATATACATGAACTGTGAGATTAAGGACAATTCATATTCAGTTTTTGAAGCCATAGGAAACAGTTTTAATGGTGAACAGATACCCTTCACCGGTTGGTCTTTTGATAGACTTTTTTCAACAGTTAAAAAGAAGGTTGATCAATGGGAAGGAATAGTGATTATAGTTCTTGATGAGATTGACAAATTTGTAATGAAAAATGGTGATGATGTTCTTTATCAACTTCTCCTTTTGAATTCAGATCTTGAAAAGTCAAAGATATCAATAGTTGGTATTACGAACGATGTGAAATTCTCTGAATTTTTGGATCCAAGGGTAAAAAGTAGGCTAAATGAAGAAAAGATTGTTTTCTCTCCTTATACTTCCAGTGATTTATTTGATATACTGAAGGATAGGGTAAATCTGGCAAAATTGAATAATTTTGTGAATGATGAAAATCTAAAACTAATTGCAACGTTGGCTGCACAGGAAAATGGTGATGCAAGGAAAGCCATAGAACTCCTGAAAACATCCGTTTATGTTGCCATTTCAAACGGTGAAAAAAATTTGAATGAAAAGTATATTTATCTTGCAAGGGCTAAGCTTGACAGTGATGCTGTTACAGAATCGCTTAGAATGTTACCCTTACAATCCAAGGTTCTTTTACTTGGCATAGCCCTACTTTATGAATCAGGTAACACACAGGTAAACACGGGTGAGGTTTTTGATGCATACAAAAACCTTGCTTTAGCAGCAGGTTTACCAGTTCTTACATCAAGAAGAATAACTGACATGTTATCAGATCTGGATATGCAAGGGCTAGTTTCTGCAAAGGTAAAATCGCTGGGCAGATACGGAAGAACAAAGTTGATAGATCTTTCAATACCTGTGAATGATGTTAAAAAAGTAATCCTACAGGATGAGAATCTATCAAAGCTCAACAATTATTCATTGCCAAAGCAATCAAGACTTCTTTGAACCATACCTGTCCCATACATAGGCAAGGGCAAATATTGCTGAAAGGGATAATAGAAGATATATCCAGGATTGTACAGGAACATAATAGGTATGTCCTGTAAAAAGAAGTTTTATATCCCCAAACCAGGGGAGATATCCTGCAGCCTTTCCAACAATCATGTTTATTGTAACAAGTGATGAACATATTCCTGCATTTTGATCTGCAACTTCATAACCTAGAACACCGAAGGAATAGTTGGGATTTGTGTATTTGTAATATGTAATAAGGTTATTATCACCCATCGTTACAAATCCCACCTTGTTTATATAATTTGAAAGATCAACAACAAGATTTCTTTGACTCGGTCCAACATTTTCTATAAGAACAAGAGGTCCCATTATTTTCATAAAGCTGGAATTGAAATATTCAATCCTTGGAACATCCCCATTCCAGCCAGAAACATAAAACATTGCCCTGTGTATTGTCAATTCATTTATGTTTTGGTAAACAATAACATCACCGTAATCACCATAGCTCATATAATTTATCTGTCTGCCTTCCACATAGGTAACAATCTGGCTTATATTTGTTACCTTTTTTACAAGGGCAATATCACCGGTGTTTAAAACACCAAAAACAAAGTTCTGGCCATGCTGCATGGATGATGATTCAACAATTACCATTGGAGGCCAGTTCCCTGTGTATAAGAATAATGATCCAAATATTATGATTATTATGGCGATTGCAATGATTATTTCCATCAAT
Organism: Thermoplasmatota archaeon; assembly: GCA_031961605.1. Classification (GTDB taxonomy): domain Archaea; phylum Thermoplasmatota; class Thermoplasmata; order Thermoplasmatales; family ARK-15; genus JAVRLH01. Next base: position 18,212 of record JAVRLH010000012.1, read on the forward strand.
GTTCCTGAAAATCTTTTCATTCTGAAAGATGAATGTTCATAAACTATTTATTTTTTATGAGCAGCAAGACAATCATAACGTTTCGTTGAACTTTTCCTAAAACTGGTACTATAAAAATTTTTATTGAAGATTGCAATTACCATTATTGTGGGGGGAAAACCATGATTAAGGTGGGAATTAACGGTTTCGGAACCATAGGGAAAAGGGTCGCTTCAGCAGTGCTGAGACAGGATGACATGGAACTGGTTGGTGTGACAAAAAGATCACCGGATTATGCTTTAAAGGAATTTTCAAAACATACAAAGATCTATGGAGTTAATCAGGAATTTGCAAAGAAAATTGGAGAGGTTTTGCCTGTTGAAGGTACACTTGAAGATCTTTTGAAGGATGTTGATGTTATAGTTGATGCAACGCCGGAGGGTGTTGGTGAGGAGAACAAGAAGATATATGATAGCTATAATAAAAAAGCTATTTTTGAGGGTGGAGAAGAGCATGAGCTTACAGGTTTTTCCTTTAACGCATCAGCCAACTACGATGATGCAAATGGGAGAAAATATGTAAGGGTTGTTTCATGCAACACCACAGGTTTAATAAGAACACTACATCCTCTCAACATGGAAATAGGTCTTGAGGATGTGAAGGCTATACTTGTAAGGAGAGCAACAGATCCACTTGATCATAAAAAAGGACCTATTAATTCAATAGTTCCAGAATTAAAGTTTCCATCCCATCATGGGCCGGATGTTCTTTCAGTGATAGGGGGCTTTAACATTGACACCTATGCTGTTAAGGTTCCAACAACACTCATGCATGTTCATGTTGTAATAACAAAGCTTAAGAGGGAAACAACAAAGGATGAAATAACAAAAATATTTTCAAGCTATCCAAGGATTTATATGGTAGAAAAGAAGCTTGGTATTGAGAGTACAGGACAGATCATGGAACTGGCAAAAGAGCTGGGTAGAACAAGATCCGATTTCTTTGAAACTGTTGTATGGAAGGATAGCATATTTGTAAAGGGCAGGGAAATGTCATATATACAGGCTGTTCATCAGGAGAGCATTGTTGTTCCAGAGAACATTGATGCCATAAGGGCCATGTTTGGAGTAACGGATAAAATATCAAGCATAAAAAAGACAAATAGATCTTTAGGAATAATTGATAAATTCAATTGATAAAACTAAACTTAATCTGAAATTTTTTTATAATTTTTTTTAGTATCCCATATTCTCTGACTATATAAAGACTTAACTTTTTATTTTTCATTTTTCTCACCTTCCTCAAGTGCATAAAATATTCCTAATTTGCATTCTTCAGGCAATCTTGACCAGAATGCATCTTCTGGTGTTTGCAAATAGTGCTTTGTATCAAGACTTTGATGA